>NZ_CP045732.1:623333-935000 GCF_016864235.1 Legionella sp. MW5194
CATCAAAACAGGCCTTAATGTCGCCTTCTAAAATCCATTGAGCGCAATTTTTCCGTGCCAAGGTTGCATAGCACTGGTATATCGCGTCATGAGTACTTCGCTTTGGTCTAAATCCATAGGAATTTAGATCAGCTGTAGTCTCTCCAACGGGTTCTAATGCTAACAAATAGAGTGCTTGCATTGCCCGATCTTTCAAAGTGGGTATGCTTAGTGGACGCTCTTTTCCATTCTTCTTCGGGATGTAAATCCTTCGAAGCGGAGTTGCCTTATACCCTCTTGCTTTTAGGTTGCGCACCGCCTCGCATTTTTCTTCTGATGTTGTCCAAACAACACCATCAATACCAGGCGTCTTGCTTCCTTTTGCTGTCGTTACTCGTCTCACTGCAAGAAGTTTTGCGCTGATGGAATTAACCAGCAGCCATTGCAATGACTTCACTTTTCCGTGCTGTTTATTACTCACTGCCTTTGCGATACGCACTTGAAGTCTGTATACATTTTTCTCAATACTAGGCCAGTCGAGCTGATCCCACTTTGTATTTAAGATGAATGCGTCAGGCGCACCAGATAATAAATTATCCGTCATTTGCTTTCCTCACTTCTACAAATTCTGCAAATTCTTTCGCAATGAAAGACCAATCGGACGTGGGCTTCTTTTCAGACCGGGTGACATTGAAACCCGTATCCAACTCATTACAAATTGGCCTTCGCTTTTTCCGATATCCCAAGCCTACACTTCCATAGGCAGCCTTTGCAGGCTACTGTCTTCTTACGAAGAGAAATATAGGGTTTCCAAGTTCCGCTGTTCAAGTAATGCCGGGTTAGGTGTCTGCTCTCGGCCGGAAAGTTTCGTAATCGTGTGGGGTTCGTGTGATTTCCCCAGCTACCTTTCGTACCTTTTGGTTCAAGCGATTCAGCCAATTGCGCTTGTTGCGAGTTACGACCTTTATCACAGATTCACTTATGTTCACCATACCAGCTACCTAGTAGCTATCCCGATTTTGGCTATCAGGTAGATTTACTTCCTTTCGGATGTTAACATCTCACTATCAGCCCTTCAGCTGTAGTTTCACTACATTGTCAGGGAGGCTTTATTAACTCCCGTAGGTTCATCTGACGATACAAATGGTTTTCGAAATTCCTTCCGATTAACAACTCAAAACAGCGACTTATCTTGTCGCACCACACCTTTCGCAACTGGTTGCTGTGTGTGTAACTCATTGTATTTATTCAATATAAAATCATATTTGCAAGAATCGGCTACGAAACACTAAATATTTGCTAAATAGCAATCAAAAACCAGTATGCAAATGTGCATCACTTTTAAATATTTTGTCAGATTTATCTGATGCAGATCTGCATACTGACACTCGTAACCAGTTGAAATATATAGCCTAATATGATCTAATTGTAATTAGGGGTGGCGTGCATGGATGCATCAGCCAGACATCCAACACAATCGAAAAAGAGGTTATATTATGGCTAGAATCACCGTGACCTTACCTGACAATCTTCATAAACAAATAATTAAAATAGCCGGTAAGGAGAATGATTCACTCTCTTATACGACAACACGGCTTGTTGAAATTGGACTGATGGTGATGAACAGTAAGTCTGATAATAAAGATGAGCAGAAGACTACAAACATTGAAGAGTATTGCCAAAAACTCATTATTCAAATTAATGGCATCATCAAAGAAATTGCCGTTGATAAATTTAATTTTGATGATGATAAAATCGTTCAAATAACCAAAGATACCTTAAACAAATTTAATAAATTAAAAGGTATTCAACAGGAATCACTATAGCTTTATCTTGCCCTTAGACTTTTAACATACTCCTCATAATCCGTTGGTCCTAGGTTCAAGTCCTAGTGGGCCCACCAATAAAATCAAGTAGTTACGAGTAGTAAAAACTGAAACGGTCTGAGGGGCACTGATGGGGCACTCAGAAATAACAAATAGCAACTCATCCCAATAACATGGGGCATTTAAAATAAATTCCTTTACCTGCTATTTTTATCAATTTCCTCACTTAACAAGTGTATAGCCTCATTAATTTCATAAGTAATTGCCAAAGAATCCTCTTTAATATCAAAATCAATTTTACCACCACCATGGCCAGCATATTTACTTCTTTTAGCTTGCAAGCACCTTAGTGCTTTCATTATCTTATCTGCATTTGGAGAACCCCAGTTTTTCAAAAGTATCTCCAAACACTCAAGGCTCCTCTTATTCTCTTCAGCATTTACTAATCTACGAATGACCTTTTCCTGTAATCCATCAATAACTAAAATAGTCAAATTCAACAAATAATCTAAATACTCTTTTTTGATATCAGTAATAACTGGGTGAATCTGCTTTAATAGCATATCAATATCACCCCCTTTAGGAGCCCATAATACAAATTTTTCCTTATCTAAAGAATAAGGAGGAAAATTGGCTAATTTTTGTTTTATCGCTCTAAGAGAACTTTCTTCTTCATCGAATTCAGCTAAAAAATCCGTGTTATAAGCGACTTTTGAAATCCCCGCTTTTGGCTCTTCATTATACTGCTTCCAATGAAGCTGTTCTTTATGGGGTAATTGCCCTAAACAATAAATATAAGCGTGCACCTGTCCTTCATCATTTATTGAGTAAGACTTCAAACTCCAACTTCCATAGCAATGAATTCCCCGATCTCTGACCTCATATTTCTCATGATTATTTTTATATTTAGACAATACTTCTGGATTAAAAAATGCTGGGCTTGTCTGAAAAGGTTTACCAGTATCTTTATAGTAATTATCAAGCATTTCTGGAGCACAAGACCATTCGACTATTTTACTATTTTTAAAATCAGTAATAATAAAATTCTCGTATTTCTTAGGATCGCCTTTTTCAATCTGCTCAATTGAATAGACTGTTTGGATTACCTCTGCACCTTTAAACCGTGGTATATCTTCATATTCATAAATTCTTCGTTTGATTCTTGAAGTTTGTAAACTACTAATACTCCATTGCAGAGGACTCTCTAATTCTTTTAACTCAAAAAAACGTACTAAAAAATGATTTGCATAACCCAAGTAATAATCTAATGCTTTTCTTTCAAAAAGTATTAAATTAAAATTCTGCTCAACTATTATTAATGCCCTTGGTTCTACATCACCATCCTCGTTTATTAAATTGAAAGTACCCTTTTCATTATCCAAATACAAACCATTAGCATGAACAAAATGTTGTAATAATTCATATTGGGTAATTAATTTCCCATCTTTATAGTTTGCACGACTGAAGAAAAGTGGCCACATTAAGCTATTATCTAAACCAAACTCGTGTGAAACTTCCATTGAACTACTATAACCATCATCTTCGCTATGCTTGAAGCAAGAAATCGAAGACTCTTTTAAAGGAAAATCTAAGGACAAAATCTCATCTGAATCATATAAATCAAAATTTTCTTGCTCAACGGTAAATGAGTTTAGGAAAATATGATCTGTATATAAATAAACCATTACCCAATCTGCTGAAGTAATATTCAATAATTGATCAGCATCATTTTTGGAGATGGCCGCTCTTATTTGCTTCATAATTGGCTGATATTGCATGGAAACTCTCTTATTCAATATTCTCATCTCTATTTAAAAACTGTATTAACCCATTTAACAAAATCGGTCATATCCATTAAGTCTATTTGCCGTTTTGAAGCATTTGACTGGCTTAAATTAAATTTATCACACTCCTCACGTAGCCAATTTACTGCTCCAGTCTTTGAACCACCCCCGTCAAGTAAAATAATAATATGGGGCTCAAACATTTTTTCAGAACAATTCAAAAACAAATAAGGTAGTTTTTCATCAGCACTCCCAGAAACTTGTTGCCATTTACATTCAATTCTTGTATTTAAGTTATATGCCTTAGATATTAAGACAAACTCGGTGGTACTGGCATGTTTATAAATTCCTTCATATGGCACATTTTTTAATAATAGCTCTTCGCCAAAATTCGAAGGGTTTAATTTCCAATCCTTATAACGAGTTACAGTAAAGCCCTTTTTTGTTAGAGCGAACTCTACTAATCCCTCAAGAACCTTTCCGCTACTATTTGCATATGAACCACCCTGCTTCATGGCAACACCCCTAATTAAATAGGGCAAGCATTTCACGTGCTCGTCCCCTTGTGCTCCCGTTACAACTGATATTCCGTTGCACCTCAAAACTGATAATGCTTGATCCTTGATATAAATTCTGAGTAAAAGCCGTATCATGATTAGATAAAATTACAGGAATCCCCTTCGCAGCCAGTTCTTTAGCTAACTCAACTAATCGTCTCTGGTCTTCTTGTCCAAAAGCTGTGGAATGATATTTTGTAAAATTGGCTGATGCAGATAATGGAACATATGGGGGGTCGCAATAAACTACATCTCCTTTAATAGCTTCTCCCATAATTACGCTATAATCAGCACATTTAAATTCTGCTTTTTCCGCTTTTTGAATAAAAACCAACATTTCATTTTCTGGAAAATAAGGTTTTTTATAATCCCCAAAAGCCGTGTTAAACATGCCAGAACTGTTGTACCTCATGAGGCCATTAAAAGCATGACGATTGAGATAAATAAATAGTGCAGCCTTCAAGTGGCTATCTGTAGTTGAATTAAATTCTGTACGCAATGATAGGAAGGTTGATTTTTTATTAAATTCAGCAGTAAAAAATTGCTTACAAAAATGGATAAAATCATGCTTTTCAAACTTCAAATGTTCAAACAAGTTAATTAGATCAGCATTAATATCAGCGAGTATAAACTTGTTATAGTTCGTATTTAAAAAAACTGCTCCTGAACCTACAAACGGTTCAATCAAACGAGCCCCTTTAGGTAGGCTCGCACGAATTTTATTTATTATCTGGAACTTACCGCCGGCCCATTTTAAAAATGGTCTAATGCGGATTATTGATTCCTTTTCACTATTTTTTATCATTATTTATCCTTTTTATCTAATTTTAGTCTAGTTTAGAAAATTAGGACTCATTTATGCTCTATAATTAAACAGTGGCGCTCCGCCTTATGTTATTTCACTTTGAGAAAATTGCTATTGGAACAGGGCAATAAAGCTCAAAACCTAGGATTTACTAGGGAAGTAACTGAAGGAGTACTTGATGCTACATAGCAAAAAAACCGTTTTTGTAAGGCAACATTGGAGAAAGCTATACAGCGATCCCATTTATGTTCGGTCTTACTGGCGGTCACCTCCTAGTAGGTAAACTCTACTAAAGGCATTTGCGCCACCCATTTCGATTCGCTAAAAGTAAAATAATGAGGCAAAAAATCAAACAAATAAGTTTGTTTTTGCTTACAGACAAAAATGCAGTACCCCATAATTGCCCCTGAATATATAATACAAACTCAAATATTGAGTTTTATCATATATATATGAACTCAATTCTTCTGATTAATATTCAAAAGGTTCGCGGTTCGATTCCGCGCAGCGGCACCAGGTATACCAATGGTTATAGGTTGTTTTCAAAATCACCATCCGGATTATGGGACACATATGGGACAGTTGTAGATAACTATTTACCTTTAGTAACTAGCTTAATAGCTTTCCATTGTATTGCTTCATTTGTATTGAAAATAAATAGTTCTCTTTCTCTGCTTGGGTCATTTGTATACGATAATTGTTTTATTCTTTTTTCAAAATCTTTATCTAATTCTTTATAGTACCCAACATAAACCCTTTCAATCACAGATTCTTGAATGCTTTCAATGATGTGTTTGTCCGTTTCATCGTTTATTGAAAAGCCGATTAAAAATAGATCACCCTTTAAAGTAGATAAAGCATTTAGACAACATCGAAGGTATGAGTGTCTATAAATTTTTTTAGCCTTATCTTTATAATTACCCTCTAAAACAATTAATGGTTGCTGGTCATCCTTCAACCATTTATCTATCTGTTCTAAAATGCGCCCGTCTTTGCTATCGTTATTAATCTTAATAAAATTTTCTATAGCATTAATAATGAATAAGCTTCCATGTAAGTAAAAAACATCTTGCGGACCCCTTGAAAGATTATTATTCCATTTTGGAAAATCATTGGTATTCATATCACGCGTAAATCCATCGTCATGTGGTAATGATGAAAAGTCAAAATCATGTAAATTGAACAGGTCTAAATGTTGATTAGTCCTATTCATAATTATCCAATACAGTAAAAGATCATAGTTTGTAGTAAATATTTTGTTAAAGTTTGATAATATTTTTAAACATGCTATGAAAGTACCAGGAGAAATGTCGCTTTGGAATTTGGGATGAACAGAGTTTATTGTATTGTAGAAAGCGGCAATTAGATTATCCTTATCCTTATTGAGAGTTCTGTTGAGTAATTCCGCTTTAGGATAATGTTTTATGGTTTCTATAGTTATATTTAAATGGTCCAACACTTTCTCAAAATCGCAGGTATTGATGTCATCAAATAGATTTTTGATGCTCTTACTTATGGATATCTCCCCTTCATCTGCTAACTTTTGTGCTTGTTTGTATAGATATTTATAATCAAAATTTTCACATAAACTAATACTGAAGCCATTACCCAACAATATGGATCTATTTTTGTTGGTTGAATTCTCTAATGCTTCTTCAAACGAAATTGGATTTAGTTTGGCCATCCTTTGCCCTCTATAAATAAGACCCGATGTGTTTAATTATAGTTCAAACGGGTATTTTTTGAGTCTGAGGCACTGAATTACCGAAGTGGTTATGTCCCTTGATTGTCCCAATATCCTTTGGGGGTTCTCTAAGATTATGTGTTTAAAACAGAAAAATAATATGAACACCTGATTTAGTATCAATGGCAGATATTTTCAGTGTGAGCATACGCTATGCTATGGTTGGTGTATCTAACGATCCATTTCTATTTCACTCCTTGTTTTTGTGGGCAGTGTTTTTTCAGGAGTGAAGGAGCCAGATTTTTCTAATGCTTGTTGACTTTTGTTGTAAGCTGCGACTAATTGATTTAAGTCTCTTTTATTGTCAATGGTTGCAGCATTGTCTCTAATGGAAATGATTTGGCTGCCGCTTAACTTCATGGACTTTATTTGTACAAAATCGGCAATTGTTTTTGGTAGTTCAATTGGCTTATCAACGATTGAGGAAATGGCTCCTATATCCTTTCTCATTAGTTGCTTTTGGATTTCTGCAATCCCTTTGCTTAAATGAATATCGTTCCAGTCTGTTTTTGCTTTTCCCTGCAACCCATCGGGAAATACTGCTCTGGCACTTAAGTTATCTTGTTTAAAGGCATTAATTGTTTTTTCGATGGCTTGTTGTGATTTAGCGAACTCTCCATCATTATCTCCTGCAATAACAACTTCTTTTGAATGGAATTTTTTGATGATTGGGCTTAAGTTCTTCATGTTTGAAACGCCAAAGGAGCATAAAACTGTGGCTTTGCTGTCCGCGAGAGCGATGGAAGCACCTGTTTCAAAACCTTCGGCGATATAAAGGCGGGATCCTTGCATTCCTTTTTGAATAACGCCACAACTGCCGTCTATGATTCCTTTGGATAGCTTTGGGTTGTCCATGAATTTATTTTTACTGGCTGTTTGCTTGTCCAGATAAATTCGTTGAACGCCTGTTAGTTCATTTTTTTCATTTCTTGCAGCAATGATTAATGCTGGGATTTTATTAACTTTATCTTCCAATAATCCTTGTTCATTGCAGTTTTTCCATTGAGATCCAGTGGGCCAGAAACGTATATCCATTTTATCAATGGATTCTATGCCCCGATGTTGTTTTAAATATTTTTCGGCCAATGTTCCCTTTGCAAGAATAGAACCATCCCAGATACTTTTTGCAGAAATTACTTTGTTCTTCTTTTCAAGGTCATTTAATTTTTGTAATTCATTTTTACTGGAAATGGGGGCTTTTATGAATATGGAAAGGTTTTCTAATTGATTTATGCCTACCATGGACGCAGCTTGAGAGAGTGCTTCTTTAAAGGACAGCTTATCTCTAGCAATAATCGCTTGAATCGGCGCGCCTCCTATTCCGTCACTGAAATCATGCCATAAGCCTTTGTCCTTGCCTTTCAAGCTTACAATTAAGCCACCAGAATAACGTAACTCTCTGGAGTTTTGTGTTTTTGGCTCACCCCAGATTGTTTTATAGGTAGTTTCTGGGTCGGCCATCAGAGCTTCATTAATAATTCTGGCATCCAAAAATTGTGCAGATTGTTGGATTTTTTGTAAGACCGGATTGGTTGATTGCAATGATTTTTGGGTGATCGTTTCTGGCTTAAAATCGTAGTTATTTTCTAATTCCTTATTAATTGTATTTACAGATGACACATTCAATGGATATTCTTGCAAAGCTAATTGATAACCGCTGCCCTTTTCAATTTGCTTCATATGACTGGAAAGAGATAACCAGTTCTTTTTCCAGGCTGATATTTCTTTTGCAGAATTAGAGTTTGTGACGCTAGGGAACTGCATTGATAGTGTGTGTACGACTTCATTTAGCTCCTTAATTTCACGCAATTTTATTTGGTGGTTGCTAGCCTGGGCTAACAGCTTTTCTTTGTTGCCTTTTTCATAGGATAAAATTGAATCAAGGTACTTTGAGCCTTTTAATTGATGAGCCAATGCATCACGTTTTGATGACTGACTGATTGCTGCTGATATCAGCTTGTTATTTTGTACATTGCCATCAGCTTTATTAAGGTGCGCCTGCTGCCAAAGCCTGTAAGTTTGCATACTGGCTTTTTTGTAAGTCAGGAAACATTGATAGTCTTTTTTCTCAGGTGAAGAAATATTAGATAATCGTTCCTTTCTGTCGGTAACTCGTAGATATTTACTAAGGGTTTTAGATTCAATATTTGCTTCTTTAATAAAGGGATAATGGCCAGTGATATCATTTTTAATCTCATTAATTACTGCAAGACGTGTTTTGAAATTAGACTTACTTGCCGTAAATTGCTTGATGTTTTCCCGATACTGCTGTTTTTCTGTTTGTACTGCTAACTTTGCCAAATCCAGCTTGAAATAAGAGGCTATTTCAGGCATGGCTTTGTTTTGCATCAATTCGTGAGCTAACTCATTGCGGCGGGTGAGTAACTCAATAGATTTTGGATTACTACTCTTCCCTTCACTGTTTCCCGCTTCTTTTAAACTTGCTGACCAATTTTCTCTAAGCTCAAGCTGTAATGCTTTATAGGCTTTGATGTTATCGAACGCCAATCTTCCCTCAGCACTTAATCCATTTCGAAACAATTTATCGCTATGCAAACGCGCATCTTTATGTATGGATTGCCATAATGATTCAGGCTTTTGATTCAATTCTTTTGCATGGGTTAAAACAAAAGAATGTGATAACTTGGATTCTCTTTTAATTTGGACTGCAAGCCTTTCTTTCTCTTCGCCTTGTGCGTTTAAATAAAGCGAAATATTGGTACGTATTAAGTCCCTTGTTGCCTGCTTGCCAAGTGATTCCAGGCGCATCTGTGCTTTTTTAAATTCCTTGCCATATTCATGCTGTGGCAATCCAATTCGGTTTAGTTCTCCGATGGAAAAATGCTGCAAATAAGGTTTATAACGCTCCAGATCCCTACTAATTACAAAAGCTACTGCATTGCGTTTAGCGGACTGTTGTTGCAGAGCTTGTTTATTCTGATTTGAAATTCCATTATCCAACGATTGGGCATTGATATGCTGACTTCGTTTAAGGATTTGTTGGTTTAAAAACACGTACTGCCTGACAGTAGAAAAATCCTGCCTTTCTGATTTGGGTAGTGAATGTAATAACTTCGAGGTTTGGAAACGCAGGGCTTCACGCCGATAGGTACTAACACCAAAACCCAAGCGTTCTTTGGCAAGGCGATACAATTTGGGATCATTCACAATGGCAAATGCTAATTTTGCCGCTTTTCGATCTTCCCCTTGTTGTTTGCATTGAACATAGGTTTCTACTGTCTGTTCCAAGCCCTTCCAGTCCTGTTCTTTCGATAATTTTTTTTCAATGGCATTTTGTAAGACTATGCTGTTTTTGTGCTCTTTAAAACGTGCTTCATGAGCTTTCAGAGTATCTGAATCAACCATATCCATTGAGGAGTACTTGTCACTGTTATTGGTGGTAATGGCTTTAACCAGATGATCTTTATCGTCCGTGACTACTATCATTTCCCAAATACCACGGGTTGTTTCCACGTAATAGTTTTGGATGGTTGATGCAAATCGGTTTTGGCTTTCAATAAGGCCAAGACCTCTTTTTTTATCTTTTCCCTGGGTAGCATAGGTCGTGAGTACATAGCCATGATCAAGATGTCGTAGTTCTTTTGCTCCGTGAGGTAAGTGTAGGGTTTGATTGTCTTCCGTTATGATTGTTATTCCCTCATTGTTGATTTGTCTGATGGTTGCCAATTCAGAGTTGCGAATACCATTGTGTTCAGAATTACGTTTCCATTGAATTTGATCACCGGCCATTAGACTCAATTGTTCTCGCCGATATACTTCAACAGGCCGTTCCAAATCTTTGTTTTCAGTTCTAAATTCAGGTAGTGAGGACAATTTAAATTTTATGGCTTGACCATTTTCATGCTTAAGAATCAGTGTATTATTATGCTTGTTTTTGTTAGTGACCTGCCCAACAGTTAAATAATCTCCTGCTTTGATGTTATACCGCTGAATAGTATGATTAAAACGAATGATATCGTTTTGACTATAATAAGCTGCATTTCTGAGCTTAATTCCAGTTAAATTGCGTTCTTTTAATATGGGTTGCAGATGCTCTTGTCCGGTTAGTGTCCCTTCTTGAATTAAAGCGTTTCGTAAAATCTGAGTTATATCCTGGCGATTTCTGTGCGTTGGGGCAAAGCATAGTGTGTTTTGGCGTTCTTCTGGTGTTAATGACAACCATTTACTTGAAATATAATCAACCCGTTTTAAATAAGTATCAAGCGTTTCCACATGAGTTAACTTATCAACGGCATCATAGATTTCACCTCTACCAGCATGAATTGCTGATTCCCTTAATTCTGAGTCTTTCTGGCGAAGATTATCCGTCATGGCAACGGTTTTAATCCCATAATCTTGAATGACAGAGAATAATTTCCCGCTGGATGGGGAAGGAAGCTGGGCTTTATCGCCAATGATCTTTAACTGGGTATTAAACTGTTCTGCCAGTTTGATGATTTTATGTCCTTGTGGATTAGATAACATAGAGGCTTCGTCCACCACAAATATGGTTTTACTTAAGTCCTGTTTCTGATTTTGCAATCTCCCTAACTCTCTTGCAAAGGTAGAAGCATTTAACCCTCCTTTATGGCGCAGTTCATTGGCGGCTGCCGAGCCTGCGGTAATACCACGAATTTCATAGCCCTGAAGAGATGCTAATTCACGAGTCAAACGTAGCATCGTGGTTTTACCAGTTCCTGCATACCCTTGAATGGCAATAAATCGGTCTGTTGAGGTTAGGAAGGTTGTCATAGCTTTTTTCTGTGAAGGGGATAAAGCAAATGCCATCTCCTGTTCTTTTGCTTTTATAAACTCACTGACTTTTTGTTTCGAACAAATAGCAGAAACAGCACCTTTACCATTTTCAATACGCTGGATGGCCTCGCTCTCAAGTGTTAGTTGCCAGGGCGTTGTCAATAAAGGCTTTTGTGTGAAGGGGTGTCTTGCCGTATACAGGTTTTGATTTGCAATGTTTTCATCAATGGCTTTATTAATTAAGGTTTCATCGATTATCTTATTGCTGGCGATTACATATTTTAGCGCTTCTTTTTTAAGTTCCCTTTCCTCAAACACCGCATGCTGTTGACTGATTGATTCAATGGCCACATACACAGACTCTCTGGCATGAGTCATTTCGATGTTATCCTTACCATAAAAGCGCTCAACAATGTTTTCCTTTAAAGTTTGAAAGAGATTTTTCTGAGGCTTATACGATGAAGCCACTAGTTGATGTGGATCAAAGCCCATTTCCTGGCATTCTTTGATGATGTCTTCTTTCCATTTCTCATAATCAATGATTTCTTTATCCAATTTTGTTTTTTGAGCCGCAATCGAGGATGCTTTAGCACCACTCCAGCCTTTTTCGTCAAGTAATGCTTCGATGGATTCCCTTCTTTTTGAAAAATGAGTTAATACCTGCTCAGGTGCACCCTGGATTTCCCACAAACCATCACCATCAGATGCCAGCTGATAGCCAAGTTCTTTGGTTAAATTCGCTAATTTGTTACGAAATTTAAGCCCGCCATAGATATGGTGCTTCATGATTTGTTCAACCACGCCTTTTTGACCATCCATGTCACTGGCAAGCGAGCGCCACTTCCCATCTGGGCAGTGGGTCATATTTTGAACTACAAGGTGCGTATGTGAATTAGGATCATTGGCACGAGAGCTTGGTTGACGAAATGCTGCAATGACTAAATTTCTGGTATCAATATATTCAATTTTGCCGTCAACAAGTTGCCTGGCTTGTGCAAACTCCTTTTCCATTTCTTCAACGAACCATTCTACGGCCTTATCAAACACCTCTCCAAGCCTTGGATCAGCACCACTTTCAAGTAAAATTGAAAAAGACTTTGGGGCAGTAAGGGTCATATCAAAACCGGGGCGATGATGAATACCATCCTTATCGATTCGACCGAGTTGAGTACCATCAGGTAATATGCCTTTCAGAAGGGCAATCATCTGTTCTTTTTCTACTGCTTGCCCGTGGATCCCAAGAATTTTCGCTCCATCTCCTAACCAACGAACACTTTTAGAATCGTTTTCATAATAATTGACGACATCTAGATAGTAGGCTGCGGCTCCATCGGCACTGTCTAATGGCTGAAGACTTAACATGCTTACCCCCCAATTTGTTCTTATAAAAACTCAACAAGCTCTTTTTCTTCCTCAAGCTTTTTTTCTCTTGCAATTGGTTTTGTGATATCTTTTTTTGTTGAAGTTGCAGCCTCTAAAGCATCATCATGGGATGCGGCAAGGATGGGATCGCTGTAGGTGTCCACCAATTGCTCTACTTTTTGACGAAGTGGATCAGGATCAATGTCTCGTGCAATAAATTCTTCATGAATGAGAGGATAATCAACGTAATTAAGCTTTATTTTTGCCGCAGGAAATTCCCCTTTGACGCGCAAATATCCTTGTAGATCATTGATTACCTGAATTTGGGTTGGTAAAACCAATTGTTTTTCTTTAGTTTGACGAGAAACTGAAATCCCATCACGCATGGTGTTTGCCCCATAACTGATGGACTCATTCACCTCTTCAATTTCGTATGTACCAATATTGCGGGAGGCGTGCTCCGCATCAGTATGTTCGGGTAAGCGTAGGAACAATCGAGTCGAACACAGATTTGAAAGGGACGCGGCACCATCGTTACCATAAATGGTACGCAACTGGGATGCACCGTGATGACCTAATAAGAAGCAACCACCAAATTTGCGACTTTCTGATTTAACTGCGGCTAAAAAAGGTAAGGCATGCAAGGTAGCCAGCTCATCCAAAATAAACCAAACACGGCGGTTATCATCAGGCGCTAAACTTAAGAGTTCTTTGGTAGCAGTATTAATCCAGGCCGAAATTAGTGGTCTGATGGTTGGGTGTTTGCGCCCATCAGAACTGACAAACAAACAGGAATTATTCTGCTCATTCAAAATCCAGTCGCGAATCGAAAAGATGTCCCCATCATCTTTCAAATACAGTAAGGATTTTAAATAAGTAGCCATTACGGTTTTCACATTTAAAGCAGTCTTTTGTACTTTATCGGATACCAGAGATTCTGATTCAGTATGACGCAGTAAATGATGAATTCGACCTAAGTCTGCTGTGAGCAAATATTGCAATAACATCAGATTGGAGCGTTTAGGATCATTTTTTAGCTCATTGGCAGTCGAGACGAAAATCATACGCGCGGCTTTAATCCAAAAGGGATCCATGGTGTTATTGATGGGCATCGGCATGATGGCCTCAGCAAGTGCTTCAAGATCTGCTTTGTCTTCGCATTCTGCCCAGACATTCCAGGAATGGCCTCTCGTATCTAAGGGATTTAAAATTACATCTTGATGTTCACGATAAAAACGGGATAAATAAGTTCCTCCTTTATCATAAATAATCGCGCGCTCACCCCTAGCTTGTATTGTCGTCAATAGATCACGAATAGCAACAGTTTTACCAGATCCGGTGGTTCCGACTATTTGTATATGCTGGGTTTCAGAACCAAAGGGCAGAGATACACCACCAATCCGATAAGGAGAAATCCTGCTTGTCTTTTTGATGCACTTTTGTAACGTGTTTTCATCAACTAACTCACTGCCGCGAATGATCTTAGCTTTACTTTGATTTTCCCCTCTTTTTTGCAACCACTTAACCATGACAATTAACATCATGACAGAGGCAAATAGTGCCTCTATCATGCTCTTAAGTAGAGCTTGTTTTAATTGATTAACAATGCCGATGACCATGGGAGCTTTTACAATTTGCGCTGAATACACTGGATAAGATTCACCCGTTGGCATGCGAACCACTTGCTTGGCTTTGCTCTGTATTAAAGTCATTGCCTGGGCTTTAACCCATTGCTGGCCAATATAACGTTGATACGCACTGGTATTAAAATAAAAAGCGATGACTGAGAAAATAAAAAAAACTATCAGCATAGCAAGGCTTACTTTCTTACCTACCTGTGTGAACATGCGGACATTGTGCAAAAAGATTTGACCGCCGCGAATAAATAATTTTGTAGGATTTACCGCCATCATTGACTCCGAATCGATATAAAAAAAGTGAAAATCAGGCTACAATGAATAAAAAGGAGAAAATCCAATGGAGAAGAACTATAAAGGGCAAGTGATGATAAGCTCACTTGATGAATTGTCCCCTGAACAAAGAAAAAAACTGCGTTTGGCATCAATGGGAATCGGTTCTCTTGTTCTTTTAATTGTGGTGTTACTATTTCTTTGTTTTGGTGATTTCCCAAGTAACAAAGACTCCTTATTTTTTTACTGCACCGATTGGCTCTTATTCCTTGTGTCACCTTTAGCGGCTTTTGGGCTTGGTGCCTCTTTTGGCTTTGATTTGATGCTCTCAGATCTAGGCTTTGCATTTTCTTTTGGATCCTACGGTGGTTCATCACTAAACCAGCCGTTTTCCTCACATGAGTCGCCCAATTACCATCGTTCAAACCACTACGGCTCTTCTGTGAGCATAAACCCAAGCTCAGGTCGGCCGATGTCAGGAAGCAGTGGTATGGATACCTCTGGAAACCCTTATGGAACCCGATCCTGGTAAGCATCATTTTACGTCCTTGTTTGCCTGGGCAACGATGACATCCTGCATGACTTGCGACCCGTCTTGCACTATGCCCTCAACATTCTTGGACATCTCTGACTTGGCGCGTGCAAAATCCTTATCAACTGCACTAACCGAATCTTTATTGACGCTTCCTGCATTGATGTTCTTTGCTCGGTCATTGAACGTATTGGTATAATCCCCAAGGGCATGATCAACCCCCGCACTACCTGCAATACGACTTTTAAATCCTTCATTTTTTTGGTGCACTTGACTTTCGTTAATAGGATGATTTTTTTGAAATTGGCTGATTGATTGCGCGGTTTTTTCACCAACAAATTGTCTTGCATAAGACTGAGCTAATTCAGGATCGTGACGAATTAGCCATTCTGCCTGTTGCAACCCAATAGTGCCCTGACTATTAGGTGCACGATGATGTGATAACCAATCAATAAATCCTGTTTGAGCATCAAGATTAATAGATGCTGTTTGTTCGCTGGAAGTAGTTGCTTGTCGGTGATAACTCTCTGATTCGGAAAAACTCGCCACAGCTTCATCTCGATACTGCATAGATTTATCAAAGCCTGCTGAAAAGTTATTAGCCAAGCGTCCACTAAAATCATCAGAAGTGCGGAAATGATCGTCCTTGGTGGCTTGTCTTGCCTCATTCACCACATCTGTAAAATGGTGTTCCTCACTAAAGCGCCGCGCTTCATTCATCAAGCGTGCGTCTTGATGGGATTCTGATTTGTCCCGTTCATGACGCACATTTCCCCCAATCTCAATATTACCCTTTGCCCCAGGTACTGCAGAACCGGTTCCAAAACCAAACGATCCTCCTAAATTAATACTGGCAGCACTTAAAACTTTAGTCGCGTCATCCCGAGAAATATTATGATCGTGAGCAAAGGTATCAATGAGATTGGATATTTTTGATGCCGCCGCATTAAAGCCTGCTGAAGTGGATATTTGGTGTCCCTGCCCACTTTGTTCCCCATGTGATTGCGTTTCACCAAGCTCTGCCAGGCTTCTGAGTGATGCCGCATAGTGCTCTGATGAAGCAATTGATTTATTGAACCCAGCACTTTTAGCACTGTCGGATAATTCAGAAAATGCAGATCGCGTGCTTTCTCCTAATTGAATATTAAGCGGGGTATGCGAGGTCGCAGTTGCCATCGTCAGTGTTTCACTGCCATCACGCGATATTCGCGCAATTGAACCACTATCAAGGCTTGTTTCAATACCACCCAATGATATTCTGGCGTTTTGATCGTTATGAAAAGAACTGCTATTAAACCCATTATGATTAGCAAAACTGGTATTTCCGTAGCTGTAATTTCCCATTTGTGCTTCTTCTGCCGCAGAGGAGGCGGCATTTTGAACAATACCTGTTGGTTGTTGCGTGAGTGATACAAAACTACCCACGTGTCGACTGATTAACATATAACTCAATGTGGTTGTCGCCAAGACTAAGTAGCCTCCCAAGGCAGCCATATTTTCATAGACTTGATTCATGCCTGTTTGGTAGGCCAAAGTAGTCGCCCCTGTTGACACAAAGGACAATGAAAACTGCGCCAAAATAGTCATGATGTAGTTAATAACAGTAAACATCGGTGCCCATAGGGCAAGCCAGACATACAGTGTTGCGTAAAATTGAAAAAAAGAAATGCCGGAGGGAAAGGGGAAAAAAAACAAGACAAAAATAAAACACCCTATAACAATGCAAAATAAAAGACTTTGCAACATGGGCAACCAATAGGCGGACATTAGTCCAATGTTGCTGAGTGCCGCGGGTATTTTATCCTGTGCTCGACTGGCTGAAAAACTGTCTATGGCCGCTTTTGAATTCACACGTGCGCCCATAGAAAACACGCCATCGCGAATGGCGTTGGCCATCATATTTTGCCGAATAAGTGCTGCGGCATCACCTGACATGGCGGTTAAATGATTATAAGCTTGAGGTAAGTATTTTTCGAAATTAGCTAGGGCATCTGAATGATTGCCAAAAGCAAAACCTGCATACTTAGATTTGGCATCTTCAATCACGCCACTCCAGGCACTGTCTAATAAACTAGCGGCTTCCATACACGATTTAAATGAACCATCGTAAATAAACCCACGAGCAACAGAGGCATTGGATTTAACCAATTCCCAAATATCTCTTGCTTGATTAATGTCTTTTAAGCCATATCGTCCATACATCACATCATAGAACACGCATTGCTGCATGAACTTTTGCATGTTTGCATTAAACAACGGATCGGTTATTTTTATATTACTTGCTGATAAAAAGAGCTTCGCACCCATGATCATGCCTGTTTGGCTGTAATCCATATCGTTAGGTGAATGAAAGAAGAATTCAAAAAGCCGGGTTATTTTATCACTTAGCTGACTGCTTAATCCTCCTACAACACCCAAAACTAAGGGCACGTTATCAACCGTTAAATCTGGTCGCAGAGGATCAGTTCTATCGTGGATTTGCAAATTGCAGGTAGGTGTTAGAATAAATGAAATAACAAAAGCATATTTTAAAATAAAGAAGAACATACTGCGCACATCACGTTTTACAATAAATTGGCCAACAGTCCAAACCCCACCAATAATCAGTGCTGTTCTAAAAATCCCAAGTATTCCATCATAGTGAAACATAGCTGCGGTGGCGTTATAAAACGCCTTAAGTAACTCACCACCGGTAATCGTATAAATTTGCATCGTAACAGCCATTTCACTCACCTCATTTGATTAGCCCAACTCAAAGACTGAGTGAGCTCTGATGAAAATTCGCCTACAAGCATTTGCTCGATGGTTTGAGTTTCTTGAATCATCTGCATCGCCATGCTCATTCGCTGATGCGCGCTACCTTCCATTTGAACCAAGTCGCGACGAGCCTGGGTGAGATCAGTTTGAAACTCTTTCATTATTGCTTCTGGATATTGCAGAGCTCCTGCTGCTTGTTTAACGAGTTGCAGGTTTTCATTCAAATATTGAAATAAAATATCGATGGCAATGGCTTCTGAGTAACGTGTAGTGTCAATCACTGCACTGTCCTTCATAAAGGCCATTTGAACGCTGACCATTTTCATCACCGGATATTGTGTGGACTCAATTAATCCTTTAGCGGCCTCACTTTGCTCCACATTGTCTTTAATCTTGCTTGCCATATCCAAAATCAGATCACGAACTTTTGATTCAAGACCATGACTGATATCAATGTTTTTACTGGTTAAGGTGGGTTGTAAGCATTTGACCTTTTCATCACATTGATAGATTTTTACCTCGCCACCGCGTAAAAGAGCGCTGATTAAATTGTTATTACTTACTAAGGAAGACAGGCGTTGGACATGCACCCCTTCTGCATCGCGAGTCAGAATTAAGGTGCCTGATAAGGTCATCATGAGTTGAGCTAATTCGATATCATCTGCAAATAAGCCGTTTTTCTTTAACGCATTCCACGCCACATTGGTATTATCAACTACCTGCTCATTGCTGCTGTTTTCATTAATCACTCTGTCGTAATCATAATTACTGGAGCCTTTACCACAGCCTTGTCGTGCCTCGGCCCAGTCTGAAAAGAGATTTTTGGATTGACCGATGGATTGGCAGGCATGTTGTTGTGCAATACGGGTGCGTGGGGCTAAACCCAGTACGGCACTTTCCGCGGTTGCGCACGAGCTGATATTGGTTTGGTTCACCCAGGTAGCCACGTTTTGTAATTTGGTTGCCACATTACCTAAAAGAGGAGTTGCTTGCTCTAGGGCCAATTGGAAGGCAAGACCTTGTGAGTTGTTCAATATATTCTTGGTAAAATCGACAAATTCTTTACCTTTGATGTGAGAAAACCCACCTAACGTGGCATCTATGCCGCCACAGCCTGCGGACACTTTAGGCCAGCTCAAACGCATGATTTGCAGATTACGTACGCTGCTTCTAGCGTATAAATTACCGCCAGTATAAAAACCAGCACGCTGCGCTTGGTAAGCATGCGGCTCTGTTACATTCGCGCCCATATTAAGAGCTTTAAAATAACCAGTTAAATCCTCACCTATTGATTTGCTGTACACTTGTCCGATGCCAAGTGCACCGATTAACCCACAAGACAGAAGAATTTTTTTCATAAAGGCACCTCTTTGTCATGTATCTGGCTAATTTTTAGTAACCGATTGGTTAGTTCGCCTTCATCAATAGTGCCTTCAGTAACAAGACTCGCCACTTGGCTCTTTGGGTTAATCAAAAAAAGAGAAGGATAAACACTGACTTGAAATACCTTCGTTTGTCCTTCATTCATCACCGCATCAGGAAAGGATGGTAAAAAGCCTCCATCAACAGAAATAGCAACTACGCTAAAGCCATAGTGTTGACTCAAGCGTTTGAGCGTGGGTGCAAAGCGTTGACAATGAGGACAACTCGAACTGAAAAAAAAGAAAAATCCTTGATGTTTGGCAAGGGCATGAAGCGGTGCATTATCAATATCGGCGTATAGGCTTGATGAAAATAACGTTCCTAATATTAGAAAAATAGCTAATTTATTGCGCATTGTAATCTCCCGATTGAAAAGCGTTGCTTGCCATTAAAATGTTTTCCTTCAATTCCGACTGGCTGACTAAGCCATAAGCAACTGGCATGGTTTTTTTAGATACTGGATTAAGAGCAAAAACCGCAGGAATGTGTTTAACACCCATCTGAGTTGCCTGACCGGAATCAACTCGTGAGTTAGGTAACATCGGGGAGATGCGATTGGTCATGGCAATTGGAATAACAGTCATGTGATAACTGTTCGCAAAATCACTCACTACTTGGGCCATGCGCTCGCTAAATGGTTCACCACCTTCATAGAAATACAACAAACCAGATGTTTGACTAATTTGAGTAATCGCCTTTTCCTTTTGCATGCTGTTTTGCTGGTTGTAGATATCACGTGCTGCACTACTGCTCGGATTAATAAGACTTTCATCCTGATCGGGGTTTATTAGCAGATCGAGCATCCATTTCTCAGAAAACAGATTAGCCTGTGCCACAATCAATCGTTGTAATCGTCTTGCACGAGCAATATTTTCAGGAGTTGGATTTAAAATAGCTTGTGCGCGAGCCTGTTGCACTCTATTACCAATCAATTTCCATGTTTTATCAGGATCGGCAGGTTTACTTACATGTGAAGGTGCCACTGACTCGGTTTGTGGTTTATTCTTGACTTCCTCTTTGGGATCCTTATGCCAATACCAACCTTCCTCATGCTCATTAAGATAAGGCTGCTCGGCGTACAAAAAAGGACTCACGCTAACCAACAAAACAAAAAACCATCTAGCCATTGATGTCTCCTTGATTGTAAAATTGATTAAGGCGCTGGCTTATTCCATTGGCAGTCTGTTGGTAATCCGGTTGTTTTTGTTTATTTTTTACCTCCTCATAAAATTCTGAAAAATCAATGGCTTCGAAGTGAATTAATTGCAATTGCTCAGGCGTAATACCCGAGCAATTTGAATATTTATTTTGGCCAAAACCAATATGTAACTGATCACGTCTTCCTTGTACTTGAACCATACGGGCTAATTTAGATTGGAAGACACAGTAAGTCTGGTGATGATCGACACAGACCGAGCCAATAGGGAGTTTTTTGCGTTTAAAACAATATTCACCCGTAGGTACTACCAGTTTGTTTTCTCGAGCTTTTCCCAGTTTTTTCTCAGCATCACTACACTGTGCCAGCTCAAGATCCAGACCCCACCCCTTATCACTGCAACAATTTTTAAAATGGAGCATTGTTGTTGAACATTCAAGCAATTGACCTTTGAAAATAAAATTGGCATTGCCATCAAAGTCTTTTGAGGCATCCGAGGCGGCGGATAAGGTGGACATTGCTTTTTTAAAATCGTCTTCATTGGCTGGGGTTAGTTCATGTTTCGCGCAATTACCATCCAAACAAAAAGCATCCTCGCCACACAACAGTTGGTTGTCAGTACATTGGTTTATCGGGCATTGATACGTTTGCTGATGGGTTGTGCAAAGTCCTGCTTCTTCTTTCACACAAGTTGAAGCAGTCTGCTCACATCCTTGATTAACTAGGTTATCGCACGTATTTTGCTCCTGACTACCACCACAGGTGTAGGATGCTCTCTCTTTCCAGCAAGGGCGGGTCAATGGAACATCGCCAATAATCCGTGTTTGATTGGGCTCAGTGCATGTTAGAGGCTCAGTAATATGACACAACCCCTCTTTTTCTTTGTTTTGCAAATGTTGGCATTGGTCGTCCCAATACTCTTTGCTTTCATAAATTTCTACCGTCATCGAAACGGAGTGAACATAGGGCACTGTGCAGCGACCGAATCGACAATTGCCAACAGACAATGATAGGGTGGGATTGGCGCATGTAGCTGTTTGCTCAACAACCACTAATTTCTTTTCATCAAGGAAACTGACCTTCACCATGGCGCAATTGGCAGGCAATAGAATCGCTGGTGCTGGTGCTAAATCCTTATAAATCGTATAGCAAGGAGTTTTGCCTTGTTGGCAGGTATCCGCTTGTGCCAGATTAACTGAGACTTTAAAAGGGGTATTCCTCATACCTCCTTTTCGCAGGTATAGACTGTAACTTTCTGTTTTGTAGGGGGAAACATCTAACCTTAAGTGTCTTGCACAATGCAATACACCTAATACCTTGCTAGACAGGCATGTTTTTTCCTGCCATGAGTAATGGCATTCTTTGGGTTTTAAAGAGCAGGTGGTTTTATCGGTATTTTGACCATGCATAATCGCATCTCCATTTTCCGCGATTTGATTTAACTTTTGCATTGATTCCGAGGCAGGATTTACTTGATACAAGGGGCGATGATTAAAACTTTCGCCTACTGCCTTTCCTGCATCATTCTGAGCCACGGCAGTTTGCGAATCGGCTTCAAGACCTGTGCTTGCCTGCGTGACGCCACTATAATAATGTTCTTGCGGCAGATTGGCTTGATAGCCAGGAAACTGGCTCAGATCCAGTGCTTTTAATAAATCAATGGATTGATTGGTATGGCTTGTTCCGGTCTGAACGCCTTCTTGATACGCCTGATTCAAATCAAGTGCAAAAACCTGTGAACAAAGGATTAAAAAAACTAAAACGAAGCCTTTCATTAGATTAATTCCCCTCTTAACCGAAGAATCATTTGATCCAACACGGGGTCTTCTGACTGCTCATCTCCCCTCATTTTTTCCAAAGCATAGTCCAGCGATACATCACCATAAAGACTGTCGTAACTCACCGGTTTGCAATCCATATTGGCAGGACAAGCAGGGGTGTCTTTCACATAAACCACTGCAGGAACCATAGCGATATCAAAGGTTTTAAAAAGAATAGGATCAAGCTGCATCCCAATTCCTGTTTTTTTACTGAGCGTTTGAATAGCCGTCATCGTTTCTTTAAACGAATTATGAATTAGTCCCCGAATCACAGGTGTTGCTCCACTTTTTTTACATTGTAAAAGCCAGGCTTTTAGACTTTTTTCTGGCATTGAAAACGATAAGAACACGAGTACCTGACTGACTTTTTTTAAGTGGGTTACAATGGGCTCCTGTGTTTTTATGACTTGATGCATCTCGCCGGTAAATTCTGCAATTTGACCCGATTTTTCTGAAGTCTCAAGAGACTTACTGATTTGCTTTATTTCATTTGTAAAAGCATTGGCGCGATTTTTTGTATTCGCCTCAATAGACGCAATATAGGCTTCATCTTCTGCAAGTGCAGGAAATGACAACAAAAATAATGCAACCAAGAAAGAAGTGTTCATTCGTATTGTTTTCATCACATCTCCTAATCGTTAAAAGGCGCAACAATTGCGTTTGCGCCAGATCAGATACCCAAAATCCTCGCCCTTAAACGGATATTCGTGCCCTGCCTCCCATAGGGTCGTAGCACGCCCAAGGGGATAACAGGCATTAGTAGTCGGTAAAGGATTGACCATTTGATAGCGGTAACGTGATTTGGGCAAAATAGGGGAATAATGAGTATGACAAATGGATTTTGCGCTGCTTGTCGAATCGTCAAGTCCTACTGTGTCTTCCAATAGTCCCTGGCGGTGCAGTTTAAAATTCATACGCTCAGACAGTAAGACTGATGCCTGAACCCCGCCAACATGTTCTTGCACATGCCCCGTTAAAGGGTACATGCTTCCCTGAGCTCCTGCGCACCAAAAGAGTTTGTCAATGGCACTGCCCAATAAAGCGGTACTTGAATCAGCAGCGCAAGCCGCTTGTGCGGGTAAACTACCAAACAATACCGCCTCAGGATTAATGACGAAACCCAGCTCATCGTCATTCCACATCACATCCAATTCACTCGGATAAGCAATGTCAAAGTCTCCTTTTTCAACACAAATCCCATCAGTTAACACATTCAACCAATACATCAATGGGAACTTGTACCAGTGCACGTGGTAAAATGATTGATTGGATAAATTACTATCTGTTTCCACCTGTCATTCAGCATGCTAAAGGGACCGTCGATCAGCAGCTAATGGGACCGCCTAAAATGTCAAAACGGTACCTATCAAACTTGTCCACTTTTAGTTAATTATACATGTTATTTTCGCTTTTTTGTTTCTCGCTCTCCTCTGTAACTGGGACCATCTAATGTAACCCGATATGAATTATGTCTTAATCTATCGATAGTGGCTGCAGCAAGTAATCGATTAGGGAAAGCAGAACCCCATTCGCTAAAGTCCAGATTGGATGTAATGATCGTTGATGCACGCTCATATCTTTCCGAGATTAGGTCGTGAAAATCCTCATCCTGGGGGTTGCGTAATGGTCTTAGTCCAAAATCATCGATGATTAGTAGTGGCATTTTCACCAGTTCTGAGAACTTTTTATCAAATCGACCTGATGCTCTAGCTGCTTGCAACTCATTAAAGAGTTGATTTTGCGAAAGCCAGAGTGTATCGATTCCTCTTTGTATCGCACAATGAGCTATGGCTTGAGCAATATGAGATTTCCCTGTTCCACAAGGTCCTACGATGAGAATGGGAACTTTTTCTGCAATAAATGAACACGAGATTAACTCCTGTATTTGAGCGCGATTGATTTTAAGGTTAAAGTCAAAATCGAATGATTCTATCGTCTTGTCACCACGGATACGTGCACGCTTCATTCGTGTTCTTAATTTTTTGTTTTCCCTTCCTAATAACTCATCTTGAAGCAGTAATCCCAGAAACTCAGGGTAGCTTAGCTTCTTTTCTATAGACTCACGGTTACGCAGCGGGATGTTCTCAGCAACATGCGATAACCGTAGTTGTTTTAACTGCGAAGATAGCTCGGGCATCGGGTTTATCATCATTTGTCTCCTGTTGTTTGTATTAGTGTAATAAGTGGGACGTATTCCGGCAGAACTTTCCCCCTACCGAATAGGGTTTGGCCAATGTTGTCGGTTCTTCCTCATGCGGTAAGGCTTGCTTTTCAGCCCCAACCTCTAGCATCGTCTTGATTGTTTTATAATGCACGCTTTGAAAAACAAGCGCTCTATGGCAAGCAGCCTCCAGACGGTCATCGCCATATTTTTTCCTAAGACCGAGAATGCTTTGTGCAGCCCGAAGATAATCTACGACTGAATCATTTAATAGTCCCTCAATAGCAATCACGCATTGGCTTCCAACTTCATGTGCTTGCTTTAGGCACCACTGGGCATCTCGCATCGAGTAAGCCAAAGCATTCGGTGGAAGGTGTTCTGGTATTGTATGTTTGGTGCCTGGTATTTCGAGTTTCGGATGGAGTGCTACCAGTTGATGATTGAAATACAGTCGGATAGTTGTATCCGTTGCTCTAAGCCAAAGCTCTTGCCGTGCGAGGCGATATGGACCTGAATATCGGCATTTCTTGTATTGCACATGGCAATCACCATGAAGCTTGACCTTTTCCCACGCCGCAAACTCGGGCGGATGGTTAGGCAGTTTTTTAAGAAGAGGTTGTTCAATTTCAAATAGAACCAAAGGCTTTTCATGAGTAGTGCCGTGGTTGCGCGCGCCAGCCTCTTGTATTAACCAGATCTTTAACTGCTCGTTCGCATCGTTTAAGCTTCTAAACTGGCGCAGTGGAACAAAGCGGTTTTTAACGTACTTAACCCCGGATTCAACTCGGCCTTTTTTCTGGGGATCATACGGAGGACATGGGGAAATAATAAAACCATAGCCTGATGCGCACTCCCCATATGCCTTTTGAACGCAAGGGTTGTGGTAACAAGCTTTCGTAATCGCACACTTCGCGTTATCTATAATTATTTTTTCTGGAACACCATTAAACCATTCAAAGGCACGCCGATGGCAGGCAAGCCATGTCTCAACATCCTGATGTAAGACCATTTCTGCATACATATGACGGCTCCAGGAGAGCACCATCACAAAGATCCAGGTCTTCTGTTCCTCTCCTTTGCCATCAGTAATTTTAGGTCCTTGCCCAAAGTCAACCTGTGCTGATTCGCCCGGTTTAAACTCTAATATCGTGGTGACCGCTCGTTGTTTTTCCTTGTAAGACTTGATATAGCGTTGAACAACGCTATAACTACTTTTAAAACCATGTTCTCGTTGTAAATGAGCATAGATAGTGCTGGCCTGAACGCCCTGTCTGGTCCATTCTTCAATCTTCACCCGGTATGGCTGTATGCTCAAAAAGCTATTGGCACTGCTCTTTTCAAAAAATAACGCCAGTTCCTGTTCTGTGGGGATTGACTTATCCTTTTCTAACCAGCCTTGCTCTATCGCAATGTCACGCACCCTCCTAAGCGTTTTTCTATCGGCAAGTTTGTCACGGGACAGCCCTCTGAGCGTAGCGCCTTGACGCAATTGGCTAATAATAATGATATATTCGTGCATCTCAAATCTCCGGTTTGACATCCATTTCCCCATTTATGAATAAACAGAGAAAAATTATGTTCATTTTTAACCAAAGTTTGATAGGTGGGGTGGTCCCTTTAGCTGCTGACAGCCCGGTCCCTTTATGTGATGACTAGGTGGTCCCATTAAGTGCTAATGGGGTGGTCCCTTTAGGTGATGACAAAGTGGTCCCATTAGGGTGCTGAATGACATCTTGTTGCAGCTTTAAAATTTTGGACTGTAGAGCTAAATTATTTCCATTTGATTGACGATGGGATTCAGAGCCGAGTTTTTCAATAATTTCGGCTTCGCTATGATCAATATAAATCGCGGGAGCGCCTCCAATCGAGGTAGAAGTAGAAATCTTTAGTCCGCGAGCTTTCAAAATAGAAGCATAGGAATCTATTGTGGCCTTATTTCTTGCTATCAATCGGTTAAGGTTGTTTGTTGTTTTTTCTTCGTCGTGATGCACTTCATATTTCTTAGAGGTAATTTCCAGTTTAGGGAAACTCAGTATTTGGTCTTCCTCATGGCGGATAAAATTTATCTCACCTTCGCGTAGGCCAAGTAAGGTGAGCATGATGTTTTGGAGTTCGCTTTTTTCTTTCATATACTTATGGCCAAACATGTTTCCTCCAAAGTTACCCTCGATAATCGCCAAAAAAGTAAAAAATTAGGCACCTATTCACCATATTTTGAATGCGTTAAGGAATAAGCCTGCAATAACAACTAAATAAGTGAAGATGTAATTCTTAACTAGTCCGCTAAGAAAATTTTATTTCCTATAGAATCATATAGTATTTTGTATTTATTATCATTTGCAATAATAGTACGAGAGTTAACAAGGGCACCAAATATTACTGATTTCGAATAAACATCCATCCCCGACTTAATCACCAAGCCGCCAAGCTCAATCTTACGCCGAGTATCCGCTCGGCGCTTTTTCAGTTTCTCCAGGGCGAGTGATTTTTCACAGCGGGCAATCAGCTGCTGCTGTTTTTGAATGTTGGTTTTAGTGGTCATGCTTAAGCTCCTTGGCAATTTTGGCAAAAACCAAATCCAGTTGCTTTAAGTCATAATGATGAAGCCCGTGTTTGTAGGCAAGCGTGCCGATTTCGAGCTTGTTTTTATGCTGCAATTGCTCAAGCTTTTTCTTGGCTTGTTCAATTTTATCCATGAGAGCATCTTCCATTTGCGATCGTGTCATTTTTGACATGGTCTCTCCGCAAAAGTAAGGATGTCGCTCAACAGCATACTGGCCCCGATCTCCAAAATCAATATCCTTTGAAATAAACAAGCGAAGCGCCTCATTCCATCCCGAAAGCGAAAAGCGAAGGGCGCAATATACAAACTTCGTTTGTGTTGCTAAGATAGCCGGCATGGCTATCGCTTTCGCTCGCGTATCAATACACACTCGCTCGAAAGGACACAGCGCAGTAGCCGCCAGTGCTTACCGCACAGCAAGCAAGCTATTTGATGAAAGAACAGGAACTCACTATGATTATTCCAGACGTAGAGAAGTCGTTTTTTCTGAAATCATGCTGCCTGAAGGAGCATCGGACAAATTTAAGCAACGTGAATTGCTCTGGAATGAAGTCGAGCGTGCCGAGACACGTAAGAATTCGCAATTGTGTAAAGATGTCGTTGTTGCCCTGCCCAAAGAATTAAGTACGATTGAACACATTGAATTAGCCCGCCGCTTTGCGCAAACCCATTTTGTCGATAATGGCCTGCCTTGCGATATCGCGATTCATGATGACAAGGATGGCAATCCCCATGCCCATATTCTGGTGACCTTGCGCCGATTGCGAGGCGAGCATTTTGCCAAACACAAGGCACGCGATTTAAATCCTACTTTTGCCAAGGGCATTGTAGTTGAAGGTGACTACTGGAATGAGCAATGGCGTTCTTTTCAAACCGATTATTTCCAAGAAAAGAAAATAGACCTGGCTGTTGATTTAAACCACCTCATCAGCGAAAAGCACGAAGGGCGAAATCGTGATGAAGGCAATCACTACCTTCGCGAAGAAAACCAACTCATTCGTGAAGCACGGGAAGAATTAGCCCTGCATGATTTGGATAATCTCTTAAATCAACTGTCATTAAGCCACAGCGTGTTTACCCGCAAGGACATTGAAAAGCTGTTGTTTAAAAGCATTCAATCGGATACCACCAGCACTGCTTATTTAAATCAAGTCGCGCAATTACTTGCCCATAAGGACGTTATCAGTCTTGGCGTGAATGACAGCGGCGTTGAATCGTTCACCACCCGCCATCAATACATTGCCGAGAGTCGACTGTTAAGTCATGTTGAGAAAATGCGCTTAAGACAGGGGCATGTTTATTCCTACCCAACGGAGGCCATTCTTAAAAATTACCCGCTCAATGACGAACAAAAAGAAGCGTTTCATTACATCACCCAGGGTAAAGACATCAGCGTACTCATTGGCCGCCCCGGTGTCGGTAAAAGCTATTTATTAAAACCGATTAAGGAATACTTTGAAGCCAACCGTTGTCGGGTGTTAGGCGCGTCACTCTCAGGAAAAGTCGCCAAAGCCCTGCAAGCAGAAACCGGCATTCAGTCCTCGACCATTGCCTCCTTGGCTTATCGACTGAGCCATAACCAGATGAAATTAAGGCGTAATGACGTGCTGATTATTGACGAAGCCGGCATGGTGGATTTTTCAAGTCTTGCCTATTTAATTGAGGCCGCCAGCAAGGCGAAAGCCAAAGTCATTTTAGTCGGTGACCCCGACCAGTTAAAGCCAATTAACAGGGGGGAGATTTTCAGAGGCATCGCCGCGCATACCGGCTATATCGAATTAGACCAAATCAGACGTCAACGTGATGAATGCGACCGTAAGGCCAGTATGAATTTAGCCAAAGGGGAAGTGAACAAGGCCATTGACCATTATGCCAACAAAGGCGCGATTCATTTCGCCGAGGTTGTGTCGGAATCACAGGATGCCATGGTTCACTCGTGGGCATATAGCATTCATCAGCTGAACGATTGCCAAAACAACATGATGCTGGCTTTCTCACGAGCCGCTGTGTATTCCCTCAATGAGCAGGCAAGGGAGCATTTAAAAAACAAGGGCATGGTTGGTCATCAGGATTTTGACTATTCAAGCGAAGGTGGCGAGAAGACTATCGCGTTGGCACAGGGTGAGCGCATACTGCTACGCCAAAATGACAAAAGCATTGGCATTCGGAATGGTGACTTAGCCACCATTCTTGCCATTGATAAGGAGAGTTTGACCGCGCAATTAGACAGTGGCGAACAAGTGATAATTCCTAAAACTTACCGGCATATCGAATACGGCTATGCGCTTACTGTTCATAAAGCGCAGGGCATGACCGTGGATAATGTCAAGGTACTTATCGACAGTCAATACTGGGATAGAAACTTAAATTTTGTCGCCTTAACGCGGCATCGTGATTCGGTGGCGGTGTATGCCAACCGACATCAGCATGATGACTTAGGTGCACTCACCAAAACCCTGTCACGCTCAGTGACGAAAGACAACGTCATCGACTGGCCACTGGATTTCGCCCTGCGCGCCGGATTTAACCCCGACAGCATGGTGGGCAAGGCGCTTAATCATATCGCAGGCGTTGGTCATAAGATTAAAGAGAAATTTAATTACCTGGCTAATTACGAAGAATACCTAAAGCAACAGCACGACAAGGCAAGAGCACTGTCAAAGCAGGAAAGGCGCTTAATTGCCAAGCAAGCCGCCGATTACATGGATGAACAATCAGCCTATTTAAAAATCAGACAACAAATCACCAAGGAAGCCAAACAGCAAAACATCAATATCAGTCAGCATCCGCAATTTCAAAATCTGTATGCCCAATCCCTTGCAAGGGATGAAAAAGCCCATCGACTATGGACAAACCATCACCAGCAATTGGCAGATAACCCCCATTTGAAGGAAGCTACCGTCTCGATTGAGAAAGCCAGTCTGCGCTATGAGCGTTATCAAACCATTGTTGCCGTTGCTCAGAAAAGTCATTGAAAGAGCAGGATATGCCGCAGTTGGAGAAGATTAGCTGGAAAACCGATGGTGTGCATATTTCGCAGGTGGCGAAGGAGTTTGGGCTTAAGCCGCAGCAGCTTTATAAGACTATTCAGGTTAGGCAGGCTGAGAAAGAGAAGATGGTGTTTAATGAACTTAAGCAGCAGTATCCTGACTTGGCTGAGTATGAAAAATTTACCCAAACGCTAGGACAAGTGAAAGGTTATAGATCGGAACAGACAGAAGCCCTATTACAAAAGAAGGTGCGAAGCATTGTCGGGAATGAAGCACTTCATAAGCTGCTTCAAGAAAAGCTTCCCTCTTTTGTATGTCATTTAGCTGGACGACACAGTGGCAAGGAGTTTTATATTGAAAAATAAATCCAATTGTTTTAGGTGAATGTCGCAATGCTCAATGGTTCAGTTAGCGGGGCAACTTAGATAAATTTCTGGATCTGTAAATAATTTTGTGTAATTAGTCATAGCATATAATCTGTCGGCACTGGATAGTGCTGACAAATATGATGAGAACAACTATGACTGAAGATATAGATGAATTGGCAAAAGAGATAGCCAGAAATTGCAAAACACCTGAAGATTTCACCGAGTTTTTCAAACAATTAAAAGACGAGGATTGGAAGCTGCTCTAGCCGGCGAGCTTACTGCACATCTGGGCTATGAAAAGCATGATAAAGGTGAATCACGCAAAGATAATTCTCGAAACGGTTACAGCAAAAAGAAAATTCATGTCAGTGAAGGTGAAATGGAAATTGCCGTACCTCGGGACCGCGCGGGCTCGTTCGAGCCGCAACTCATCCCCAAGCATGCCACTCGCTTTGACGGTCTTGATGAGAAAATTATTTCCTTTTATTCTCGTGGATTAAGCACCCGTGATATCAAGTCAGAGCTGGAAGAAATTTATGGGACTACCATTTCCCCAACGTTAATTTCCAATGTTACAGATGCTGTTTTGGCTGATGTGCGAGCCTGGCAATCAAGGCCTCTGGATAGCTGCTTTCCCATTGTTTATCTGGATTGTCTGGTGGTCAAGGTAAAGACGGATAAAGGCATTAACAATAAAGCCGTGTATTTGGCACTGGGTGTAAATACCCAAGGACATAAAGAACTACTTGGCATGTGGATTAGTCAAAATGAGGGTGCAAAATTCTGGCTTAATGTGCTGACTGATTTAAAAAACAGAGGTCTGGATGAGATATTTATTGCCTGTGTTGACGGCTTGACTGGTTTCCCGGAAGCCATCGAAACGGTCTACCCTTACGCCAAAGTTCAGCTTTGTATTGTCCATAAAATCCGCCAATCCCTGTCTTATGTGAGCTGGAAAGACCGCAAAATACTTGCCGCTGATTTAAAAAGCATCTACAGTGCAAATACGCTCATTGAGGCTGAAATGGCACTGGATGCTTTCTCTGCCAAATGGGATGACCAGTATCCGTCTATCAGCATCTCCTGGCGCAGGGATTGGGAACGGGTCATTCCTTTGTTTGATTATCCGGCGGATATTCGACGGGCAATTTATACCACCAATGCGAGTCATTGAATATGACCTTACGGAAAGTAATAAAAGACAAACGCATGTTTCCTTCTGATGAAGCCGTTTTTAAATTGCTCTATTTGGCAATTGAACGAATTTCTCAAAAGTAGACCATGCCGATTCATAACTGGAAACCAGCTATGAATCGCTTCATAATCGAATTCGGCGATAGAGTTACCGGATAACAGGACGGCTAGTTACACAGAATTCCGGACAGACTCTACTTTTAACTTCGGTTAAAAATGGGGGGATTACCGTATACCATACTGTGGATCAGGCAAAGCTCTTCACTCAACTCCTTTACGAGCTTCTGGTCAAGATTCAAACCATTCGCTTCAGAAAAATCACATAGGCCCTGTTGTATTTTGTCTTTTTCTAAGGAGGCGGCATTCTCCTCACTTTTTTCTAGCGACACTTGTGTAAAATGATAGGCCAAAGTATGTAGCACGTGTCCAGAATAGTCGACTCCTGGATAGTATTTTTTTATAATATCTCTCATCTTATTGTCTAAATACTCATCTATATCCGTTGGTATATTATGTTCTATAAAACCACCAATAAAATTATCAGGAAAGTAAGATCTTATTAGACAATCTCTTGTAGATTGATGGCTGTGTAACTTATCTTTGTATTGCTTAGTGGCGCAAGTTGCTGAGAATAGCATTGATGAGGGGTTTTGTATCCAATCATTAATCATCTTTTTTTGCACTGGGGTTTGCACTTGGTCAGAGATACCTCCGCCGATGGCTAATCCTTGTGGAGTAGTTTGATTTTTCCAGCCTAATAATACGCCCCCATTTGACATAAATTCTGAAGCTTTCCTAAGACTTTCCTCCACTGAAGAATTGTCCGCAGGGGCTGCTTGACCATTTTGGTATTTCATTGTGGTGATAGGAACAGTTCGATAGACATTCTGTAAATGTTTGTATTCATCTGTTGCCAATAATTCTTCGATTTTCTGAATTACCGCCGCTTGATTCGAGCCCTGTGTATTGGTTTTCCAACCGCCGTTTGCATAAGTTTTTAAAATTTCTTCTGTTTGAGCCTGATTAGCAGAATAAGTTATGCCAACAACTTTGGCCCCTTTTTCTTTGTGTATTCTACTTACTTCATTGAGTATCGTTTTTGCTTGGGCTTCAGCCGAAATAGCTGTACCGTTTTTTTCTTTGAAATTGACTTCAAATGGATTTATTTTTAGTGCTGACCATACGCCATTATTTTGGGAAATACTATTATTGTTACTTACGACTTGGGATGATGTTGGCGATCTCATCGACGGAATTGATTGAGCTGATTGGTGCATTTTGAACTCATCAATCAATACACTCATAGTGTCTCGTGGATTATGCCTACCATAATTTTCAATCTGGATGATCTTAAAGAAATACCTCGCTTTATCTTCTCCAATAATTACAGTATTACCATCAATTGGTGATGGTGTTGGTTGACTAAAATGCTTATCTCTAAAAGCTTCCGCTTCTTTTCGCGTATTAAAATTTATCTTAACTACATGCTTATGTGGTACATTCTTATCTCTGTCTAACTGAACAGATTGAAGAGCATATCCGAAAGTAATATTTTTAAAGCTTTTGGTCACATATTCCAATCCAGTTTCTCGTACCTGCTGTTGGCTAGATTGTTTCTGGATATTATTTTGCGATTGTATAGTTATTGTTTTTTGGTATTCCTGAAGTAAATTTTGGGCGCTTGTATGTCGTATATCTCCAGGTTTCCAACTGGAATTTTGGTTATCTCGATAAAGGACATGGGGCGTATCCTTTCCTAGGGTTTGACCTGGTTTGTAATATAATTGAAGATTCGCATTTTTATATCGCTCAATCACTGTATTACCATATTTATTAACAAAAATATTTAATTCTGCTGGCGATGAATCATAGCTTTTCTGTTGATTGGCATTTATTATTTGCTGATATGGTTTTTGCTCACTAAGTGGCATCTGGGATGGTTTAGGATGAATTAGAAAACTACTTGCCTCAATCCTCATATTTTTTAACGAGACCTTTTGCACTAGCGAGCCATCCAAATCGCTTGTATCGGGCTGATTAAGGCCCATATCCCTTCCTGCTTGTTTTCTAACCGCCTGTAATGATCTCTGAACGCCATTTTTATATTGATTGTCAGCAGTCATATAGAAGTCTCTTATCGTAGTCGTCTTAAATGTATCTAGAGATTGCAAGGGAGATTTGGCGCTTATTAGACCCTTTTCTACTATCATTGCGAAGGCTGTCTGTGAGTTTCCTAGAATGTTTTTACCATTTCCTGCTGGGCCAGTTCCCCACTCTTCCTCTGTTTTTTGACCACTCGCAAGACTACTTGTATCCTCAATGATGGTCGCAGGCCCATTTTGATCTCCAAAAGCCCATCCTAACTCTATTGCTTTATGAATACTTTCGCGGAACTTTTCAGATTGTTGATATTTGGCCGCATTAATTTGCATCTGAACTGATTTTTTTTCAACATCCCATTTTTCAGTATCAAATGGGTTATTTTTATCTACGTAGTATGCGGATTGTTCAGGTGGAATGTAATATTGACTTTGTGGATTCCTAATACCCCTAAGGATTTCCCCAGGGCTTTTTTGATCTTGCCAGGCTTTCAGTTTATCTGTTTTAGCCTGAGGTGTTAATTTTTGGAAATGCAAGTAGTGCTCTGACGTTGGAAACCAAAGTTCTCCGAGATGTGGGTCGAGAAATTTATAACCTTTGCCTTCATTATCATCAAAGTTACTCAAAGCAAAATTCTCTTTGCTTCGTTGATAACCGGAAACACAGACGTTGCTTCGATTCGGTGCCTGGCCATTGTTAAGATAAAGTTGTCCACCCATATTATTTGCCGTAAAGATAGCCCAATAGTTTTATTTTAGCACTACAATTAGCGAATTGTATTTCTAATAAGTGTAAACTTGAAAAATATTTGGGCGAATGGGCTTATAATAAATACGACAATCAAAGCAACATGTGCTAAGCAAAAGCTTCTAGGCAAATTGTAACTGCTGGTCTTGATTGAAACAGTTATAAGTTGAAACAGACCAGAAAGATACGCATAATAAAAAGGCAGCTTCCAGAAAAATTTACTGCTTTCATAAATACTTTGCCAAGTCAATTGCGCTATTTTCAGACTCACCGCTTAAAACTCGTTCAATTAGAGAATTTCAGAGTAAATATCTCCTCTTGACTAAGTGATTTTAAACAATCGAAGAGCTCCGATCGAGATAGCGAAACTTCTATAGGATCTAATCCCATCTGTGAACTTACAAGTTTGATCCGCACTGGCCCGCTTGGTTCATCCTGCACAACGGCAGTTATTTGATAAGAAGAGTCGACTTTATCCAGCGCTGATATGCCCAATTGACCTAATGATTTATTTAAAAGTGGTACGAGCTCTTCTGCTGAGTAGCCGTCCTCCAACATTTCCTGTGGCATTCTCAAAAGTAACAAATATAAATCCTCATTAGTTAAAGTAATGGAAATAGGTTTAGTATCCATATAAGCTGTTTCTGCCAGTAGTATATAGTGCTCTTCTTTCGGAATTAATTTTTGCAATAAATAACGGCCATCCTTCTTCACTTCATCAATTTCAGCAATCCCTGTTGATTTTACAGCAGTTAAAAATTTAAGCAGAGCTAGAGTATAATTTTCAATGCTATCAAGAAAAATAAAGGTTTTTTGTAAATTATCAGCCTGATTATCAGCAGTCGATGGCAGTATCGTTGATTCGACTGAGTGGGAGGAGGCACTAGTGAGATTAGGAGTGTCAGCCTCTGCAATGAGTTGTAAACACTCCCTCGCATCCGTACTGGCCCTGGCAAAAACCGGGAAATTATAATCCTCGGTCGAGGACATTAGTTGATTATCCTTCACTTGACAATAAACTCTATCTCCGGTGGCGTGGATACGTTGAGTAACCGTTTTTAATAACGCATTAAAGTGGCGTTGTTGGATGTCAGATTGAACAATAAGTGAGTCATGACCATTGGCTATGGCAATATTATATTGTGCCAAATGGTAGCACCGCATCAGATCCAATTTGTGCGCCAGATTCATGATGTGGAAAAGAGCTTGCTTTTTAGGGGTAATGTTTTTTGATTTTAAGTAATCTGGATTACCCATGTTGAGGATCAGTTCTGCGTATTTATTGACATCGTCCTTTGACATTTTGCCGCGTGCATACAGAGTGAACTGTTCAGCACATCGCTGGCGATACTCTCGGTATTTTTCCGGGTTGCTTTTAAAAGCAAGATCCGATTCGCGTCCAGAAACACTAAAAAGCATGCAAAGTTGCAGTTTCTTCAGTTCTTCACTATTGAGATTCTGGCAGAGCTGGCTTAATTTTGGTTTCGCAAATTGCTGGAAATACTCGACCACAAGTGGGATATAAGTGGCTACTCTGAGAGAGTGAGCCAAGCCATGATTAGGGCGATGGATTACCTGATTATCACGCGCCAATACAGCATCAGTGCTTTCCAGCTCAGTTTCTTTATAAGCCTTACTTAAGTGATGGGTATAGACATACCCCGCTTCCCTGATTAACCCAGATGAATTACCTATCTTAAGTTGCATAATAAGATGACTGATTTTAGTTGAGGCATCCTTCAACGGCTCATGTAACAAATTGGAGTCCCTTACTTTTTCAACAAGCTTTCCCATTTTCTTGTTAAGAGCCTCAAGCTTTGCTATTTTCTCACTGGTTTTATGCTTGTTGTCTTCAAACCAAAGAATGAGCTTATCCAATTGTTTTATCTGGTCCTGAAGCGCCACAATCTCCGTTTTTTTAATAGAATTACTAAGCGATTTCCATAATGAGAATGGCGTTTTCTGTGGAGGGGGAACCTGCCCTCTTAAATAATCGACTTGTTCACGAAGGGAAATAAGCTGTGTCCTGATCTCAGCATTGACAGTCGAGTAAGAAGAAGGATCAATACCATCAAGGCTTCTCACGACAAAAGCTTCAAATACCTTTCTGCCCTTGTCTTGGCTGAAGGAACCGAATGCTAATTGTGTGCCTGGAACAAGAAGAACCTCCTGCTCATCGCCTTTATAAGACAAATCCTGTACGCGCTTACCAATTCCATGGTGAGGTTGAGAAATCTTCAGCGTTGTGTCGGTGCCTGATAATTTCATGGCATTCATGTCTTCAGAAGAACTGATAAATCCATCCTGGCGTACGGGGATATGAGTTTCGATTGCTTTATGGCGTTGTTTCCATACGCTTTCAGGAATTCGATGACTACTCTCAGCGCGATAGACTTCCTGGAGGCTGCTGTCATCGGAATCATTAGGTAGTTCTAATCGGGTTAAACCATGAGCGGCAAGGCAACTGGCCAGAACAATTTCCTTCACTATCTCAGTTAATCTATCCGATGACAGTTCTTTAAAGCTTATATCACGCCCCTGAGTTCGTAAAAATGAATTAATTTCTTCATAGAAATTTGAGGTATACAGCGTTATTGCCAGTTTTTCGCCATACGTCAACTGTGTATAACGTTTGTTTTTATCAGCTTTTTCATAATCTTCTTGTCGGGGAATAAATACCCCCCCCTCTAGAGAGGGTTTATGGCTAGCGGTTTCAATAAACATTTCATAATGCTCGGAAACCTCGTCTGAAAAGGAAAAATGCTCGAAATCAGGCTGATGCATTAAAATTTGAGTTAGATTGAAGATCTGATCATTAAATACTACCTCCAACTCACCCAACACATTAAAGCGGCATTGAGCTTTCTGGGTCGGATTTAGAAATAATTTTACAATTGCTTCTAAATCTTTTGTGGCGTCACTCTTTAGTCTGGGTCCTTTTTTGAGATGCCCAAGCACTTTACTGTAAGACATTGATAAAAACTTAAACAAAATGACCTAGTATTATATTAGACCATTTAGTCCTAATTTCAATCAGATTGTGCTTCTGTAGATTATCCCGCTAAACTATATACGCTAAGTCTTTTGTATTATGGAATGGCTCTTAAGAATGGTTTTATAGCCCGCGACAGCACCATTGGTGCCCTCTTTTGCATAGGCACTTAATAGAAATCTTACAGACTTACGGGAGGCCTGAAATATTCAAAAAAAGAGGCTGACAAATTACCTCCGCTGAGTTTACTGTGCTTTTTCTGGGGGAAGATGGCAAAGGCAGGTTTATGCCAACATCTTTAACGAAATGTTGTGACGCTTTCTAAACAATGAATTTGTTTTATCTGCATGCATTTATGACGGGATCGACGCACCATGAAAATTGCACACTGAATAACCATTTAATCACAACAACCCCGTTCTTTGTTAATAGTGCTATTCCTGCTGAAATATAAGGCCATTATGGATGAAGTAGTTTAAAGGCTGGCTGTAGCTTAAATTTGCCGTAGGTTGTTTATGAAATTAAGGTTTTTTCTGCATTTCACTTCGTAATTCGGCACTCTCAAAACCTAATTGCTGCACGATGTCAGCAATTTTTTCATCGTCGTCACTAAATTTTCTTTTAAGAAATTCTAAAGCTGCAGCAGGAATTTCTTCCGCTAGACCATCATTTTCAAATCGGACAATATGCTCAAGGTTTTTTCCGTTTCCACAATCTATCGGGTATTTATCATTTCCCCCAAAATAAGTTGTTTTAAATCCCTCTTTGGCAAGTATAGTTTGGAACTCATTGGCATCCTCAGGACTGTCGAAAGCTATTTTAAGTGCTCCATTCATTGCGCCCCGTTCTACTAAAGGAATGCCAGAGTATTCTTTATTCATTTTTCCCATTCGATAAATTACCTTACTTAGTTCCTGATTTGAGTGAGGTAAGTTATTATTTTGATGATTGTAGGTCGAATAGGCTCGAGTGCTATCAGGCAGACTTTTGCTGAGGCTGATAAGGTCTGTGTGAGCGTAATTATGCGTCATAATGCCTCTAGCACGTTCAGATAAATCTCTGGGATCTTCAACGTTACTTGAAGAATTTAAAAGGTTACGCTTTTCCATCAACAGGATACCGAGTTTATTTCCAGCACCGTTATGTGGAGCAACTTGCCCTCCTTTTTTCCAACCCCAATTTCCATCTTGATTTTTATCACTTCGGCTTCCTGTATCCTCAATCAAGCAGGCATCACCTGTAGCAAGGAGGGCGTTCTGTACCCCGGGGATTTTTAGCTTTGCGTCAATTGCTCTCTCCATTGCTCTGTCGGCGTCCGAGTAATGATTCCACTTCTTTTTTTGGCCTACATTTCGTGCATTCTGAGCATCTCCACTTAGGATTTCATTCAAGTATGCCTTATCATTCGGATCTTTCTGATATTGAAAATAGTGTTCGACAGTAGGAAATGTTCTTTCACCATATGGCGTCATCATACGGATAGGCGTTTCAGCGTAATTAGAAAAAATACCCCATGCGTCACTTTCTCTATCAAATGCGACAATACTTACACTATCTGTCTTATTGCTACCTTTCAGCTTTGGATGATCCGAAGGACCAGTTAAACGTTTAATTGGCCCATTAAATGACTTTACTGACAAGGTCATACCATTATCCTCCGAATGAACGTATTCATAACATTGTATTTTGCATTAGAGTATCGCTGTCAAATGTTATTATAGACCTATTTGACACATGTATTATCTCTGGTTATGCTGCTTTAGCTTCATTAGCACACGTTATTCAATCTGCAAACTAACTCCAAAATAATGACTTTGGCAATTCAATTTGATTTGCTTGAATGCATTTTAAATCTTCTTTTTTTAAGAGAGGTGCATTCCATAAAACTGGTATCTGAGGTAACTTGCCGTGTTGGCAGGGCTTTTCTGACATTTCATTTTTAAACCATAGCAAACGCCAAAGCCAATCATTGGATTTAATTCCACTCAGCTTAGAATCATCTAATCCATGCTTTCGGTCCCTATTGACCCATCTCAATTTGTTTACTTCCCATGGAAGTAAGTGGGAACCACATTCTTTTACTGAAAGGACCTGGAAATCACTCTCATCACAAGTACTCTCTATCACTAGCCCTCGTGTTGCATGCGATAAAATGTGAGCTATAACCTCGTCGTGCAACTCATTTTTTAGCCTCCAAACAGTACGCATCTCCGCCCCCGTAATACTATTCTTTTTGCATAAGCTGCTGGTTTTGAAGCCACTATTCTGTAAATTCTCACCTATTTCGCCATCCTGTTGATTGAATGAGCCTTCTCCCGTTACTCTTTGCATAACAAAATACAGGGGTATTAAAGGTTCATCATGGTAATATCTTCTTATGTTTTCCTGAAGTACATCAACAACGCATCCTTTGCTTGGTTTTTTGTTCTGATTGGCATTGATTTCGCTGGGTTTTTCAAAGTCGCTATTCCATACACGCACCCCCACGTCATCAGACCCTAAAATCTGCTTTGTTTGTTCGAAATGATAGGTTATTTTATTTCCACCTTCCTTTGATTCGAAATATTTTTGAGCTTGTCTGTACCCCAAGAGCTCGCTTCCAAATATTGCTAGTTCATTCTGAGAATGAATAATTGGTTTTAGGATTTCATGAGTTGTTTTAGTCAATCCCTTCTTCCAAAGGTCAAATTCCATATTTTTCTGCTTATCTTTTTTCTGTTTTCTTTCATTCATCAATTTTATTGCTATATCAATGTCATTACATAAAAAATCATCATCTTCAGCATCATTTAGCAGTTTCTCATATTGATCTTGTGTCATTTTTGGTATTAAACTCAACATATTGCAACAGCCCTGAGTCATTGTGAGCTCCTCTTCATCTTCACAATCTTCTTCAATACTCTTTGAGTATTTTTCATACCAAGCCAATGCGAAAGGAATGTGTTTTTTTACAAACAGGAAATCGGTGCTGATTTTTCCAGATGAGACTTTAATTTCGTCATTATCTTCAAATTGAAGCCAAAGATAAAGAATGTTCTTAATTTTTTTCTTCATGATTAATTAGATTAAAGTCCTCACTCTCTTAATGAAAATGAAGAGATTGAGGACATATTTTCTATTTATTAAAAGTAATCTTATCATCTATTTCATTACCACAAGCAATTAAAGCAAGATCTTTTTCTTTTTCCGTTATTTTTTTAATTCTAAACATATTATTTTTATCGGTTGATTTTACATTTGCTTTATGTGGCTTGCTATCAATTTCATCGCCATTAAATTCGTTGTATACGGTTTTGCTTTTAATGTATTTATCAGCATCATTTTCATTGAAAAATAATATCACTTCTTTTTTAAATGAATTTTTTATTTCTTTTTCACTTGGCTGTCTTTTTTTTCCGTAGAAATCAGAAATACCAAATACTCGATATGCCACATTCTCACCAACAGCAATTAAATCTCGTTTAGATAAATTAATTAATCCTAATTTTTTAGCAAAATTAACATTGCTAATTGCCTCATCAAATTTTTCTAAATTTTCCTTTGAGCTGACACGGATATTGCGAGCCGACTTTGAATCGAGATGACCCAATATCTCCTCGAATATTTCTTGAGGCAATTTTGACAAATCACCATTACCATCAATCCTTTTAATCCCATCATTTTTTTTAAATAATTTCATAAAGCTTTTCATTATAAACTCCAGTTAAAAATCGAGTTTAATTATATCAATTAAATATTAAGTAAACATTAATTTGCGGTGCCCCTCTCTTTTCTCTGTCGAGGGCAGAATGATTCCGAATGACTTATCGCAGAGGTCTAATAGTGTCAATCCTATGCAGAGTGACGTGGTCTAATAGATTTGGACACACCAGTTAAGAGATAATAACTTAACTGGAGAGAAACATGTCTACGACATGCAATTAGCTTGGTTACCGAACAAGGTTATGGCCGAGCAGAAGCAGCCCGCAGCTCATCGATTAACCCGAAAATGCTTAATCGCTGGATAAAGAAAATGAATCGGGTGATGGTCAGGCTTTCAGAGGCAATGGAAAACTAACAGCAGAGCAGCTTGAAATACGCCGTTTGCGGGAAGAAAACAAACGACTGAAGATGGAGAAAGAAATATTAAAAAAGGCGGTAAATTCAATTGCTCAAGAAACGAAATGAAGTATTCGTTTATAGTCCAACATGAGAAGGTGTGGCCGGTAGGCGCGATGTGTAAAATAATGGGTGTGTTACGTTCAGAGTATTGCCATTACCGGAAAAATCATCACAATAAACCAGCATATCCAGAGCATCAGGATATGCTGGATTTTGTGAAACAAATTGCTGATAAAAGTTATTATACCTATGGCAGCCGACGGATGCAGAGAGCGTTAAATGCACTGGGATATCCAGCGAGCAGGTGCAAAACACGAAGCCTGATGCAAGAAGCCAATGTGATAGTGCGTTACAGGAAAAAATACAAAGTGACGACAAACAGCAATCACAAAAAGCCAGTGTTTGAGAATGTCCTCAAGAGAGTTCTCGCCAAAAGCCCCTTATCGCGCATGGGTTTTTGATATAAGGTCCCTATGGACACAGGGAGGTTGGTTGTATCTGACTGTTGTGATTGACTTGTTTGCCCGGAAAGTAGTTGGTTGGAGTATGGGTTCAAGAATGAAAGCGTGATTGGTATGTGATGCGCTTAAAATGGCGCTCTGGCAACGAAAACCAAAGCCAGGCCTCATCGTTCACTGCGATCGGGCTGCCCAATATGCCAGCCATGAGTATGGCAACCTGTTAACGGATTGGCATTGCACAGGCAGCATGAGTAGAAAAGGTAATTACTGGGATAATGCTGTCGCCGAGTGCTTTTTTGGCAGCTTGAAACAGGAATGTGTTCAATGGAACCATTATCAAAGCCGTTTTGAGGCACAACAGGATGTCTTGAAATGGATTACGATGTTGTGTAACAGATTCCGCTCCCATTCAACACTGGGGTACAAAAATCCCAACCAATTTGAAAACGACTATGAAGATAGGGTTTTAACGGAAGTAGCTTAACTGGTGTGTCTCAAATTACTTGACCACGTCACTTATGAGTAGCAATCGGTGTGAAGGTCTTTTATCTTCATTTGGTGTCTATACGAGACGTGAGTGCTGGTCGTTTTGCTGTCAAGAAGGCCAAGTAGACATTAATCTTTAGCTTTTTATGGCAATCTTAAGCATAAGCGATTGACATAATATAAACAAATAGATTAATTTTGGATTAATTTATAATTGAGGCCAAGTGCTTTTCAGTGGCATTTCTCCGGAGTTGTAATTGTCGACACTTTATTCTCAAGCATGAGACTGCATTAGGAAATTTATGTTCAAGAAAATATTTGGTATGAAGAAAATGGTTAATAATGGCAAGAAGAATATTACTTGGGATAAAGATGAGTCTTTATATTTGATCCCTAAAGAGGTTCTTGTTGATGACCTCTTTCCATTCCTTGATTTAAAGACACTCTTAAAGCTAAGATCTGTATCCAAAGAATTTCGTGATTCAGTTAATGTATTCTTAAAAATCGAAGCCAATGCAAAAGAGCTTGGCATATTTGCATTATACAAAGGAAGTCAGTTTTATGCGGTTGGTGAAAATGTCGCACATAAAGTAGCATCCGACAGCATATGGGACGCTATCTTCAATGATGGCATGCTAGATATCGATGTAACACCCAGTCACACTAGTAAATCATTCTCATCAAGAGTAACTCTGTTCAAATCTGAAAAAACAGCAAAAGCAAAGGTCAACAGTCAAACTTCCTATGGTAAAAATATGATGCTTTATTCCAGACCCTATCTTGCTAATGTTAATCTAGATGAGAATGTGGTTCTTGCTAAACTAGACAAGGATAAAGCAGGGTATAATCCAGATATAATGACTATCCAAAAGCTGGGTAAATGTGACATTTGCTATTTAGATGAAGGTGAAATCCCTAAACCCCATTATTGCAACTCACCTTAGCTGAAATATTAGTTTAATTCCAACACATCAGAAAATGAATTATTTTTGACTTAATCTGACATAACCTATTGATAAGGTTATAGTTTCCCGTTTTGATAGGAGTGCGAACTTTAATCAAACCAAGAGGAAAACCCTCATGATCGATAATACCGTGACGTTGTCAAGTAATTTGAAATGGAGTGTCCAGGACGGGGTTTAAAGAAATTGACTTAGCTGGTGTGTCTTAGATCACTTGACAACGTCATACCAGTCAACCAAGATGGAGCGACCAAGATTGATCAACTAAAAGATGTATGTATTTGATGTATTTATGGTAAGTATTCATAAGATCAGACCATCCTAATGCATCACACTGCTACTACTCCTATCGTTGAAAGGTTTATGTCAAATCAGGACACCGTATACTTCTGATCACTTTCATCCTCAAGAAGACTGGAGGGAGAATCGACATTCAGTTTACCAGATCGCTGGTCAGTTGATGCACCAGGATGCCTAAAAAATGCTCCTGCTGCAACTGGATTAGATGCGATTCGTCCAAACTCACTGAAAGAATGGGTGCGTTGCAACATATAACCACTAACTTCATTTTTCTTAGTTAATGTTGGCTCTTCTTTAATCCTAGGCTTAACAAGACAAATCAACCCTTGGCTATCTTTAAACGATCGGCAACCCATACTAAGCAGAAATAATAATTCTTGCATTGTTGCAGTTGGCTCTATCCCACCATTGTACATTGAATCATTTTTATGAAGGCTCTCATCAGTCGAACCGTCATACTTACGTATCTCGGAAAGAAGGCTTTCGATATACTTAAAAAAGTCTCCAGACAAGATTGCTTTTTCCATTGTAGGAAACTGAGGCTCAACCATTTGAATTTGATAATCTAGCATCAGTAAAGAGATAAGCCAGGCACGATTAAGTTGTGGAGACCATTTGTCATCGTCACAATTAAGATAAACACCCTCTCCAGGATTTTGATTCACTTTTGCCATTACGCTGCGGGCAGTACCAATCCATGCAATTGCTTTTTTACCAGACTCTTTTGCCAAAGTAGAGAAAAGACTAATTTTCATTATTTCATATTTAAATTCTTCTGCAAAAAATTGTGTCTCAGATTCATTCATGAGGTGCATACGATAAACTTGCATTCTTTCATTTTTACCCCACCCAGGAGATTCATAGAGAATACGACCAAACAATAAGCTTCCAAGTTCGCTATGGAAATTATACTCACCCTTCATAATTAGATTAACAATATCTTTTTTATCCTGTTTAAAGATGCTTGCAAACTGGTTGGATGGATATTTTTTAATCAAATGTTCGAAATATGGTAGCTTACCTTCCAAGACAGCCCAATGCTTCATGTAGGATTGGGATGCTTCTGTAAAATAAGAAAGGAAAGTAGATGTGGCCGTATAAAACCCCCCCTTCCTTAATTTAAAATGAGGGTCCTCGGTTAATTCCTCCTTGGAGCTGTGTACTTTAGAATCGTCCTTCTTGAGATCAGGTACGATCCAGTCGGGAACCTTTTCAAAAACTGCTTTACCATGATTAAAAATATGCTCAAAATCATAATATTTCCTTTTTTCCACATGCAAATATACTTCAAGTATAAGCTCAGCTTTTTTTTGTGCTTCTGGCAATAGATTTTCTAGTTGCTTAGTATATTTATTGAGCGTTTTATTTAATTCGTCAATTTCGCTTTTCTCTTTATAAAATTTCGCCATTAATTCAAGTTTATAATGCAATTTATTTGCAAATTCAAGTGGCGTCATGGATACAGAGTTGGTAATTAATGATTGAATACTTGATAGTACTTTTTTAATAAATTTCAAGTCGCTTTCAAGAGACTCTATTGAGCTATTTTCTAACCATTTTACTAAAATTTTATAATTAGACATAATTATTTCCAGCAATTTATATGAAAGTCTACTCGTGTAGAATAAACACATCGGCGAGAATTAATTATGGGCTTGAAAGACCAAAAAAAAAAACAAATTTTTCTCATATTTGCCATTTTTAACATTTAATTTACGAAATTGACGGTAGCCATAAAGCAGAGCACCCTCGCTTATGGTAATGCCAGAAAATAACTTATGCCTGAGGTAGAACTTTCTCACAACTGATACTGGAGGAATCTCTATCAAAGGTTAGGATTTGGCGATGGTTAAATATTGTCAGCTCCAAAACAAACCGGAGCAGGCAAGGCGGCTCCAGAAGAAGAAATGAGCATACTGTTGGGAGGGAATTGGAGTATATTTCATCGCTGCGTCAGAGTCCCATTGAGTGGTTACCGACATTCAATTTTAGCTTTATCCAAGCCCTTGCGCTTTCAAATCAGGTAACACCCAGGGCTAGGACTCTTTATTTTTCCAATAACCGTCCCTATGCAGATGAGTCCTTTTTTGCCCATCGGTTACGTACCTTTCTTACCAGCGTACATTTCTTCCTTACGCTCATAAAATCAAAAGTAGCAATGCCAATACAGCGTCCTCCTCATCCTTGTCGGCAGCCATGATTGGCAAAGGTAGCCATAATTCACCAACACATACTGACCAAGTTGACACATTTCCTCATAAAAATTAGTCACGCGTCTTATTTAACGGCATTCTTAGCCTATCATTTTTTATCAACCCCAGCTTAATGGTAATAAAAAGAGCACTTTAATTGATAATCAATCAATTTGTTTCTATTATTGTAAATGACGACCTAAAACTACTTAGTCTGTTGGCTATTATTGGAGATGTTTACAAATGCAAACTAAATTTGAATCGATACAGGCAAAACCTTCGTTATCTTCAATGCAAATTGCCAAGCTTGTACTATCCAGTTATAATGGGAAACTACCTTTAAAGCTTCCTTATTCCAAGAATCTAGCGACTGAGGAGGATAATCTCGCTTACTGGCTTAATTATAAGTCCTTTTTAAAATACAAAATAGAACAGATTGCATGCAAATACAAAATGACTGGTGAAGATGATTTCCCAGAAGACCTAAAATCTGAAGTTAAAAAATTTTTAGATGAATACATTGAATTAAAACAGAAAAAGAAACAACTTCCAAAGTTGGTTCTTGAAGATTTTGCAATAACAAACTACATCGAGCTAAGAAGCAAAAAAGAAAAAATACGATCTATTACAGTAACCCCAGAATTAACAAGAGCGTTATTATCGGGTCTAAACCGCATAAGGAAAGCAATTGGAATCCCTATTCCTCTCGAGGAAATAACAACAAAGGATTATGCTCCTCGAGGAACAGTTTACAAATTAGCAAAAAAAATGAGGGACCTTAAACCAGGACAAAGAAAACAATTTGTTTACTATCATGGCAATAATAATCACGCAATTGCATTCGATGTTGAAAATAAAGGCGGCAATCTAAATGTATTCTGTTTCGACTCATCCAAGGATGAGAGGCAGCTTGAAGCAATCGATTTGCTAATCGAAAATCTGGAAAAAAACAAGGTAAAATTTGAAATAAAATCATGTCAGGCAGGCATTCAAAAAGATGAAATGAATTGCTCGGTATTTAGCATTCTTGCTTTAAAAGAATTGGCTAAGTATGACCATGTATTCGACTTTATACCTGAAAAATATGAGGAGGATGAAAGCCTGAAAAAGAAAACGAAAGCAAGTATAAGTGTGGGCTTTTCAGACAGAGAGGCCACACTTCGCAACATGGGGAAAGTTGGCTGGATTAAGGTCAAGGATATGCCTACACGAATGATTTCGATGGGCCAGTCGTACGATGAAATGAAGAAGAATTTAGAAGAATCAAAACAGTTCGATCTCGATGCTGGAAAATTTTGTCAAGCGCATAAAGATTACCTGCAAATAGAAAAAGCATCTGACAATGAAAAAAAACTTGTAATCAGAAAAAGAAGATTAATTGATGAACGCTCTAAAACAGTATTAGAAGCCGATGAAAAAAGGCTATTTGAAAAACATCTAGAAAGCATACCTGGCCTCTCTTTTATCAAGGAAAATAGAGACTTAAATCTGAATGAAATATTGCAAGATAAGAAGGCGGTCGATGAAAAATTAGAACTTATCGAACGTATTTTTTTGGCAATCTTTGATATTTATAAGATAGGATACGACTTTAATTCACAGAGTAATCCTTTACCGAGTCACGTTCTGAGAGCAATTCTAAACTTGAGAAATGAATTTTTGACTCTAGTTTGCACTTCGGATGAAGACATTAAATCGAAATACCTATTTACTTTTGATAAACGACCCATTTTGTCATTTCCACTTGATTCTAAGCTAAGTCAATCTCAATTTGAACGTGGTAATATACCTAGCGCTATGAGTATTTTATTGAGTAATCTGAGCAACAAAGGCGAAAGAAGAAAATTCTTTAGAAAATTTTCTACACCAGATTTAAGATTAGGCCCTGTCGCTTTTGGCAATCCAATTCAAGAGTCTGTAGTTCGTAAGCAGTTAGAAGAAATATCTGATAAATTTGGATATGATAAAAGCGCAAAAGACGATGCGTTTGAGCAAGCTGAGTTTATGCTGGAAAAACTATCGGGATACCATAGCAGGGATGTGTTTTATAATCTGATAAGATACAATGATAAGACTCCAATATTAATTCGTAAAGAGGCAGAATTACAGCTTAGTTCAAATTCAAATAATCGAAATGTAATACAGAATCTTGCAGCAGATAAATATCTCCCCGCCTATGTCTATACGGATGAGGGAAATCTATACTATCTTGATCAGTGGGATAATCGGGATTTAATATCAAAGATAACCATTACCCAATCCCAGCAAAAAAAAATTCTAGAGCTATTCGGGGATGAGATTTTTAGTGATGGGAATCGAGAGGAGGCAAGATATATTGAAGGCAATCAGGCCATAAAGTTATTAAATCATAACTCTTACATGGTAGAGGGCTCTAGAAAGGAAACGCTGAAAACCTTAGCGTTTATGCTAAATATTGAACTTGACTATCTGGGCATTATGTATGAAAAAGATAAAGGAAAAGCAATTGCTAGCTTTGACATTTATTTTTATCAGCTTTTTAAAAGGATGCCAAGCAAAACTTTTGAAGAGACAGTATTGAGTCAATTGAATGATACACAAAAGAAACTATTTTTTACACTGATTAGGCATCGCGAAGATCTGATGGAAGGACGGCATGATTTACAGTCAAATTCTCAAACTAGAAAGCCGGGGCTGGGTAAACCCTCTTTCATAGAAACGTTTCTAACTTTTTTTTCAATATCAAGTAAAGATTCAAATGAGGGTCCTGCTACACACAATAGTCTCAAGGGGGGGGATGAAAATAGCGTTGTAGCTTATTATGAAAAAGTTCAATCCGACTCGAGGTCCAGTTCGAAATCATTTATGAATTTTTCTATGTCTACATTTTCCAATCAATGGGTAGTGTATAATAAATCTAACCTTATAGGGGTTGATCTAAGTAAATCTGACTGGAAAATAAATTTATCTATTCATCAGAATGACATAATCAAAGCATTGCCTATTATTGCAAAAATTGCTTTAGATCATAATCTAGGCTCATTCAAAGTTATGTACAAAAAATACGCTGATGAATGTCAAAATAAACAAACCATGAAAGGACGAGAATTTGTCTTTTTTAACTGTGCAAATCCTGATTTTGATGCGCAAAAATTTATTGAAATCTTATCTAAAATAGAAAATGCTCTTAAAGAGGCAAAAATAAGGAATTCCACTGATACCCCACCTCGTTCAAATAGAAAACTGGGCTATTATTCGAGCTACACTCATGATGCATGGACAAATGATGCCAGGGGTGGAATAAGTGCTGATATACCTTTTGAAGAAGCAGTAGAGGAAACAGGGCTTATAGATGACGATCCTTTTATTGGCTATGGTTACGATGACTTAAGTAAATCGATTAAAAGTATACAGAGTAATTCGCCTAAATTATAAATTGAATTGATTTTAAGTCTATTCAAGATGCTGGCCGGAGAGTGTTCATCTAACTGTGTCACCTCGCTAGTTATCTAAGCCCTATATTTAATCTATCTTCAAAATAGATGTGTAACTGGGAAATGATAAGCGCCCAATTGTGCATGGGCTGATTCCATTTTTCCAGCACTTTTTGGCAAGCACAATAAATGAGCTTAATAAGGGCGTTTTCACTGGTGAAAGCGGCTTTATTTTTAGTGTATTTGCGGATTTGTCGATGAAAGCCTTCCACAATGTTAGTAGTATAAATAATGCGCCTGAGTTCTTCTGGGTATTTAAAATATTGGGATAGAGCCTCCCAGTTATTATTCCATGACTTCAATACAGCGGGGTATTTTTTGCCCCATTTTATCTCTAACTCTATTAAGTGATGCTCGGCTAGCTCTTTGCTGGTTGCTCTGTACACAAGCTTTAAATCGGCCATGAACGCTTTCTGGTCTTTACTGACTACATACTTTAGGGAGTTGCGAATTTGATGAACCACACAAAGCTGCACTTCGGTTTTAGGAAACACCTCAGCAATCGCCTCAGGAAACCCTTTAAGCCCATCAATGCTTGCAATGAGGATATCCTCTACGCCACGGGCTTTGAGGTCATTTAGAACACCAAGCCAGAAGCGAGCCCCCTCATTTTCAGATAAATAAAGACCTAAAATATCCTTCCGCCCCTCCGGTGTTACTGCAAGAACTGTATAAAACGCTTTGCTAGTCACTTTCCCCTCGACACGTACTTTAAAATGCATGGCATCTAAAAAAGCAATAGGATATACAGACTCCAAAGACCGATTGCGCCATTCGGTAATCATAGGAAGTAATTTATCTGTGATAAGGCTGATTTTAGCTGACGATACTTCTAAACCATACATCTCGGCTAGGTGTTCACTTATGGCTTCGTAGCTCATACCCAGGGCATATAAGGCTAAAACTTTGTTATCTAGGGATTCATTCAATACAGTTTGACGCTTCTTGACAATTTCTGGCTCAAAACTACCGTCTCTATCTCTTGGTGTCTCTAAATCAAAAACACCGGAAGTGGATTGTATGGTCTTGGTCGTTTTGCCATTGCGTCGATTCGTAAGTCCGGTTTCATGGCACGCTTCCATATGCGTGTCCATTTCACCTTCCAAAGCAGCTTCTAATAGTTCTTTGATTAACGGCGTTAATATCCCGTCTTTACCCGTCAAGGATTGACCTGATTTTAATTGAGATATCGCATCTGCTTTGAAATCATTGAAATCAAAATTCGCTAAATCTATTTTTTTATTCTTATTCATTGTCACCTCTACAAAATTGTACAAATTATATCAATTTTTTAGAGATGACACAGTTATTTGAACACTACCGCTGGCCGCATAAAAAATTACCATAATCGAGTTTGAACCACCACCCAGTTCAAATTTTTTCAAGTCATTTTTCATTAATTTTTTCTAGCAAAGCTTTTTTATCCCATTCTGATAGATAATTATCACCCAAGTAATTGAAACGATTAATTTTTTCATGGGGTACTTCCTTTTAGTCTAATGATTCAATGGTTTCTGCCCGGATAAAGGGCGAGGCTTTGATGGTTTGCTTCGGTACCGGTGGTGGCGGCAATACTGAATCTTTCATTGCCGGGTTTTCATACCAGACCGCTTGCCGTGCCTTGATGGGTGAAGAGCCTGAGCGAAGAATGAGATTCACGTGCGCCGGCATTTTCATTAGTTCATCCGGGCGCATTAAGGGAATGGCCTGATAGCTCATCGTTTTGCTGTCACTGATCCCATGATGCTGGTCAGAGACCGAGCGCGACATCACCCGCTTGGTGCGAGTGCCTAACATTTTGCTGATGAATTCCGCATCCTGAATGTCTTCGGTGGCAAAGGCGATTTTGGTTTTGATGTTGGTAAAGGCGCGTGCCTCGTCATGGCTGTATTTCTCAAAGGTCTGGGCGATGTATTGAAACATCAGCACGCAGCGCACCCGGTATTCGCGCAAGAGCTTTAAGGAGCGGCGAAGTCGTTCAATACGGCCTAAGGATGAAAACTCATCAATGAGGCAGAGCAAGGGATACGGTTCTTTGTTAGGATTCGGAATTTCGCGAATCATCGCCGAAATCAATTGCTGCCAGAACAGGGTAAGCAATGGCGCTAAGCGCTCCATGTCGTCATCGCTAAAGCCGACATAAAGGGTCATTTTTTTACGCCGTAAATCACGAAAATCAAAATCGCTGGCACAGGTGGCGGCATCGATGCGGGGGTCATCAAACAACTCAAAGTAACCGGAAAACGTTTCTAAAATGGAACTGCGGGTTTTGTCATGGTTGTTGATGTAGGAATAACCGTTGCGATAAAACTCAGGGTCAAAGTGGTCGGTGGTATCGAGTTGCTCCTGCAACCAGGCATCAAAATTCTGTTGCTTCACCAAGCGATTGATTTCGCCTAAGGTCACTGGCCGCTCGTTGGCATCCAAAAGATAGAGCACCAGGGTTTTAAACAATTTACGGCTGGCCTGGGTCCAGATGGGGTCTTTGCTGTTATCCGGCATTAAGATGTGACCAATGCGCTGAATGTCGGTCATGCGCTCGGTTTTGTCTCTGGAAATGGCTGACAGAGGATTAAAGCGATGGGTGCGGCCTTCAGGATGCGCTGGTGCAAAGCAATAACAGGCATGCCCCAACATAGTTTGGCGAAAGCCAGCGGTGGTTTCATACAGGGTTAGTTTCACGTCATTGCACACCACCGAATAGGGGTAATGCAGTAAATTGGGAATGGCAATGCTTCGTGTCTTACCACTACCAGAGGGCGCAAACACCAGCACGTGTTCAAAGCCGTTGGCATACAGTGGGGCATCCCATTTTTTACCGATGACAATGCTTTCTGCTTCCCGATTAAAAAAACCGGCTCGTTGAATCTCAAAGCCATTGGCAAAATGGGCATTGCCGAGTGCTTTACTCGCAGGGCGGAGCCGCTCAAAAGCGATGACGCCAAACACCAGAAAAAACAAACCCATCGAAGCCGCCATGCAATACTTAAAGTGCATTAATGCTGTGTCATCGCTTTGCAGTAACCAGCAAAGCGTGGGGTAACTATTAATGTTGACCTCTTCAAACCATGCAAACAACGCGATGCCGGCCAGCACCATGACCACCCCGGCCACAAACACCCCGCCGGCTAAGGCGCTTAAGTAACGGCAAAAGCCAGTCTGGCGAAGGCCAACCACAATAACCAGCGGTACGCCAACTAATAGGAAGCCTAAGAGTAATTCCATGCCAAACCCATGCTGCCAGAGTGCAATGCCACTTAACGGCGTTGGCCATTGCGGCAAGCCGGTTAGGCGCAAGGCCACAAGAGTAATGAGTTCCAAAATCAAGACAACAACGCTTAATGCACTAACCCATTTCAATGGCCTTCTCCCAGATAAGTGTCTGCGTCTTTAAAATAAACCCAGGTTGCCATGCGCCCTTGCGGGGTACGCTGCACCTGCACGATGATGTCAATGATTTCATGCAGTTCGCGCAGGATGTCGTTATCGCGCATGGAGGGCACGTTATTGAGCTTGTAAAGCTGAGTCATGCGCATGAAAGCCACGCGCGGGTTACTGGCGTGAATGCTGGTAATTGACCCAGCATGACCTGTGGCGCAGGCGCTTAAAAAATCCAAGATTTCGCGACCACGAATTTCGCCCATGATAAGGCGGTCAGGACGTAAGCGCAGCGAGCACTGCACCAACTCCTGCATGGTTAAGCCTTTTTCCCCTTCGCGCCTTTTGGGGGCTAACAGGCTTACTTGATTGCGATGTGGGGTGACCACCTCGTAAGTGTCTTCCAGGGTAATGATGCGTTCATGCAAGGGGATGTGATTACAGCAGGCATTTAAAAAGGTGGTTTTCCCGGAAGAGGTTTCCCCGGCAATGACGATGTTTTTCTTTTGAAGTACGGCTTGAGCAATAAATTCATCCCAGCGCTTTTGGTGATACAAGGCCAGTAAGGCTTTATCGTCCGCACTCTGTAAACTGGCTCGGTTGCAATCTAAGTAAAAGGGTTTCGCTTGCTGATAAAAGTCGCTCGCGGCATAGTCCGTTAAGGTGCGTGCGACAATGGATTGACGGCGAATGGACAAAGTGTAATGCTTCGCTGCCGGCGGAATGACTAATTGCACGCGCGAGCCATCGGGCAAATTGCCTGAGAGCATGGGCGAGGATTCATTTAAAACCTGCTGGTTTTCATTGGCAAGCAGGGTAAACAAATGCTTTACATGACGCAGGGTGAGTACTGGCAATTCATGATGAAACATTTCGCCGTGCGCCTCGATAAAAACCTCACCTGGTTGATTGATAAGAATCTCAGACACCGCCGGATTATCAAGCCAGGGTTTTAAGGGAGCCAGTAAACCTTCAGAGCCTGGGGCAAAGTGCAGCGCTTCGTTAGGCGTCATGGCTGGCTCCGACCCGGTAAAAATCCAAATCATGGGCGACAAACACCTGAATCTGCGCACCCTGATTAATCTGTAACGTGGGGCGAATCATCATGTCGTTTTGCAGCGTTTGCCCGGAAGCTTGTTGCAGGCTGCCGGCAATGGCCATGCGGTATTGCGATTGAGAGTTGTATTGGTCCTGGCCATTGACCCCACTGGTAGCAGTGTAGGCTCCTAAAATGGAGAGCAGCGCACTGGTGCCGAAGCGTTCAAAGAAATGGCGATTGATGTAATCGGCTTCTTGACCGGAGCGACCAATGCTGTCAGTACCTGGGCTGTTTAAGGTGACAATGACCCCATTCGCTAATTGCACACGATTCCAGACCACTAAAATGCGGCTTTGACCGTCCGCCACACTGGCGTTAAATTGCCCGACTAAGGTCGAGCCACGAGGAATTAAACGGTTTTCGCCCTCCAGTGAATAGACATCGCGGCTGGTAATGGCACGCACCATGCCGGGTAATTCCGAATGGATGGCGGTTTCCAAGGTTGCCGGAATCATCTCACCCGCAGGCACGGTTAAGCGTGGGTGCGGCAGTTGTTTCGCCATGGCGGTGGTGATGTCGTTTTGTTGATTCACAAACTGCGCGTTGCTGCTGTTGCCAGTTAATAGCCCCCCTTGCGCGGGGTTGTTAACTACAGGGGAACTGGTGCTGCTGCCTTCCTCCTCATTAAAAAAGGTGGTCGGGGCATTCATGCGTGCCACTAAGTCTTTGCTTAACGGCGTTTTGCGGCGAAGGATTGGGGGCTTCACGGCCTCGTGTTCTTCCGTATTGGTCTTTTGCTGCAAGGAAGCTTTCATGCGCTCAAGCAAGGCTAAGTTTTGTGACAGGGTTAACTCCTTGCCGTTGTTGGGCGCTTCCTCTGCCGTTTGCAGTTCCTTTTCCGCACTGGGGGTCAACCACATTACCATCACGATAAAGGCCGCACCGGCCAGCAGGTAGAGGGAGTTGCGGGTAACGTAGCGGCGATGGCTTTTTTTAGGGGTCACCTGCGACACATTTCCTACGGGGCTGTCTTGATTGTCTGTCATGTTTATCTCCGACCTTGTTTGATTTTGGCAATTTCAAGCGTATTAAATACCGAGGCGACCAAGCCGCCGTGACGCAGGGTAAATTGCGGGGCTAGGCGATGAACCACTAACACATTGCCCTGACGGCGGGTGTTAACCATGGCCTCTTTACCGTCCTTGCCATCGACTGCAAAAATCGCCGGCACCGCTTGATTGGCGTGCAGTTCAAAATAGGTAAAACGGCCATCGTCATAGACATGGAGTGGAACGATTTGCGGGTTGCCGCTGAACCGGTAATGGCTGTTGTAGGTTTTTTGAGGCGGGTTTTTCGCCGCTTTGGCTTTAGCCGCTGCCTGTAAAAGAGCAACGCGTTTGGCTTGTTCTTCCTCAGGATAAGTAAACACCACCGCATAGGTTTTTTGCTGGGCGGGCACGTCCAATTGAGGCTGGCTTACCGCCTGAAAATAATAAGTGTGCTTATTGGTCACCACGGTGAGGTTGGTGTTACTGTTTAATACCGTGGGTTTTAAAAACAGCATGTGGCTTAAGCGGCGGTGATGGGTGACCATCCAGCCGGCGGTATCGCCACCTTCAATGTCTAAAATCACCTCCTTGTCACCAAAAACGATGTGGGTGGTGGTAAAGGTAGCTGCTTCAATTTTTACCACGTTATGCTCACTGAATGGCACGTGCTTGATGCGCGCATCGTCACGGTAGCCGGTCGGAATTTGTTGCGCGTGTAAGGCCGCACTCATAAGCATTAATAAAAAGATAAAACGTTTCATGCCTGCTTCTCCGTCACTTGGATTTGTTTGCTGTAGCGAATCACCTGAAAGCCATCCCAGTTTTTCCAGCGCACATCGGGATTACTGGACGGCTTTAAATACTGCCAGGCAATGAGCGCGTTGTAATGACTCACCTCGGCATGCCCGCTTTGCTTGTCCGTGTCGGTGATGGTAAAGGCCACTTCGGCGACATTGTTGTGGTCTTGGTGGATGTCGCGGCCATTGCTTAACAGGTTGTCTAAGAAATGGATGCTTGCGATTTTCACGTTGCGTGAGACATGGACGTTTAAGCGATTAATCGGGGCGTCTTTATTGGATTTGGCCTGTTCTTTTAAGTACTCATTATTAACGGCCGTATTGGATAACACGCTGACTAAATCAAACTGACTGCGATAGGTGCTCACATCAAAGCTTTCACGATTGGTGATGTAGCGCACCACATCACTTTCCACCTGGGCGCGATTTATCGGGGCATTACTTTGGGTTAAGGGCTCAACGGTGGTTAAACCGTTATCGTAATGATGCACCATCAACGGAATTAAGGTCTGGCAATGGGCTAAAATCATCACCGCCGCGATGGCGAGGAGATTTAAGCCCATGCTGGCTAAAAAAGCGGCCTGGTAACGTTGGCGTGACACGGTAATGCGGGCAAAGTTATCATCCGCCCAGCGTTTTGCTTCTTTAAAATACGAGGGGTAATGGTTCTGACTCATTTTGTTACTCCTTGGAAGGGGTTAGGCGGATTCTGAGGCGCTCCTCTAAGTGTCTGCACGTTGGCGCGGGCGCTGTCAGGGGTTAAGGCTTGACCTAAAAGCCTTGCCTTCTGGCTTAACTGATGGGTGACGCGGCCAGAGCCTAAAAAGCCACCGATGAAGCCGCCAACCATGGCCGAACCATTGGCCGTAGAGCAGGCACTGCCGATGCTTTTGGCAATGGCGGTGACTTCAAGAATGGCCATGACGCAAAAGCCTGCGACCATTGCCAGTGGGATCCAATCCACCGCGGTGACATTCGCCGCATGGCTGTCATAATGCCCGCCTATCGCCCAATGGATTAAATGCAGGGCAAAGCCCACCACGGTGGAGACAAAAATCAACACGAAAGAAAAACCAGCGAGCGTGCCTAACCAGCGGTCAAAAAAGCCGCGCGTTTTATCAAACAGGGTAAAGGGGATAAACAGCGGCGCAGTACACAGGCAAATGGACAGCATCAATTTGGCAATGATAATCTCAAACAAGGCAAAGCCCACCACGGCAAAGCCTGAGAGGTAAATGAGAATGGCGGTAAACATCGGCCCCCAATGTTTAAACGAGGCCTTATCCCAAGTCCAGGCGCCGACGCGAACCACCTCAATGAATACCGATTGCAGACCGTGATTGACGCTAGTGCCGCCGCTTATCGCTGGCAATTTAGTGGGTGCTAAGTTCATGATGAGCGCACCAATTTCACCGGCGCTGTTGATGAAAAGCGCGACTAAGTAGGAAGAAAAAACACCCCAATTCATTGCCAGCGTATAAACCAAGCCAATACGGATTAAGTTTTTCTGAAATTCTTCCATGGGGTTTTTAATGAGGCCACGCAAGAGACCAAAGCCCATTAAAATAATCATGATAATGCACAGGCTACCCAGGGGTTTGGCGAGTGCTTCAGCCAGTGCTTGATAGCCTTTAAAGACAAAGTCTTTCGTCAGCTTGATTTGGATTTTGCCTTTATCAATCATGATTTGTTCGCCACATTTACGGGTCAGGACTAGCATGGGTATTTCTCCTTGTGAGGTTAGTGTTTCAAGAGTGCGTAGAGGTCTTGAATGTGTTTTAAGGCGATTTTGGTATCAATGCGTTGTTGCAGCTCCGCCTTGGCTGAGCAGAAGTGATTGCGTCTAACGCTTGATTTGCAGCGCTCAATGAATTGCGGCAAAGTCGGAGGAAAGTTACTGTTTTCGCGAAAGTAAAACAGCGCTTCCTTAAGCGTGGTGTTGTTAAACCGGGAAAGTCCTTCTGACCACTCTTTTTTGGCCAAATGAAGCAGCGCTTCGCTCTTGTAGCTGCTCCACCACACATGGCCGTAAATGGCGCCCAAGCGGGTAAAGAGGGTATCCATGCGCTTGTCGATCGCCTCAGGCTTTGCGGAATTGGATGACATTGTCGGCTCCTGAATGGGTCGGGGTGTCGGTGTCAAAGTCGAAATCGACGTTGTCGAATTGATGCCAAAGGCTTTGGCTTTGAGTTTTGGATCGAGTAAATCTTTGATGGGTTTCACGGTGTGACTCCTTTCGGTTGATTGCGGGTAATGTTTCATTCCAGCCTTGCTGGCTAAGCCAGTTGGCAGGGTACTTCCATGCAGGAACCCACTGGCCATTAGCCGTGAGCTCATTGCGGTGATTGATTTGTGCCTTTAGGGCATGAAGGATTTTCTGGCAAAGGGCTTCATCGGGGTTTAAACGCTGAAAGGCGTCCCAGGCCTTCTCACGGTTTTGTTGCTGTGGATAAAGCGACCAGAATTGCTCGAATTGGGATAATAAAAAAAATAATAAATAATCTTTATTAGGAGGTATGACGGCTTTTGCCATTTTGCCTGTGTCGGTTTTTGTTTTTTCACTCGCTGAAAACTGAGTGCTGGCGCCGTTTTTAGGGTTATCCACAGTGACGGCTAACTGTGACGGGTTTGTGACGGCTTTATTTTGGACGGACTGATGCCTTGTCGCTAAAAGGCATTTTAAAATAAGTTGGTGGTCTTCCGATTGAACCTCAATCAACCCGGCACGCTCCAAGCCTGCAATCGCTCGCCGCGCTTGAGCACGTGAAAAGGACGTGGCTTTAATACCGGGGTGCGGTTCAATGTAGAGTTGTTCCGTCAGCGATTGATAGCTTATCCCACGTTTTTCGCCAACCATGCCCGTTTTAAAATCCATATAAGGCCTAATCCCTCTTAGGTAGACCAACTGCTGGATATGCGGCAATCCGTCCAGTCGATCTAATTCGTTGTTGTTGATGGTGAATTCCATTTCTAACGACCCTATTGATTCGTTTTCCTGTTATTTCTGTGTTATGTTTATTAGACATAATCATTAATTTCCACTTTTCGTGGAAATTAGATTTCAATATATCACTATATGTGGAAATATCAATGGGGTATTTCAACATTTTTAACTTTGAATCCGAGGGACGATGAGCATCAAAGAACAAATAGGCCAACGTATACAGGCTGCACGCCAGGAAAAAGGACTGACACTTAAAGCTTTGGCTGGTCTCACAGACGATTTAAAACAATCAAGAATTAACAATTGGGAGCGTGGTGACCGAACACCGGGTCCAGAAGAAATCAAGCAACTGGCAAAGGCATTGGACGTTTCTGCCGCCTATTTGATGTGCTTAACGGATGAGAAACAGCCTAAAAAAATACCCGGATTGGGCGCTTTGATTCCTATTTTGGATTACCAACAGGCCTGTGATCCGGTAGCCGCAATTGAGGCTATAAAAAGTGAGATCAATCAGGATAGGGTGAGTTTTATACCGGTAGCGGCAGATTTGGCTCAAAGGCTTGGGGAGAATGCTTTTGCGTTGAAAATTAAGGATGACAGTATGAGTCCAGAGCTACGCATTAACGATTTGTTACTAGTATCATTAAATGTAAATCCATCCCCAGGTAATTTTGTTGTTGCCCTAATTAACGGCGCAGAAGCAGTCATTGTTAGACGCTATAAGCAATTATCGGTTAATAAAAATTTTCAGTCGTTTGAATTAAAAGCAGAAAATGATAATTGGGGTGTGATACAAGTCACAGATAAAAATGATTGTACTGTGAAAGGTATTATTAGCTGTGTGGTTAGGGCGTTCAATTAATCAGTCTAAAGAATATGGTTGATTGATAGATTTCCCTTGTAAGGCTATTTTTCCTAGCATCTCGCGGGATTCAATATCAATTAGCAGGTTAGACTGAGATATTTGTAATGTGAGTATGGACAGCAATATTCTTGAATTGTACCCATAATTAGAGTACACTTTATTAAAGTAGAGATTTTACTTATCGTGATAACAAAAACCGTAATAATAACAAAAAATGCCCGACGAGATTTGCAAAAAGTCCCGGCTTATATCGCTTTAAAATTAGCTGCTTGGATTGAAGCAGTAGCCCATGATGGTTTAATGGAGGTTAGAAAAATTCCTGGCTTTCATGACGAGCCACTTAAGGGAAACAGAGTAGGGCAGCGTTCAATACGATTAAGTAGAGCCTACCGAGCTATTTATGAGCTAGGCCAACAAGGCGAGATGGAGATCGTTGAAATTATGGAGGTGAATAAACATGATTACTAAACAATCCAAAGATTCAATGCAATACATTGAATCGTTAGTGGGACAAAAGCTTACTCTTGGCAGTTTTCTCATGTCTATTCGCCAAGGCGACGGAGAGACCCAGGCCGCATTTGCTAAAACATTGGGTATATCACGACAAAATCTATGTGATATTGAGCATGGGCGGCGATTTGTAAGTCCTAAAATGGCAGCCGAATATGCTGAGAAGTTAGGTTACTCCAAAAAGCAATTCGTTCGACTTTGTTTGCAGGATTTGCTTGATCGAGAAGGCTTGACACTAATTGTCGATGTGGAAAATGCAGCTTAATTATTTAGGTAAAAGGATGCCTTTAATACTGGTTCTACTTCTTTCCATCTTTTCTATTACCGTAAAAGCTCTGCCTGTATTCACGGCATCATCCGAGGTTGAGCGATTAATCAGTCGTGGTATTGATGCTGCTGGTGGTGAGGATGCTTTAATGCAGATGCAGTCGATATCTCGGTATGGTTCTATCACGTTGTATAAGGGAGGCATACCAGAACGATATAACTACCATACCGCCCTTATTTACTTTAAAAAACTGCATGAGGAAATCAAAGGCCGTAACATCGTTGTTGATCGGGGTACCGATGGCAATGTCTTTTGGTTTTGGACGGGCAGCCAATACGATTATGTTAATGAGGAGTGGTTAAAGGATTATATGTTGGAGACCATTGAGCGTGCTAATCGCGATCTGCTATGGTTAGAAAAAGAATATGCTCATCTACAAATCATCACAGAACAGCCCGATTGGGTACCTATTAATAATCAATGCATTAAAGGAACAAAACGAAAGGAATCTGAGATGCGCCTTTATTGTTTTGATTCTAAAACTGGTTTATTAAGTGCTCTTGGCAGTAATGAAGAATACCGCTTGGTTGATGACTGGCGGAGTGTAGGTAACATTAAGTTACCATTTCGTTTGCAGCATTACCGTGAGGGCAAATTATCCTACACAATCCAATTAAATCGGGCCGAATTAAATCAAACAATGGATGATAACGAGTTTAATTTTCCAGTTTCTAATTAGATTAAAACTCCAGCTAATGAATCAGCTGAGGACCAGATGGCATTAAGGGACACAAGAAAGGTTGTGTATTTGACTTAATATTCAACACATTGATTGGCTTAAATGATAAAAATATTAAATTTCAATTTATAGGAATATAACAACAAGAGAACAGAGCCCCCTCTTCAGATAATTTTTTAACTCCGATATTTACTAGGGATTCATGCGAAAGCAGACTATCTCCCCCTGTTAGCCCCACACTTTGCAGTGCCGAAAACGTGACGTAACTGTGACAGTATAACGCTGTTTTTGGTCATTTTTGGCTGTTTTTTAGGGGTTGTGACGCATCGCAAGGTATTGATTTTATTTTAAATTATAAAAAGAGTATAAGGCTTCGAACCAAGGTGTCGGGGGTTCGAGTCCCTCCGAGCGCGCCATTTAAAATCAAGCACTTAGCTCCAAATTTGACTTAAAAACCAAGTCGGGGTGACGAAAACGTGTCCCAAACTCTTTTCGCAGCTCTTAACTCTTAAAATGAATTATTGAGGATCGGCCAGAGCGGCGAATGATTTAAATATGCCATGACGGGCTGATTAAATGACAGTCGCCTCATTGCAAACCATGATTGACCGGATAAGACTTAAGGCATTGCAGTGACTTCAATAGCATAAATTCCAACATAATACAACATGGCTTTGTAGAGAGAATCCCTGATGACAGGTTCTACCGCTTTCCAGCCCTCCGCCACAAGATTTTTTGCAGTTTGAACGCAATGATCAATGACGCCTATTTCATTCAGCAAAACAACCACCTGATGCAATGCCTCTCTTTTTTTATGAATTAAACTCTCATAGAGCCACCGCCGTTGAGACGCGTCTAATTGCGGGATGGCAAGAGCAATCGGTATGGTAATTTTCCCAGACATGACATCTTCTTCCAGGGCGCGCGCATCGCCGCGGTAAGCCCTCACATCATCCATGTATTGGTAGGCTAAACCTACATTCAGTGCATAATGACCCACTTGGGTCACTTGTTCCTCTGACGCATGCCCCAAAATGGCACCGATTTCAGCCAATGATTTGATATTGAGCCCCGTTTTTAAATTGTGCGTAGCCTCGATTGCCTTTAATAAGTCGGTATTATCACCCAGGTCAACAGCCTGGAGCAGCAGATCCTGCATACCGGCTATGTCTGCACATTGACCCACAATTGACGAAACAGCGGTATCAAAATAAATTTTATAAATTTTTAACAGTTGCTCTGGGGTTAAGTTCGTTGTGTTCATAAGGCGATTGAAAAGAAAATACCCCAATAACCCCCCATTGATGGCTCTGTCTATCCCGTATAATTCATGAACCGTTGGTTTACCACGCCTTAGTTTGGAATTATCCTGAATGTCATCAAAAATCAGCGTGGAAGACTGCAGTATTTCTGCGATTACTGGCCACTCCCGGAATTGCTCGGAGTTACCACCTACCGCGTTGATCACCACAAGACAAAAGAAAGAGCGCCAGCCTTTGCCTTTACGGAGTAGCATGTCGCGCAAAGGATTGACCCCGGCATCGTAAATTTTAACAGCAGACACATTGTGAATAATTTGTTGCAACTGTTCATCTTTAACCAATGTCATAGCGAGATCGCTTGCCTGTTTGGGTAAATAATGATGGTTAATCTCGTTCAAGACTAATCCCGCCATCTCCTCCATCAACCGGGTCTTACTCCGGAGGATTTTTTCGTTGTTTCCATAAATCTCAACAAATCCCACTCCCTCGGTCTCTTTCATGTTCTCCCGGTAACGAATGTTGATAACACCCTCGTAAAAAGCGAACGCAGTGAGGATAGTGATCACCTCCTGGTTATCAACCAAGGCTTCAATGTACAATTCTGTATCGCACTCATCGAGTTTGATTTGCCATTTCACAGGATAGGTATTTAACGTGCGGTTACTCTGCCAGGTATCGAGGACTTGAATTGAAAAATGGCTATACGTTTTATAATTACCCACCTCGTCAATCACTTTAACAATGGACTCAACGACCTCTGCTGTTTCTTTATCAAACACTTGGTAAATGGAAAGTTGACGACCATCCTCCAGTTGAATGGAAAACCATATCCAACCTTTGTCTACGATGGTTTTGGTGGATTTTTTATTATTAAGACTGAATTCATGATCGTACCAGCCCATGCCTTCAATTCCCTTATTATTTAACCTCCCCTTGACTGAGCCGTGGGGGATAAAATAATAAAACATCTGATCAACATTGTCATAATCACCCAATAAAGCGATACCCTCTTGACCATGCCGAATCGTTTTTTTATCCATGCAAAACTCTAAACAGAGCACCTGCGAGTCATGATTAATTTCAATGCGATACAAACCGTCTTTTTTAAAAAACCTGGATTCACCAAAGCGTGCGGCAAAATTTTCTTCATTCACTTCAAAGTCAATAGGCATAGACACATCAGGATAAATTTCTCTATTTTGCTCCATCATATCCGCAAGGTAATCCAACAGTTCATTTTTTCCTGTGCTTTCTCTGATTTTTTTGCTGTAGCGTTTGGGTATTTCTTCATCGCAAATCGTCCAGTGCTGATGAGTTTTAGTCTCATGATCAACCAGAACGTAAATAATAAACAGATTGTCATCGAGCGAATTTTGCGCTTTAACTTTGAAAAAACTAAAGAAAAAACTGTATTTTTTCAAGCTTTGTTTTTCATGAAAGTGGGTATTGAAATACCACCATTCAATTTTGGAGGGGTGGGGGAGATCCTGAATCTTTAAGTCGATTTCCTTATCAAAATAGGGAATGTTGTTTTCCTGACAGCATTGCACAAATGCCTTGTTAACTCGCATCATGTTCATTAATAACCTTATTTTGAAGACAAAATCAATAACTCAAATGGTTTGTTGAATAAATGCTTGTTCAAATTTATGCACACATGATTTTAAATGTAGCTTATCCTGTCAATATTCGCCAATGCAGGACACCTTCCTTTTCATTGCCATCCTCTGGCTTTCTATTCCTCCCAACCACCTAACATCCTTTTTCCGCCAGGCGATCATTGTTCTTAAGTGTTTGCGCGGCCATCTTTTATCACAACCTGCTGAAATTAAATATAAATCCGTATTTGTGTTATTTAAAATCAAATCGTGAACTTAAAATACATAACTGACAAGGAAGCCGCTGTGAAGAAGATACTTATCGTGTCTTTGATTGCTATCATCACTACCAGTCTTTTGGGGTGAATCCCAGTAATTTGAAAAATTGCTTTTCAATCATTCTATGTGGTGATAACAGTGGTCGATTATTTAAATCGAAAAAATTTAAAGACTAGGCTTCAGTCATTTTTAATGCCTGTGTCAATTCACTGAATACCTCCGCTGGTATGTTACCTTTATGCGTTAAAATAAGCTTTTCCAGAATGGCTTTAACCGTTTTTTCGTCAACAACAAATTCTGAAACGATTGGATGAAACAACGCAAGGTCAACTTCTATCATTCGTTTAGCAATCCCTTTCATTTGAAAAATCTCATCTTTGGAAGGAGCTGGGATTGCCTTTACCATTTCTGAAAGTTTTTGCCATCTGTCTTTGCCATTTGCATCTTGCTTAAGCCATGCACTACCATAACCAGCAAGTAAATTCCAGTAACTGGCAAGTACACTCCGGTATCGATGAGGTACTCCGAATTCACGATATAAGCCTAGTAAATTCCCTGGGTTTGCAGCCTTTAGAGCTTCCTTTGCATTCACTCCATCTACTGCCGTATCATTCCCTTTGTAGTAATCAATATTTAAAATTCGTGCACCAACTTTTCCGGCAATCATTTGTAAAGCAAGAAATTTTGTAAAATTCTGAAAATCGGTAGCACCCGCATTGATTATTAAGTCTGCCTTACCATTCACTAAACCTGCCACATCGTCGGGTAACTCATCATATCTTGCATTGTAGGCTTTAGCCCGGGTAGAAAGTGATCTTTTATCTATCGTTGCTTTGGCTTTTTCAGCCAAAGGCGGATAAACTTCGACAAGTACTGCACTTGTTTGGCTTCTGTTACTTACTATTCAAGTGTAATCTGACCTTCCCCACTACCCATTTCATAGATTAAAATGGGTTCATTTTTTCCCCTGGTTGCAATTATTTCTTCAACCATTGTATTAATAACTCTACCAAACAGTGCTTTATTTGGACTTGTCTTGCTTCCCCAATCATAAGCTAATGCCATGGCTTCAATTTGTTCAGAACTCATTTTTGGAGATGGAATACAGTTCAGGATTTCCGTGATGAGTTGCTGCATTAACTTAACACAATCAGCCGGCTGAGCTAATTTATCAACCTCATTTAACTGTTGAATAAGTTGCTGTAATTTTTGTTTATTTTCTAACAAATGCTCAGTTAATTCGGGGTTCTGGCCATCTGGCGGTTGTTGTGCACTCATAAACTTGACTAGTTAATCTAACCTTTCAGAAGTGTGGGTCTTGCGATAGTTATTGTCAAATGTGGTGCACAGCTTGAGTGGCATTTTTTTTTGAGCTGCCTACCCTCATTCATACCTTACTTTTATTCATTTTCACCTAAGACAGCCTGACCAAACGAATCATCAATTACCATCAGCCAATGATGCTTTTTTAATGGAAATTTCATCTTTTATGGTGTTATTTTTTTGGGGGAAGGTGACTATTTAGTCAGCCCAAGAATAGAATCGAAATCATCAATGAGTTCTTGCATCGCCTCAAAGGCTGTTGCCATGTTTTGTGAAGAGAGACTCTGGTTTCTGTAATCCATCTCATATGATACGGATTGTTTTGGCGCAATCAGATCTTCGATAATACGTTTTAATGCCCCTCGCTTCATATGAACAGGGGAATAGGGAGTGTAGAAAAATTTCATGTTGATGCCACTTGAAAACAATGTTGGCATAGAGAGATAGGCCTTGCAGGACCCTTTGGCATTGGTCGATAAGGTAAAATGGGGGGGTGGTAATTCAAAACCATAGATAGCTCGAATAAAATAGCGATACAAGGTGTTGTTCAATTTATTAAAATCAGTCTCCACTTCAGAGCGTAATTGGTTATCGAGGTGTTCGCGGTCTGATGCCGACATGGCTTGAAAACGATGCCAAAGGGAATATAAAGGAACAGGGGAGATTTCAAAAATCAATTTTCGATTACCTGCGTTGTAAGGCCAGGTTTGCATAAAATCAATTAAACGTTGCCCATATTGATGTAGTACTGAAGTAGAATTGCTATCCATTATGGCCTCCAGGCCAACAAAATAAGGATCAATTTGCATTTTTTTATAAGCGTCTTGCAGGGGTTGGCTAATGTAGGTCAAGTAATATTGGGTCATAGTCTGGATGTATTCTGGACTTCTTGTTAAGGCAAGGCTAAGGGGAGGGGCGGCATCGATGATGTTTTGGCCCCCGAGTTCAAAAAAATTGAGCAGCAATTGACAATACGAGATAAACGTTTTTTCAGCATAATCGGCAAAATCGATTTTACCCGGGTTTTTGTTGTGCCTGTTATACGCCAGTATGTAGGCTGAACGGGTTCCTCCTGGGCTGATTACTCCCGTTAATCCTTCAGGAAAATGAGACCTCACGCGGTTTGCAAAGTCAGTCGCATCTGTTTCGTTACTCATTACTCAACTCCTTAGGACTACTGGCTCAATAGCACAACTATAATAATGATAAACCATCTGGGTAATTTGTGAGGAAAGCAGCCAATGCCATTTCAGCCACAATGAGCGTATTTGCACTGAAAATTGCTTTTTAAATCAGCGGCAAGTATTTTGCGGTCTTGTAACCCGGGCACTGCGGGTCACCACCGACTGCTCATTCCTGCCCTCAAAGAAGCCGGGATAGGTTTTAATGCTGTGCCGTAAAGGGGACAGGTCACGTCTCGGTTGTTTTCCTTCCACATGCTGCTGTCCATAATCCTGCGCGGCTTTATAGAGGTGTAAAAGAAACGGTTTGTTGGTTTGACATGCCGGGCAACACGGAATTAAACAAGTATAAAAATCGTCAGCCAGTGCCAGGGTTTTTCCCCTGAAACAGGGGGTTTGACGTTTTTCACGGTCGCTTTGGAGTGATTGCCATAAAATTCCTGGCGATGATAAGGGTATAAATAGGTGTTACACACATCCGATACGGTTAACTGCTTGCCGTGAACAAGAAACAGCTTGGCGAGCATGCGGCTGTAGGATTTTTCCGTGCAGCGTTTTAACACTTAAATACCCGCGAGAGGAGATGGGGGCCTTTGTGTATCTAAGTCCTGTATAAGGGAGGCGGTGAGCATATCAATCAGATAAATCAGAGAATTCATTGGCAATAAAATTTTTCTTGGCTTCCCAGCCACAAAATATCGTCCATTGGTTTATATGTTACGGAGTGCATTAGAATGCTCTACAAAATCAGTGGAGATAGACATGCCATCAAACGACGTCGATTACAAAAAAAAACTTGAACAATACGGTATCCAGTCGCATTTGATTCCGTCAGGACTCAGTAATGAACAATACCAGGTGTTATATAAGAAATTACGAATTTTTAATCTTACAATTAAAGAGAAATGGCAGTTATTGGCCATTCTTGGTGATGAGTCAGCCTATGAGAATTTGGAAAAAAAAGACATGTTGCACGGTAATATGGCTCATTATGCTGCTTTTTCTGGCAATATTGAACGATTAAACCAGGTTCTGGCTCGAAGTCCCCAACTTTTTTGGTGGACAGATGTATATGGGTATAGTGCAGCACTTTACGCGGCCAGCTCCGGTAATCCTGACGCCTTGCAATGGGTTAAGGACAATATACCCCATATATTGGGAAGTAGCATTGTGTATTCTGCCGCAAAGACAGGTAATCCTGCCATGTTGCAATGGGTTAAGGACAATAAACCCGATTGGCTTAAAAATGAACGATGGGGTTTTGAATTCGTTCAAGGTGCCGCCCGTTCGGGCAATCCTGATGCGTTGCTCTGGGTTAATAAGAATCTCCGGGATATTTTACTGGCAATGGATGACAAGAAGAGGAATGATTTCCTGGAGGAGGCTGCCACTTCTGACCATGAACCTCAGCTTGGTTTGGCATTGGCACTTTGTGATAATCCACAGGAAGTCAAGTTCGATTTAACTTCAGATAAAGAATTCGAAGAAAGGGTTGTACCTGCTTTGCTTTACACGCTTCAAACCAATTACACGCTGACACGTATCATTTATCCATATAGCTGGTCGTCAAACAGTAAAATAGACGCGTTACTTCAAAAGAATAAGGACATCATTCTTGAACTCAATAAATTGAGCAGGGATTTTACTGTTTTATGTCAACAGGATACAGGTGCGCGCACCAGCCCCTTATCAAAAGGTGCTTTATTGACCTTGTTCAAAACGGCTGCCCAGGCTATCTCTCCGCGCATCCCGGAAAAAGACATTCTAGCCCAGTTTAATAAAATAAATAACAACAGCAACAAATTAAAGCATGATGGGGCTTTGGAAGTGAAACAAGAAGCTTCCCGCATTAACGCCTTGGCAAACAAGTTAACGGGGATTGATAAGGGGAGGGCGCTTCTTATCAGCGAGGCTTGGGTTGAACTTAAAGCCCTTATTCTTGAGCAGGATACCTTCATCGAAGACGACCTGAGGCAGTGGTATTTTAAATACGGTAAAACCATAAACAAGCCCATTACTCCACAGGCGAATGGTTTTTTTAAACCCGAAGAAACAAGCCCTTATGCCCTGTTGACCAGGCTCTGCGAGGCTTTTGGCTTTGACGAGAAGCGAGTAATGAATAAGCCTGAGACTAATCACTCAGCCGGTAATGCAGAGGTGGCCGCGGCGCCACCGTGCTAAGCCGAAGTTCAGCGTGCAGCCTGAGTCACTGTGGAAAGCTGCCTTAGGTCAGCTTATTGCGGTCTTGGAAAACGACCGTTTTTGAGACTAATCATTCATTCATGACTTGTTACTCGCGAAGTAGTGATAAAGACAAATATGTAATGGTTATGAAGGTAAAGTCAGTGCCGATGCAGCAGGAATTATTGCAACGTTGTTAGTGCTTTGCAGTCTCTCGAATAGTACACGCGAAGTCCGGTTTACTTGTGCCTATCACCTTTTGTATTTCGTAGCACAGTATCCTGAGGCTGCGGCAATCTTTGCAGCTATTGATAACGAATGCCTCGAAAGAGGGTTTACTAAAGCGTATTTTCCCCGGTTCATGATTTTGTTTCATTGGTGTTTTAATGAGGCAAAGCAGCAAAGGAAGGTGTTCTATGTGGATCAGCATCGTGGCTATTTACTTTATTGGCTTCGTACTTGAAGTGTATACATCCCATTGGCAGCAGTGGGATTGAGGCAATTAAACGGTTGACTCAGGGGTGGATATCTTTTCATTGAACGCGAATATTAAACGGTGTTCATCTTAAAGCCTTTACTATGGCCCTTTATTTCGTAACCGAAAAAATTCTTTGGAGCAATTTTCAGAATGTTACTTTAAGCATTACGGTGACAAGGGGCACACTTATTTTGGCACCGGCGGTTTAAACAATTTTTGCAATGACTTGATTCACAGAAAAGACCGCTACAGTCGATTTAAACCATTTATTTTCCATTGGCCTATTACCAATCCAGCGTGGTTTCAGGGAGTGGAGCTTAAAGACACGGAGAACAAAATCAGATACACCGCAGTCTAAGATTGTGAAGTCGATTTGAATTGGATAAATGCAATACGCTGTCTAAATCATGCTTCAATGAGTAGAGAAGCATCTATCTGAGAAAACAGAGGTATTTTTGAGCCATTTAAACAGGTAATGGCATTATCAAATCTTGAAATATAGAACCTAGTACTATACAATATAAAGAAGAGGTATGTCCGTGCGTGTATTTAAAAATAAGTGGTTTGATCGATTTTGCGGAAAACAGCTTATTGATGATGAAATGCTATGCGCACTCGTGAAAGAGATTGAAGCAAACCATATTGATGTTGATTATGGTGGCTCAGTTATAAAACAAAGAATGGCTCGAAAAAATCAAGGTAAATCCGGCGGTTATCGGTGCATTATATTGTATCGAATGCAAGATAAAGTGTTCTTTGTCTATGGATTTGCAAAAAATAACAAAGACAATATAAGCGACGAAGAGGTTAATGGGTTTAAGGCTTTGGCCTCCCAATTACTTGAATTATCAAATGAGGCTTTGAAAAAGTTAATTGAAGCAAAGGTTCTTATTGAGGTGCCATATGACAAAGAGTAACAAAACCTATAAAAGTGATGTGTTTGAAGCCATCCATGAAACGGCCAATGATTTATTCGAGGCCGGTATCATTACTAAACAGACGATGCGTCAATTTGACAAATCCTGTTTAACGGAAATACACGAATTTACGCCACAAGCGATTATCGCTCTGCGCGAGCGAGAAAGAGTGAGTCAGCCTATTTTTGCACATTGCCTAAATCTGTCTAAAGACATAATTAGCCAATGGGAGAGGGGGATTAAAAAACCTTCTGGTGCTTCGCTAAAGCTGCTTGCTCTTATTGAAAAAAAGGGCCTGGATGCTATTTTGTAGAGCGTGAAAAGTAAATTTCCCCATATGGATTTGGCAATGAGCCTCTTACTACGGTCAGATATAGGATAAGCTCGCCGTACTTAATTAGCGCAATGTATGGATTCTTGCCGCTAACAATCAGATAAATCACCATTAGGCAGCACCGTATTACATAGTATTTTAGCTGATTTTAATTGTTCTTCTGAAATATTAGAATTATATAAATTGGCTTCGGTAAAATTAACTCCGGATACATCTGTTCCTGTGAAATTAGACCCAGTCAAGTTTGTTGCTACAAATGCCGCATTTTTTAAGTTGGAAAAACTGAAATCACTGTAAGATAAATCAAAATATGAAATATTGGATACCATTCCCTTACAATTTTTAAAATTAGAAAACTGATGGTTAGCATTCATCGAAGAAAATGAAGAACGAATAAAGTTGGACTGCTCAATGTTTAAAGAACCAGAATGGTTGGTCTCTAAAAAATCTACGCTACTGAGATCACATTTTATACAATGACCAGTTAATTTAAACTGCTCTACATCTTTAGGAATTGATACACTGTTAGCCGATGTATACAGAAATATAAGCGCAATAGACAGATTTAGTTTTTTACTCATGAATAATTCCTTCATTCTTAAATTCATGAGATTGTATTTATTTTTTCAGTAATTGCTAGGTGTAATATCAATTATGGGTAATCCCACCACCATTAAATCCGGGGGCACGAATAAGAACAGAACACGTAACCTTCCGCTCGTTTATGTTCATACCGCTGCCGACCGGGTAGTTAGGAAAGATCCCAAGGATACTCAACTCTGGAGTGAGGTGTTCATTCCCGGAGCGTCCATGCTTGATTGTTCAGCATGCCGCATTTTAAAGAAACCGGCGTATTGCATAACCATTTTGAGAAGATCGTGATTAGCCCCGTCTTTGAAAAATAAATGGCCTGGGTTAGGGTTGGATTTATCCGCCTGGTTATCGCCAACTATGGCTAAGAATTGCAAGGAGGGAGCAAGCGCTGCGCTTTGCAATAGAGTATGAATTTCTTTCAATCGCGCAAGGCTTTCCTGATGAATCCTGGCCATCTCATCGGGCGAGGGGGTTGCAATGTAAAACTCAGGCATGTATACCGCCCTGTATTCTTCGAGAGCGTTCAAAAACATCGGTACGTTTTCAAGGTGTTCGGAAATGGTTTGACCAATCAGGCGAATTAAATCAAGTACAGGATCCAGATTGCCATTGCGCAAGGATTCAATTGCATGCTCAATTTGTTCAAAAGAAACAGAATCCCTTAATCTGGTAAAATCGTTGACTTGCCTTTTGTCAAGCGCAGGCATAGGGACTTGATAAATCGCTTCCATAAGTAAAGAAATAATATAATTTCTATTTTCAGTGCTTTTCTCTTCTTGAGTTTGCTCAGTTGCAATCGTTAATTCCGTTTTTAATTGAGCAGAAATGGCTTTTAATCGTGCCAGGTTTGTTTGATGAGATTCAATAAGTTGTGCTGGCTTATGAGTATAATAGTTAACTGGTCTATGGCGCGCCGCATCATAAGCAAGCTGGTATTGATATAAATGTTCATGAAAGACAGCAACATCTTTTTCGATTTTCTTAATGGATTTATCAATTTTTTCAAGAAGTGAAAGCATGGGGTTGATATCGCCGGCATCCAATGCGCCCATGGCTTTTTTAATTATCTTTGCACCGTCATACCCGTACAGAGTATTTTCACGCCATTCATGCCCTTCGGCAACGTAGTGTTTAAATCGCGTAGTGACCAGCGCTTCGTTAAGTAATTGAGCAATAAGTTCTCTGTTCATTGGTTCTTCCTTATAATCTAAGAGCATTTATTGTACTAAATGAATATTAAGTAATCATTATGTGGGCATGTGAGGCAAAAACATGGAACAAAACGAGCATGGCATTTCCACTTGTCCCTGGCTGTAAATGCGGACGCACCTGCGGTAACCAACTGGCAATGCTATCCAATAGAAAGTTGCTCGTTGTAATGTCAATGGGGCTTTCATGGCCAATAGCAAGTCAGCCATTTTCAAAACCACGGTCGTTTAAAAATTTGAAATTGCTTAACTTTATTGCAGTATTATGAAAAAATTGGCTGCAATGAACGAATTTGAACGCGTTTGGATATTAAGGATTGACAGCTATGCTCCGTACAAGGTCCACCAACGATTTACCGCCTAAAGCAAAATTGCAAGCTGACATAATGGCTTCGGAAGTAAAACAATCGCTAAAATCAGACAATGCTTTCTGCGAGTTAACTTACCGTAAAAAGCCATGGTTATTTGGATTTTTTGGGGAAAAAGACGGCACCAGTGATGCAAAATATTACAGTTTAAAAAGTGAAATAACGGCGTTCGCGAGTGAATATTATCGTCTCTTTACCGATGGTCATAGTCCAAAATACCGTTCTGTCTATACTAGACGACGCGCTTTAGTATTTGGCACCTACAGCACGCACTATCACCTGTTTGATGATTATGTTTCAGAAGGCTTTATTACTCAAAAAATTGAGAATGCGCTTACTCTTGAACAAGTTTTTATTTTTCTGAGGTCTTTGACAAAATACGATGTCCCATTTAGCGGGCCATACGTCTGGTTCTATTACGGTGAGGTTGATAAGAAAAACCATTGTGCCCATGCCAGAAAACAAATCAATGAGTGGTATGAACGTGCAATTCAGAGTACCCATGAAAAATTGGATCCCTATAAAAGGGTGATGGAGGAAAGCGGTTTCCTGGCGCTTAAAGCGAAGTTTTTGGATTATCTGGAAAAAATAAAACAGGCGTCTTTGTTAATGTTAGCGGAATATGAAACTGAGATTACCCAGGAGTGCAATTTTTCTGCTTACGAAATAAATGAAAAGTTGAGAGCATATTATAACTCCACGTTGGAGGACTTTTGTCAGAAGCAACTCGATCCCATTAAGGTTGAACTGATAAAAAACTATGAACATTACTTATTAAAAAACGGTCTACCTGAAATTATGGCAGTAAGTTACGCTTTGGGTGAATGGAGTTTTAAAGCGCGTGATATTCTTGTTGATACCAAAGAGTATAAGATTTTAAAAATTGATCACGAACGTTGCCTATGGGAAATTAGTCATAGTTTATTAGTCGATATTGGTCTGTATGAGCCAAAGAGTAGGGCAGCCATTACTAATCACCAATCCCTTTCATCCCAGGATATTGATGAGTTTCCCAAGCGAACCAATCCTCCCCGGTTTTGGCCTTCCCGTGAGGATGATAATTTTTACCCGGATTGGTTCCATAAGTTGCTTGACCAGGAAGAATTTAAAAAGCGAGCTTACACAACCTGGCTTGCTATCGTAGTCACGCCTGATCAAACGATTCGTTCACTGGGAACGCTTTTTTTTAAACCAAGCTACAGCGAAAAGATCATTGAACATGTTGTTAGGCGTAAAAATAATTTGTTGAGAGCACTCAAGCATTCAAAACAATTTGCTGAATTTATGATGCTTATCCCAGAGACAGAAATCGAATGCTTAGTTAAAGCACATAATAAACGTTGGCATAAAAACAAGGATGTTTGTGTTCCTCTGGAGGGTATGAAGCAACTTTTATCCGAGCTTAAAGATGATTTACAGCGGAGAAAAAACAAGTGTGATTCATCCATTAACCATCTCTACACCATCGAAGCACCGAGGTTATATAAGTAAAACGCCGGTGCTGTCATTCAGCACCCTAATGGGACCACTTTGTCATCACCTAAAGGGACCACCCCATTAGCACTTAATGGGACCACCTAGTCATCACATAAAGGGACCGGGCTGTCAGCAGCTAAAGGGACCACCCCACCTATCAAACTTTGGTTAAAAATGAACATAATTTTTCTCTGTTTATTCATAAATGGGGAAATGGATGTCAAACCGGAGATTTGAGATGCACGAATATATCATTATTATTAGCCAATTGCGTCAAGGCGCTACGCTCAGAGGGCTGTCCCGTGACAAACTTGCCGATAGAAAAACGCTTAGGAGGGTGCGTGACATTGCGATAGAGCAAGGCTGGTTAGAAAAGGATAAGTCAATCCCCACAGAACAGGAACTGGCGTTATTTTTTGAAAAGAGCAGTGCCAATAGCTTTTTGAGCATACAGCCATACCGGGTGAAGATTGAAGAATGGACCAGACAGGGCGTTCAGGCCAGCACTATCTATGCTCATTTACAACGAGAACATGGTTTTAAAAGTAGTTATAGCGTTGTTCAACGCTATATCAAGTCTTACAAGGAAAAACAACGAGCGGTCACCACGATATTAGAGTTTAAACCGGGCGAATCAGCACAGGTTGACTTTGGGCAAGGACCTAAAATTACTGATGGCAAAGGAGAGGAACAGAAGACCTGGATCTTTGTGATGGTGCTCTCCTGGAGCCGTCATATGTATGCAGAAATGGTCTTACATCAGGATGTTGAGACATGGCTTGCCTGCCATCGGCGTGCCTTTGAATGGTTTAATGGTGTTCCAGAAAAAATAATTATAGATAACGCGAAGTGTGCGATTACGAAAGCTTGTTACCACAACCCTTGCGTTCAAAAGGCATATGGGGAGTGCGCATCAGGCTATGGTTTTATTATTTCCCCATGTCCTCCGTATGATCCCCAGAAAAAAGGCCGAGTTGAATCCGGGGTTAAGTACGTTAAAAACCGCTTTGTTCCACTGCGCCAGTTTAGAAGCTTAAACGATGCGAACGAGCAGTTAAAGATCTGGTTAATACAAGAGGCTGGCGCGCGCAACCACGGCACTACTCATGAAAAGCCTTTGGTTCTATTTGAAATTGAACAACCTCTTCTTAAAAAACTGCCTAACCATCCGCCCGAGTTTGCGGCGTGGGAAAAGGTCAAGCTTCATGGTGATTGCCATGTGCAATACAAGAAATGCCGATATTCAGGTCCATATCGCCTCGCACGGCAAGAGCTTTGGCTTAGAGCAACGGATACAACTATCCGACTGTATTTCAATCATCAACTGGTAGCACTCCATCCGAAACTCGAAATACCAGGCACCAAACATACAATACCAGAACACCTTCCACCGAATGCTTTGGCTTACTCGATGCGAGATGCCCAGTGGTGCCTAAAGCAAGCACATGAAGTTGGAAGCCAATGCGTGATTGCTATTGAGGGACTATTAAATGATTCAGTCGTAGATTATCTTCGGGCTGCACAAAGCATTCTCGGTCTTAGGAAAAAATATGGCGATGACCGTCTGGAGGCTGCTTGCCATAGAGCGCTTGTTTTTCAAAGCGTGCATTATAAAACAATCAAGACGATGCTAGAGGTTGGGGCTGAAAAGCAAGCCTTACCGCATGAGGAAGAACCGACAACATTGGCCAAACCCTATTCGGTAGGGGGAAAGTTCTGCCGGAATACGTCCCACTTATTACACTAATACAAACAACAGGAGACAAATGATGATAAACCCGATGCCCGAGCTATCTTCGCAGTTAAAACAACTACGGTTATCGCATGTTGCTGAGAACATCCCGCTGCGTAACCGTGAGTCTATAGAAAAGAAGCTAAGCTACCCTGAGTTTCTGGGATTACTGCTTCAAGATGAGTTATTAGGAAGGGAAAACAAAAAATTAAGAACACGAATGAAGCGTGCACGTATCCGTGGTGACAAGACGATAGAATCATTCGATTTTGACTTTAACCTTAAAATCAATCGCGCTCAAATACAGGAGTTAATCTCGTGTTCATTTATTGCAGAAAAAGTTCCCATTCTCATCGTAGGACCTTGTGGAACAGGGAAATCTCATATTGCTCAAGCCATAGCTCATTGTGCGATACAAAGAGGAATCGATACACTCTGGCTTTCGCAAAATCAACTCTTTAATGAGTTGCAAGCAGCTAGAGCATCAGGTCGATTTGATAAAAAGTTCTCAGAACTGGTGAAAATGCCACTACTAATCATCGATGATTTTGGACTAAGACCATTACGCAACCCCCAGGATGAGGATTTTCACGACCTAATCTCGGAAAGATATGAGCGTGCATCAACGATCATTACATCCAATCTGGACTTTAGCGAATGGGGTTCTGCTTTCCCTAATCGATTACTTGCTGCAGCCACTATCGATAGATTAAGACATAATTCATATCGGGTTACATTAGATGGTCCCAGTTACAGAGGAGAGCGAGAAACAAAAAAGCGAAAATAACATGTATAATTAACTAAAAGTGGACAAGTTTGATAGGTACCGTTTTGACATTTTAGGCGGTCCCATTAGCTGCTGATCGACGGTCCCTTTAGCATGCTGAATGACACAAGAAAATAAAGAATTAAAAAAACGGCTGGAAATAGATGAAGAAGAACCGGTGAAAAAAATAAAGCTTCGGTGATGGATGAAATGTCAAAAGACCCTGGTAACTTATGGAAAATATATCTATTGAAATAACTATTGGAGTTATTGTCACCATTTTCGGCGGCTATTTGTTTTTTAAATTACAGAACCATATTCAAAAATCTGAGGTCAAAAAACAGAATTATCAGAATATTAAAAATTTATTTAAAAGTTATTATTCGATAATGATGGAAATGAAGGAGGATATTTGTAACCCTCAATTCCATGATGTTAGAGAGTTTTTCGTTATAGAAAAAATTGCAATTTTAACTTTCAATAAGCCAGTATTTCGATATGATTATACTGAAAAATTTTTACCATTATTAAATAGATTAGAAGAATTTAAATACATTACCAGCGTTTCTAATGAATTTTTACATTATAAGATGAGCGAAAATTTCGTAGAATTAATGAAAAATTTTAAAATTTAATGCAGTAAAACATCTACCGCTTAGATAGGAAATTTAGGCTTGATTCGACATGGCAATCCCCCGCAAAATAACTGATGCCAAAAGTAGAATTTTCTCATAATCTATGCGGGAGGAGATTCTTCATGAATCATACATATAAGAATCAGAGGTTGTTATTAGTGGTGTTAATGTCGTTTTCATGAAATGAGTCGCATTGCTAAAGGGCAGATCAACCTGCCCCGTTGCTATATGCTTAATCTGTGAGATAAATTTTTAAACAAATCCCGAAATAGCTCACAAGCCTCTTGATGAATCCCCGGACTATTCGATTCTCTGGGTCCACCAATGTTTAACACGCGAATATCATTGTCATTTATCCAGGCTTTTATATTCTGCACAGCCTCATCTTTATTATCCAGACTAATAATTAGATGGTGTTTCTTTTGACGCTCTGCATCCTCAATGGTTAACTTTGTGCCATCCTTTACCCTTTCAGGCAAAGGCCAGCTTGGCACAATAATTAAGGTTCCGTCCGAATCACGGATATTTAATTTCGTCCGCTCATCGGGATCACTGGTTGTTGCTTCTTTTAAGGCAGGGAATTGCTTTAAGACATTAACGTTGTTCTCATCCAGGCCGCCTTTCGGACACCAGCCACCGATGTCGATACCCATTTCAGTAGCAATTAATAAGGCTGCTTGATCAACGCCAGTTTGTCCACCTGAGACTATTTTCTCAATCATGCAATGATCTCCTGATGTTCTTTTGAATACTTAAAAGGGGTAAATTTCTTGGGAAAGTCATAAACATCCATTCCCGTTTTATTTTTAATGCAGTTAACAAAAAGATTTGCAGGACCTGCAAACACAATGCTGTAAATCGCTTTTATTGAAAAACTTATCGCCACCACTTTTAAGATACTGCTTAAAGGAATAGAGGCCAGTTCCATCATTAAAATGGCGAAAAAAGAGTAAAGGAGTTCTGAGAAAGTAGACGATCCCAAACTCCTTAACCAAAAATGCCGACCTTTAAGGAGTACTTTCCATCGGGTTAAAATATAAGAATTGGCTAAATTGGCGACAATATAGGCAATAAAACCACTGATGGTGATCCGCAGTAACGATAAGCCCAATACATAATTATAAAAGCCTTGTTCTTTAAAAAAGACAGGATGAGGTGAAATTAGAACGAGTTGGCATACTAGAACAAAAAATAATTGTGCCAGAAATCCAGAAACGATTAACCATTGTGTAATTTTATAGCCATACACCTCTGCAATGATATCGTCCAAAATGAATACTAACGGGGAAGTAAAGGATCCTCCCAAGACGAATAAGGCATCAGTACCTATATAGCGATTGGTTAAAACAGCATTGCAAAGCATGATGCTCATATAAAGCATGCTCAGTAACAGGAGCACTTTATAGGCTATAGGATTGTCTATAAATGTTTGTTTTCCACTTTTAGTGCTCATTAAAACTCTCTCGTTTGACTAGTCGCAGATGGCTAATTTTCGCAGGAGGCATTGGATTTAATGGAGCCGTGCTCATTTTTAAACCGGCAAGAAGGCCAATATAAAAGGCCTGTGCTGCATCAAATTCCTTAATTAACTCTCTGGATAAGGCCACCTCTTGAGGATGCATAATGCTCTGCTTTTGTGTTGGCCAATGTTCAATACCAATCAGGCCGTCCCTCGTTTGAAAAAGAAGGTTATAGCTGCCGTATCGGGATACAGAATAAGCACCAAAGGTATTTTCCTGTTTAAGTTGGCGTATTTCAGTGGAATTGGATTTAACTGTTTTTGAGTATTCGATACCGATATAGCAGCTTTGTACAGGGTGTAAGCCATGGAGAATATCTAAATCAAAAACGATATCGTTTATCGTCAGATCAATAACAGCTTTTGAATTGATGTATTGGACTTTGTAATACCCTTGGTCGTGGTAAGGATAGAAATCAACAATTTTGTAGAGGATAAACGATTTTCGCGCGCGTTTATTTTTTCGTTTAGGGTACAGAAGATTTGAAAACGTTTCAGTTAACGGCTGCAACAACATGGTACATCATCCTTGGGAGCGTATTTTCCTATTAAAAAACAGTGTTAAGAACACTACAGCGACTATCTCATGTGCATTTTTATCAAATTTCAGAATGGGTGCGCCCTGATTAATGGGATGTAGTTCCCATTCGGGGGGATCGATATATAATCCTCGTAACGTTAGTTCGTTATTTTCCCGTAAATTAACCAATACTAAATCACCATCAGCCGGGGTTAACTCCGGATCAAAAACAAAAACCGTTCCTGGCGAATAGCGCGGATACATCGAGGGGCGGCTTTCAAGAGCAAAGGCTTGAGCACTTAAACTCTGATTTTTTTCAATGGTAATAGGCAGCCACTCTTTCCACTTCTTTAGATCAACAGCGCCAGCATTTTTCGCAGTATCCCAATCAAAGACAGGAACAAAAGTAGGCCGAGAATGATTAAGATGGTGAGGATTGGTTTTAGAGTTGGGCGCAAGCAATGTATCAACAGTAACACCGAAGTAATCAGCAAGCGTTTTTAATGTATAGACTCTCGGGTCTGTGGTTTCACCGGATAGTAACCGTCTAATAGTCATTACAGGAATATTCAACTCCTGAGCGACTTTCGTTTCCGTTGTATTGCGAATCGCCATAAGTTCACTAAGGTTTTGAGCAATCGCGCAACGCTGCTCATGGTCAAGGTCTAGTTCCTCAATCTCCATAAAACACCTTAGTTTCTTCCAAAAACAAAATTGTACAGTAAGAGCAGATTTAAACAAACACTAATTTATTTACGGAACACAATCCAACAATAATGTTTGACTTTAATAACAACATTGTTATTATTTAAATCATTGTTGTTATAACAAATGACGACGATTAGCCTCAATAATTAGAAAGGAGTTCTCAGTGAACAGGAATTCACGGTTGAAGGTATATCAGGGTATGATTCAATTTTTACTTGAATCCACCAATTATACTTTTGAGACAATCGCAGACTTTACAAGCTATTCCGTTAAAGAAATCCGCTCCATCTACTTAAACCAAAAATTGCCAGAAAAATTATTATCTGAGAAGCAACTGATTAAGCTTTACCGAATTATTCTCGATATCCACACCTCCAAAACCAACGTTCAAAAATTGTTTGAATAGGAAAATTACATGAAAACACTCGATCTTGAAAAAGCAGCCGAGTTTCTGGGAGCGCATAAAGAAACCATCAGACGTTTAGTAGCAACTGGCCGATTACCAGGTGTAAAAATTGGCAGTGTCATTCAGCATGCTAAAGGGACCGTCGATCAGCAGCTAATGGGACCGCCTAAAATGTCAAAACGGTACCTATCAAACTTGTCCACTTTTAGTTAATTATACATGTTATTTTCGCTTTTTTGTTTCTCGCTCTCCTCTGTAACTGGGACCATCTAATGTAACCCGATATGAATTATGTCTTAATCTATCGATAGTGGCTGCAGCAAGTAATCGATTAGGGAAAGCAGAACCCCATTCGCTAAAGTCCAGATTGGATGTAATGATCGTTGATGCACGCTCATATCTTTCCGAGATTAGGTCGTGAAAATCCTCATCCTGGGGGTTGCGTAATGGTCTTAGTCCAAAATCATCGATGATTAGTAGTGGCATTTTCACCAGTTCTGAGAACTTTTTATCAAATCGACCTGATGCTCTAGCTGCTTGCAACTCATTAAAGAGTTGATTTTGCGAAAGCCAGAGTGTATCGATTCCTCTTTGTATCGCACAATGAGCTATGGCTTGAGCAATATGAGATTTCCCTGTTCCACAAGGTCCTACGATGAGAATGGGAACTTTTTCTGCAATAAATGAACACGAGATTAACTCCTGTATTTGAGCGCGATTGATTTTAAGGTTAAAGTCAAAATCGAATGATTCTATCGTCTTGTCACCACGGATACGTGCACGCTTCATTCGTGTTCTTAATTTTTTGTTTTCCCTTCCTAATAACTCATCTTGAAGCAGTAATCCCAGAAACTCAGGGTAGCTTAGCTTCTTTTCTATAGACTCACGGTTACGCAGCGGGATGTTCTCAGCAACATGCGATAACCGTAGTTGTTTTAACTGCGAAGATAGCTCGGGCATCGGGTTTATCATCATTTGTCTCCTGTTGTTTGTATTAGTGTAATAAGTGGGACGTATTCCGGCAGAACTTTCCCCCTACCGAATAGGGTTTGGCCAATGTTGTCGGTTCTTCCTCATGCGGTAAGGCTTGCTTTTCAGCCCCAACCTCTAGCATCGTCTTGATTGTTTTATAATGCACGCTTTGAAAAACAAGCGCTCTATGGCAAGCAGCCTCCAGACGGTCATCGCCATATTTTTTCCTAAGACCGAGAATGCTTTGTGCAGCCCGAAGATAATCTACGACTGAATCATTTAATAGTCCCTCAATAGCAATCACGCATTGGCTTCCAACTTCATGTGCTTGCTTTAGGCACCACTGGGCATCTCGCATCGAGTAAGCCAAAGCATTCGGTGGAAGGTGTTCTGGTATTGTATGTTTGGTGCCTGGTATTTCGAGTTTCGGATGGAGTGCTACCAGTTGATGATTGAAATACAGTCGGATAGTTGTATCCGTTGCTCTAAGCCAAAGCTCTTGCCGTGCGAGGCGATATGGACCTGAATATCGGCATTTCTTGTATTGCACATGGCAATCACCATGAAGCTTGACCTTTTCCCACGCCGCAAACTCGGGCGGATGGTTAGGCAGTTTTTTAAGAAGAGGTTGTTCAATTTCAAATAGAACCAAAGGCTTTTCATGAGTAGTGCCGTGGTTGCGCGCGCCAGCCTCTTGTATTAACCAGATCTTTAACTGCTCGTTCGCATCGTTTAAGCTTCTAAACTGGCGCAGTGGAACAAAGCGGTTTTTAACGTACTTAACCCCGGATTCAACTCGGCCTTTTTTCTGGGGATCATACGGAGGACATGGGGAAATAATAAAACCATAGCCTGATGCGCACTCCCCATATGCCTTTTGAACGCAAGGGTTGTGGTAACAAGCTTTCGTAATCGCACACTTCGCGTTATCTATAATTATTTTTTCTGGAACACCATTAAACCATTCAAAGGCACGCCGATGGCAGGCAAGCCATGTCTCAACATCCTGATGTAAGACCATTTCTGCATACATATGACGGCTCCAGGAGAGCACCATCACAAAGATCCAGGTCTTCTGTTCCTCTCCTTTGCCATCAGTAATTTTAGGTCCTTGCCCAAAGTCAACCTGTGCTGATTCGCCCGGTTTAAACTCTAATATCGTGGTGACCGCTCGTTGTTTTTCCTTGTAAGACTTGATATAGCGTTGAACAACGCTATAACTACTTTTAAAACCATGTTCTCGTTGTAAATGAGCATAGATAGTGCTGGCCTGAACGCCCTGTCTGGTCCATTCTTCAATCTTCACCCGGTATGGCTGTATGCTCAAAAAGCTATTGGCACTGCTCTTTTCAAAAAATAACGCCAGTTCCTGTTCTGTGGGGATTGACTTATCCTTTTCTAACCAGCCTTGCTCTATCGCAATGTCACGCACCCTCCTAAGCGTTTTTCTATCGGCAAGTTTGTCACGGGACAGCCCTCTGAGCGTAGCGCCTTGACGCAATTGGCTAATAATAATGATATATTCGTGCATCTCAAATCTCCGGTTTGACATCCATTTCCCCATTTATGAATAAACAGAGAAAAATTATGTTCATTTTTAACCAAAGTTTGATAGGTGGGGTGGTCCCTTTAGCTGCTGACAGCCCGGTCCCTTTATGTGATGACTAGGTGGTCCCATTAAGTGCTAATGGGGTGGTCCCTTTAGGTGATGACAAAGTGGTCCCATTAGGGTGCTGAATGACAGGCAGAAAATGGATTTTTATTGAACAAGACCTTGCGATGTATATTCGAAACAAGTACTTTTACGTTGACGCATCGCAGGGTGACCATAGGAGTAATACAAAATGGCACTCTACAAAAGAGAGGGAGTTTGGTGGGTTGATATCCATCACAAAGGAAAAAGAATACGAAAAACTACTGGGACTGAAATAAAAGAAGATGCCCAACGGTTTCATGATCAGTTCAAGCATGAACTGTGGGCTCAGGCAACAATCAAATCAGTACCTAAAAAATCATGGATGGATGCTGTAGTTCGTTGGTTAGAAGAATCTACACATAAGCGCAGTTTGGTAACCGATAAAATTCATCTGGCTTGGCTGGATCAATTTTTTCGGACAAAAAAGTTGTGCGAGATCGATCGTGATTTGATTGATTGGATTGCCAAAAAGAAAGAGCCTGAAAACGTTTCTCCGACTACTGTTAATCGAGTACTAGAGCTTGTTCGAGCTATTTTAAATCGTGCCCATAAGGAATGGGGCTGGCTCGAAGCAGTACCATCAATCCGAATGAAGAAAGTTGAAAATAAAAGGATTCGTTGGCTAACAAAACAAGAAGTGAATGGTTTACTGAGGGAATTACCTTCCCACTTGAAAGCAATGGCTTCTTTTACCTTAGCCACTGGCTTAAGAGAATCCAATGTTACGCAATTGAAATGGAGCCAGGTTAACTTGATTCAAAAGCATGCCCTTATCCATGCTGATGAATCCAAATCAAAAAGACCCATTCCAGTACCGCTTAACAAACAGGCCCTTACTATTTTAAAGTCACAGTTAGGTAAGCATCCCATTTTTGTGTTTACTTATCAGGGTCATCCAGTAACACGATGTAATAATCATGCCTGGCAAAAGGCGGCTCTTTCTCATTTAAGGGGGCACTTTAATCAAGTTAGTTTAAACTAACCCATTGATTTAGCGATCGAAATGGAGATTAAAGTGCCGAAACATGATCTTATCTTAAATTTACCTGGCTTTTCCATAAAAAAAGTACGGGGTTATCAACCTTTGATATTGGAACTTTCTTACAACCGATTACCAAGATGTGGCCATTGTCAAAGTAAAGAAGTGCGCAAGAAAGATTCCTACATTCGTACTGTTCATCACGAACTAGTAGGTCACAGACGCAGTCTCTTACAATTCAAAGCCTATAAGCTTTATTGCAATCGTTGTCATCGTTATGGCAACCAGCAATTTCCTGGTATTAATAAGTATCAACGTTCCACTTGGCGTCTACAAGCCGCTGTTTTTCATAAACATACCTCGGGGATTTCTCAAAGCGAGTTAGCCAGTCTATTTAAGAAGGGTAAGGCAACCATTGAACGATGGTATCAACGCCACTATAAAGAACAAGATAAGGAGCGGACCAATGCATACTGCCCATCCGTTTTAGGAATTGATGAACATTTCTTTAACCGAAAACAAGGATTCGTTACAACACTCTGTAACTTAAGAAAGAATAAAGTATTTGATATCGTCAAAGGGCGAAGTGAAACCGACCTGGCCGCTTACCTCGCTGCTTTACCGGGTAAAGAGCGGGTTAGAGTCGTCTGCATCGATTTAAGCACTACCTATCGTTCCATCGTTAAAAAGCATTTCCCCAACGCCAAAATAGTCGCTGACCGATTCCATGTCATTCGCTTAATGCAACACCAATGCATGATGACTTATAGGGAACTTGCAAGCAACGTCAAAAGCAATCGCGGCATCATGGCGCTCTTAAGAACCAAGCCTGAACGATTAACACCCTTAAAAAAAGCCAAGCGCGATGCTTTCCTGGCAGACAATCCAGCTATTGAAGCCGTCTATCAATTCCAACAACAGTTACACAATATACTCATGAAAAAAATGCTTACCAAGAACCGAGCACGTCAGTTAATCCCTCGCTTTTTGGAAATGCTCGACGAACTGAAGCAAAGCCCCTTTAAACCTCTAGCAGCTCTAGGTAAAACGCTCGATAACTGGAAAGAAGAAGTTGTTTGTATGTGGCGATTTAGTAAATCAAATGGTATCACTGAAGGCTTTCATCGGAAGATGAAACTGATTCAACGTCGTGCTTATGGTTTTAAAAACTTTGAAAATTATAGAACAAGGGTTAGAGTACTATGCTGATGATTGAGTGCCCCCGTAATTGGGAAAGACCCGAGGTAAGTGCTTGATTTTAAATGGCGCGCTCGGAGGGACTCGAACCCCCGACACCTTGGTTCGAAGCCTGATACTCAATAATAGAAAACATTATAAATCAACAACTTACGATGCATCAAATCATCGAATTACTGCCTAGAACTGCCACAAATACACTACAAACGGTCACTGTTACGGCACGATTTCGTCACTGTTGTGTCAGGCAGCGCTAGGCAGTCCCAATCAATATTTCCCTGTGCGACATACAGCCACATTAGAGTCCTATTGTTGATTATTAGTATTTTGATTAGACTGACTCTGAATGGTATAATCTCTTATTACCTGAGTTAATAAAAATACAAAACGCGTATTTGAATTTGAGAGTGGTTGCGCTATAATATAATTAACCATGCCCGTCACGCCTCTCAATGATGCGCACCACGACGGGTTATTTTTTTATGGCTGAAAAGAGTTATACGAAACCTGCACTTACTGTTAGTCAACAGCTGGAGTTTTTATTTTCTCAGGGTTTGCAGATTGAGGATCAAAAACTAGCTATTCGTGCATTGGAAACAGTAAGTTATTATCGCTTATCATCCTATCTTTTGCCTTTTAAGCAATCCCACAATGCAAAGAACCCTCGCCAGTTTAAAGAAAACGCTACATTTGAACAAGTTTGGCAGCTTTATCAATTTGACAGAGAGCTAAGGTTACTTGTTGCTGATGCAATTGAAAAAATAGAGGTGGCATTTCGAGCGGCATTAACCAATGTGACAAGTATCCGATTTAATCCTTTTTGGTATGTAGAACGAAATTATTTTAAGGCTAAAGCTGGTGCAAATAGAGAAAGAGATTTTTTTGATGATTATCTAAAAACAATTAAAACGATTAGTACCAATAAGCAGGAACTATTTATTCAACATTATCATAAGAATTATGATAAACCATATTTTCCACCAATTTGGATGATGGTTGAGGCACTCTCCTTTGGTGTCTGTTCTAAGATGTTTAATAATATCCAGTCGAAAGATGTGCGTAATGAGATTGCTTCTTTTTTAGGTCAGCATACAACTGTAATTGAATCTTGGATAAAAAGTTTAACCTATACAAGGAACCTCTGTGCTCATCATTCAAGATTATGGAATAGATGGCTTGTTATTCCTCCGCTAATACCTAAGAATGCGCCTATTAAAACCCATATTGATGGTAACTATCGTTTTCAATTAATCGCTTTTATCATAGATCAATTATTAGAAACAATTGCACCTGAATCTAATTGGAAAATAAAGCTCTTTGAGCTATTTGAAAGAAATGAGCAGTTTTCAGGAATTGAAATGGGATTTATAAATAATTGGCGGGATGATCCAATATGGCATTGTTGAATAAATCAAAATTAGGCAACATTTCACCTAACCGAATTGGTTTTACTTCACTTTCACAGAGACTGGCATACCCAGTGAAGTGATTCGTTTAAAGCACGCGTAGCAATCCCACATTCTGTTTTTTGCTGAGGTAATTCCCTTGCTTTCATGGCTGTCCCCATGACTTTTTTGTAACGCAAAATAGCTAACTCTATATGGCTGCGCAAACCATAATTGTTTTTCTTTTGCCATACCATATCCCCCTCGTCCTGCAAAAGGCGAATATGATCGTCGCGCTGAGTGTTCGCTTTCCAGCTAATCACTGCAACTGATGGAGGAGGAATGACGATCTTTGCATCAGGCTGTTTCGTCAGTATAGCCTTATTAAAAGCAAAGCTTATTAAAAGCAAAGCTTGCTTCTTTAATTGCTTTTCCAGGAGAATTATGAAATTCAGCATTATCTACAATAAAGCTCTCGTCTGTTCCTTGAAATCGACCCGCTTGAATCCATGCATCTGGAAATATTTTGGCTCTGTCCTTACCAAATAATATTAACCCTGAACTGTAGGTACTTTTTTGCCTTGATAATCCATTAAGATAACGACCGTTTCTAGATCTTTCTTATCGATCTTCCTAATTTTTTCGAATTGCTCTAAAGCAGCTCTGAAGTCTATCGCTTCGGAGTTCAATGCAGTTAAGGGTTGCTCATCAAAAGTTTGATTGCTGACTATGCGATTTAACTCTTTAATCATTTCTGTGTCAGCTTTTCTATTTGTGGTTCCAGCACGAATATATACTCCTTCTTCTGGTCCTGATTTTTTTATAATAATGATGTCTAGTCTAGCTTGGAAAGACACGAACAATTAAAAGATAAATATCCCGCCATAGAATAGTATCTATTTCGGGAAAAATGTGTGGGGCAATTGATCGCTAATAAGAATGGCAACTTTTTCTCTGATGTTTTTTGTTCTAAAATAAAAACGTAGATACCAAAAAGCTTGTCCATTGAGTCAATTGGTATTTCGAGATCTCTGGATCTTCCAGTTCAACCGCTGTAAATCGACGTTCTATAAAGTCAAGAATAAAAACTTGAGGATTGAATCTTAGGGTGGTTTGTATTTGGGGCAAAATATAATTTGGATTTTCTATTAAGGAGGTGGTTTTTAAGCCACCCCTTAGAATAATTTATGCTGCAGTACGTCCTTTATGGGTATCAACGACAGGGAAGTCGATGTCCGTCTTGAATGCTTCGTTGAAGTAGTTAGTGAAAGTGTTCATCGCTACATGCGCTAAAATTTCAACCATTTCTTCATCACTAAATCCAGCTTCACGGACAGTCTTGATGTCGAACTCACTCACCCCACCACGACGTTCAATCAGTTGAGTAGCAAAATTGAGAGCCACTTGTGTTTTCTTATCAGACGATTTTCCTGAGAGGTTTTCTTTAAGTTCATCTTTATTAATCCCTGCTTTTTCTCCAAGATAGGTATGAGCGGATGCGCAGTAGTTACAGCCATTATAACCTGCTGAGACCAATGCGATTTGTTCGCGTAGTTTAGGGTTAAGAGCACCTTTGCTAAGAGAGGTCATAATCCCAATGTAGGCTTCCAGTGCCGCTGGTGAGTTGGCAAATGTGCTGAATAGATTTAATTCAGTGCCCATAGCTTTTTTTGTGCCTTCGAGTAGCTCTTTAGCTTTGCCTTGTGCGTTAGCGATAGAGATTTTTTTAATACGTTGCACGATACCTCTCCTTATTTTTGGATAGATTGGAATACGACAGTATCCTCTTGCCCTTTATATTTGTAGCAGACCATATAACTTACGTCAAGGAAATTGACAGTTGTTCGGAATTCTGTTGTTCGGAATTCTGACTATACTTAAGAATAGAGCATTAATCAGTGAGAAACCACCATGAAGAGTATTATCAAAGGTTTGTTATTTTTTTTCATGAGTGTTGCCTCTTTGACAGCCTATGCAGAACAAGCCTATAAACGACCTTCAGATGCTGTCATCAAACAAAAATTATCAACAATTCAATATAATGTTACTCAACAACAGGGTACAGAATCCCCGTTTAATAATGCTTATTGGAATAATGAAGAGCAAGGTATTTATGTTGATGTTGTTACCGGTGAACCATTATTTATTTCGCTCGATAAATATGACTCTAAGACTGGCTGGCCGAGTTTTACCAAACCGCTAGAACCTGGAAACATAATATATAAAGATGATAGCAGCATGTTTACTAGTCGGACTGAAGTGATTTCCAAACATGGAAAATCACATTTGGGGCATGTTTTTGGTGACGGCCCTCCGCCCACCAATAAACGTTTTTGCATGAATTCTGCGGCGCTGGAATTTATTCCAGTCAAGGATCTGCAGAAAAGAGGTTATGGTAAGTATTTGCCACTATTCAAAAATGCAGGAAAATAACGTGAAGTAATATGCCATGTTTATGGCTCACAACAAGATTTGCCTTTGATAAACAGAGCTTAGGCAGTTGAGTGGTTTTGCCTGGTTTTTGCAATTTATCAATTAATCAGCTACCTTTAAGCTGGATAATATTATCAACAGGGAGCTTAAACCTGACATGAAGTTTTATCTTCATCCATCTTGTCATTTATTATCAATGCATTGGAACAGTTTTGACCTCATTAAAGCATCAAGAGATGGTTACAAGCATCCTCCTCGTCCTAAAAAAATGGCTCATTCACAATCTTTAGTCATTTGGCGCCGCCAACTTCAAATAAGATATTATCTAATGGATAAGTTAGAGCAAAATATGTTAAGCCAATCCAAAACAAGGCTTCTTTCATAGAAATTTGTGAACAATTAAGCTATGAAATGAAGGATGAGAAAGCGGCAAGCTATTTGGTAAAAAAATTGTATGTTTGGCTTGAGGAACAATTGTTTGTCCATCAATTGAATCCTTTTGTCTAAAACACTATTATGCCTCGTTTCTAGTCATTCATTAAAATCATTGGTTTTTTCTATCTGTATTTCTTTTTCTTAATGGAGGTAATAAGTAAATTATTTGCTCTAAAAGTAAAAAAGGACCATACTCAATCGGACAGCACAGAGAATTTATTTCGTGCTCCTACAAGGAAGGATACATGGACAACTCCTCAAAACCACCAGGCAAGCGCTCCATAAAAGCTGAAATGATTTAATTCAACTATTGATGCTTTTCTAATAATGGTCGCCAGGCTGCCTAAATGTGTGTAATTAAAAGTAGCATTGGATGGTTTATTATAAACAAGAGCCGCAATTTTTTTGGCAACAAAAGCGCCGCTTTGTTATGCGGCAGGTGCAAGTCCAGGGAAAGATTTTCCGTACCACTTCAATGTAAAAAGATTTAAATATGGTTAACAATTTTATAAGGATAGCAGCGATGAAAAAAATTAAATCATTGTATATACCGCAATTAATATTTATTTTTATGATGCCAGTTCTTGCCTGGGCTTCAGATATTTCCTACAGTTTGGTGGGTATTCAGGGGTATGATCCTGTGTCTTATTTTCAACAAGGTGGGCCTGTACGTGGTAGCGGAAACTACACGGGATATTATGAAGGTGTGAGTTATATTTTTTCTAATCAAGAGAACAAAAAAACATTTCTTGCAAATCCTGAAAAATATCTTCCCGCTTATGGAGGATATTGCGCGTATGGCGTATCCGTTGGGAGCAAAATAGTGAGTGATCCTTTAGCTTGGAGAATTGTGGATGGAACACTCTATCTAAATTTAAACAGCAAAACACAAGATGTTTGGGCAAAAAATATACCTGGCAACATAAAGAAGGCAAATATTAATTGGCCAAAAATTAAAGGCATCGACCCTAAAGACTTATAATAAGTTGCACTGTTTTAATATAATTCTCCTTCCCACTTAGTTTGCATCCGGATTTGTTTTGCGGTTCGAATTAAGAAGTTTGGAAGGGGAAATGATGTAATGAGTATGTATTCATTAAGTAAAGATTCGGGAAATTGTGGTGATTAATACAGACTCTATAGCCTTTAAACAGACTACCGTCAGCGGTAAGCCAGTAATCGTGGCTGGGAAAGCCTTGACATCTTTTAATATTCACCTAAACTTTTCATTAAAACGTTGAGCTTAATATATCGATAATATCATGTTCATTAGCTGAAGAAGGAATATGAAAGAAAAAAAGGAGTAAAACAAGTAAATACCTAAGTAATTTAGTTTTAATTCTTGCTCTCTCCATGATGGTTAGCTCAGCTGTGATTTCATATTTCTTTATCAGACAAAATGAGCTGCTTATATCTTCTTTGAAAATGCAAGCGCAGAACAAACAAATTCTCATTAAAGATGTATGGAACAATATAGTAAAAAAAGAAACCAGAGCTGATATCGCGATACTTCTGTCTGTTTTACCTGTAAAAGATGAGGTCGAAGTTCAGGCCATTAAAAAAGACTATTTGAGAGACTTTTCTGAGTTAACAGGAACATCAAGTACAGCGGATATTGTCAAAGAGGTTAAAAAGGAAATTGAGCGTTATGGTGAATATATTGATAATTTATATCTTGATCAAGTGACTATTCAAAATAAAGCAACTGCAATCGAAGGTAGTAATAAATTGTATTCTGAAATAGCGTTTTTCTACAAATATTTAGCGTTGTATTGATTATTTTAAGGAAGGATTTTACAGAATAATAATAGTCTCAACGATGGATCTTAATCCCAAGTTACTCCTTAACACGAAAGTTTATAAACTTGTTTAACCTTGACAGCGAATTGATCGGTGCTATATTTAAAAGATAACATATCGGATAGTCCTGAAATAATATGATTGTTTTCCAATACCATGTTATGTAACTGTTATATTAATCAAGGGGCATTAAAATGATAAAAAACGGAATTTTTACAGCAGTTGCAGCAGCGATAACTTTAACAACTAGTGTTGCATTTGCTGAAGGTGAAATGGAGAAATGTAGCGTTGTTAAAGATGGCAAGGGATTAATTAAGGAAAACAAAGCAGATTGCAAAGGTTCTTCCCACTCCTGTGCTGGACAAAATAAAGCAGGTGATTCTGAATCGTGGATCTTAGTACCAAAAGGTCAATGTGATAAAATAAATGCGGGTGATTTTAGCGCTGTTGGGCAAGACATTAAAGATAAAATCGAAGTTTCAAATTAATCGATTCGTATATTATGACTTTGAACCCGCTAATAGGTATTGGACTTCGGTACCCTCATTACACACAAGTTCTAGAGGAGCGACCTTCGATTGGCTGGTTTGAAGTTCATAGCGAAAATTTCTTCTCCAACGGCGGAAATGAGATAAAAGCTCTTTTAAATATTTCCGAATATTATCCGATAAGCCTTCATGGTGTTGGGCTATCTTTGGGTTCATCCGATGGTATCTCCAAAGTCCATTTGGATCGCCTATCGAATCTTGTTCATCAGGTGCAGCCTAAATTTGTTTCTGAGCATCTTTCATGGGGACATGTTGGTGGCATACACATGCCTGATTTACTTCCAGTGCCTTATACAGAAGAAAGTTTTAACACCTTTAAGCGCAGTATATCGATAGCACAGGATTTTTTAAAACGAGAAATTCTTATTGAGAACCCATCTTCCTATATAGAATATAAGTCATCCAGGCTCCATGAATCCTATTTTTTGGTGGAGCTTTGCAATCAAACAGGTGCCAAGATTCTGCTCGATGTGAATAACCTATTCATCTCATCCTGGAATCACGGATGGAATACCAAAGAGTACATTGATTCTATTCCATTTAATTTAGTAAAAGAAATTCATATTGCTGGTCATTCCATAAAAGAATTGTCAAACGATAGTACTCTGCGTATAGATACTCACAATAATTATGTGTGTGATGAGGTGTGGGCTCTATACGATTATACTGTTCAAAGATTTGGCCCTATACCAACTTTACTTGAATGGGATGCAGACATCCCTTCTCTCAATGTTTTAATTGAGGAAGCTTCAAAATGCGAGTCATACCTCTCGTCTTACAAAGTCAATAGGGGGGTAGCAAATGCATGAATTACTTAAATTACAAGAGTCCTTTTATCGAAATATCTTTAAAAAAGACGTTGATTTAAGTTTTATAAGCTCGGATTTCTCCCAAGAACGGCTAGATGTTTATCGTCAGACTATTTTTGAAAATATGATCAATGCTTTGAGGATTACTTATCCAGGCGTTTGGAAATTAATCGGCAATGAGTGTGCCAATAGTGTTGCCTATACTTATTGCAAAAAGGATAAGTACTTACCAAAGACAGGCTGGCTTGATGATTTTGGTGGAGATTTCCCTGACTTTCTTTCCACATTACAGCAACTGTCTGAGTTGCCCTATTTAAGTGATTATGCCCACTATGAATGGCTCAAACATTTGGCGTATGGGGCTGTAGACTCTAAGTCCATTTCCCCTCAAGATTTAATGACCATCCCCGAAGAGGAAATAGATCATATCAAACTGAATTTTTGTCCTTCAGTTTGTATTTTTCAGTCCAAATACCCGTTGTTTGATATTCATGATACCATTGAGAATTGTAGTTCAAAAGCAATTACCCTTAAGACAGAAGCAGCTTATGGTGTTATTGGCTGTAAGGAAAACGAAATACATACCTATTGGATTGCCGAAGATCAGTGGCATTTCATAAAGAAATTATTTGAAGGTGCAAAGCTTTTAGAGAGCGTCCAGTATGCACAAACAATCAATCAAAATTTTGACTTAACTTCAGCAGTTGCTTTTGTGTTACAGGAGCAGCTGGTCGACAATATCATTAAAACCGGAGGCAATAATGCTCAATAATTCGGTAGAAACTTCTATAAATAAGCCGTTCATTTCTAAAATTATTCAAATTTATCTATCAGTTACAAAGGTTTTGGAGAAAATTGCCCTTCCTGTGCTTGTTTTATTCATGCGCTTATGGATGGCTAAAATCTTCTGGTATTCTGGCATGACTAAAATATCAAACTGGCAGTCGACCGTCTTCTTGTTTAGGGAAGAATATAAAGTTCCTTTTGTGCCTCCAGAAATTACTGCTTGTCTTGCAACCTCTTTTGAGCTCGCTTGCCCTGTACTTCTTATCTTTGGGTTTGCAACAAGACTTGCAACATTGCCTTTACTGGCTATGACCGCTGTCATTCAGTTTACCTATCTCGATTTAATAGACCATCGTTACTGGGCTATGCTGCTTGCTTTGATTTTATTTTATGGCCCGGGTTCACTATCTCTTGACCACTTAATTTCTAAGAAATTTGGATTATTGGCATCTTCGCGTGGCGATGTTGCCTAAATCAAATTTGGTGTGCATAATGCTTCTGAGTATAATAAGTCCAGCGATCTCAATAATTCTTTTTCTAATAGATTGCCCGCTCAGAAAAAGTAAATACTTTGAACAGATTTATGCAGGGTAAAAAAATAATTGTTTTATCACCCGAGTTTAAAAAGTATTAAACTAATGTTCAACACCGCAAGGAAAAAAGTGCAGAAAACGTCAGAACCATTCCCCGCACACGAAATTTGAAATGCTTTTTATTATAAATAAAAGCATAAGCATGAAGAATTCTTCCCAGAATAAAATATAAGGCCAAGATGAATAGAATTACCCAATGGGCTTGATTTGCTTCAGTGCAAAGCATCAATATCAATGCAACCCGTATTTAGGCGAACGCTTACGTATATCTGCCTGTATTTAAAACTTATATGGGACACGACTCTTTTCACGAAAGGGCCTATTACCTTCGTATGACGATCGATGTGTTTCCCGATATAAAGTTGAAAATGGAGACTAGGTACCCAGGAATAATCCCTGATTTGCAAGGCGATAACGATGAAACCAACTGATTTTGCAGAATATTTTACTGAATTTCTTACTGTTTATTTACCCAAACAAAAAAATGTAAGCAAGAACACCATTTACTCTTACAGAGACACATTGAAAATAGAAAAATATTTTCAGTCCAACAACTACCACTAATTTAAGAGAAAAATGATTACTATGAATAAAGATAATTATAATTGGATTGACTTGAGCCATTTTTATAGGCAAGTTTATAGAAACAATTCACGAGCCTTTTAAACTAATGTCTGAGATCAATTACAGTACAGTACAATATTACTTAGTACTCATTCTTATTTTTATTTATTTGTCATTGTTTGTTTTAGAGAAAAAGTGGCCTTTAAGAAAAGCAACTCGCCCATTATTGCCGCGATTAGCAATTAATTTCACCTTTACCCTCTTGGTTTATGTCATCGCAAGTCTGTTTATTAGCCCCTTAGCAAAAGCCACCGTCCTTTTCACCTTTAGCCATGATTTCGGCCTTCTATCTATGCTTCCCTTTAATCAATGGGTAGTGTTTATACTTGGGTTTTTGTTAATGGATTTAAGCTTTTACTACTGGCATGCTCTAAATCATAAACTTCCGTTGTTGTGGCGATTCCATGTCGTGCATCACGCTGATCCTGACTTAGATGTTTCAACCGCCATGCGTTTTCATTGTGTGGAAATTATGTATTCGAGTCTCTTTAGGTTGGTGCAATTAGGGTTGATTGGAGTGAGTCCCTTACTCTTTTTTTGCTATGAATTTTTTTTTCAAGCACATACTTTTTTTCAACACAGCAATATCAAATTGCCTTTTCGCTTTGAACGGCTAATTAATAAAATTATCGTTACTCCAAGAATGCATGGCATTCATCATTCCAATTATCTCAATGAAACCAATAGTAATTATGGGGTTGTATTTTCATTTTGGGATAGGTTGCATCAAACAATCAAATTAGATATTCCCCAACAAGCTATAATAATTGGTGTACCTGGGTATTCCAAGCCATCAGATAATAGTCTTATACGGTTACTTTTGATGCCAATTAAAGCTCAACGCCACTATTGGCAAATAAAAAAGGATTTTCATTTTAGTCGAAAGTCAAAAACTTCTGATAAGAAAGTAAGAACGTTATGTGAATAATGAAAAGGGCATCATCTTATGAAAATTAGTGCAATAAAAACTTGGCTGCCCTTATTAATTATAATAGTTTTATTAGGTCTTTTTTTGGGTTTAGGCTTAAATAAATACGTAAGTTTTGCCAGTTTACGAGACAATCATGAATGGCTTATAGCCATAACAAAATCACATTTTTATCTGGTCTCTTTCGTTTTTATAATAATTTATACAGTGGCTGTAGCACTCTCTATCCCAGGTGCTATCTTTTTGACTTTAATAGGCGGCTTCTTATTTGGAATACTTTGGGGAACTTTTTTGGTGGTTCTAAGTGCCACTTTAGGTGCAACGATTCTTTTTTTTGCAGTCCAATCGTCCTTAGGCGAAGTGTTTTCCAAGCGTGCTTCAGGTTGGGTTAAGCGGATGCGTTCTGGGTTTAAAGACAATGCATTTTCTTATTTGCTCACCTTGCGACTTATCCCATTATTTCCTTTCTGGGTGATTAATATCGTTTCTGCCGTATTGGGTGTGAGCGCTTCTACTTTTATCATAGCCACTTTTATAGGAATTATTCCTGGCTCTATTGTCTATGTGTCTGTTGGTAATGGATTGGGCGAACTATTTGCAGCAAGCCTTCAGCCTAATCTGGGGATTATTTTTGAACCCAAATTTATTCTACCTTTATTAGGATTAGCCGCTCTTTCTTTGATTCCTGTTTTTTACAAAAAAAAGGGTAAACAGGGTACTGAAAAAATGAAAGATAAAGATTTATTTTGTGATTTGGCCATTATTGGCGGGGGTTCTGCAGGCTTAAGTATCGCTGCAGGTTGCTCTCAATTGGGATTACAAGTGGTATTGGTTGAACCAAACAAAATGGGAGGTGATTGTTTAAATTACGGTTGTATCCCTTCTAAAACGCTATTGAACACTGCCAAAATCTTTTATCAAACCAAACATTCGACTGTTTTAGGTATTCAGGCAAAATCGGTGAAAATTGATTTTTTGCAAGTGATGCAGCAGGTGCATAATGTGATAGCGTGTATTGCAAAAAATGATTCGGTGGAACGTTTTACCTCTCTAGGTGTTCAGGTTATTCAAGAAGCAGGGCATTTTATAGGGCCAAAACAGTTTAAATTAAAAAGGAAAATTATTCGGGCCAAACATTTTGTGATTGCTACAGGCTCATCTCCAGCCATCCCTCCTATCCAGAACTTAAACAAGGTCTCTTATTTAACTAATGAAACCATCTTTAACCTAAAAGTACAACCTGAGCATTTGATTGTTATCGGCGGAGGTCCTATAGGCTGTGAATTAGCTCAGGCTTTCGCAATGCTTGGGTCTAAAGTCACTATTTTAGAAGCCTTTACTATTCTTCCTAAGGATGATGCCGATTGCGTGGCTATTATTCGAAGTCAACTTGAGTCGATGCAGATAGCACTTTATGAGCAAATTAAAATTAACAAAATAGAAGAGAGTGCTGATAAGACCATTAGTGTTCATTTGGAAAACCAGGACAACCCAATTACTATCACAGGCTCGCATTTGTTGGTATCAACAGGTCGTGTGGCTAATGTGGACGGGCTCGGTTTGGAAAAAGCAGGCGTTCAATACACCACCAGAGGGATAAACACGAATGCCAGACTTCAAACCACTAATAAAAAAATCTATGCCATAGGCGATGTGACAGGGCCTTATCAATTTACGCACATGGCTAGTTATCAAGCGGGTATTGCATTGAGAAATATTGCTTTTAAATGGCCTGCAAAAGTAGATTACAAAGCGGTGCCTTGGGTGACTTATACTGAGCCCGAATTAGCCCACGTGGGCCTATTGGCGAGTGAGGCCTTAAAAGATCCTACATTAAAAATCACAGAATTTGCCTTCGCCGAGGTGGACAGAGCCCAAGCGGAAAATAAGGTAAATGGCAAAATAAAAATCATAACCGGTAAAAAAGCTAAAATTTTGGGTGTGAGCATAGTGGGCGCTCATGCGGGTGAATTAATTTTACCTTGGGTTATAGCCGTTAAAGAACGGAAAAGTTTGCGAACTTTTACCGATGCGATTGCAGCGTACCCCACTTTTAGTGAAATTAGTAAGCGAGTTGCGGGAGAGTATTATAAGCCGTTTATATTTTCTTCTAAAATTCGAACTTTCGTTCGTTGGCTAAATAAATTAGGATAAATCTATGATAGAACAACACCTTAGGCCACTGTATCAACGCCTTTGTGTCAATCCAATTACTCCTGTGTTGATAGAGCGAGTGACCCCAAATCAAGTCACCTTCTTTTCTGGCGTATTGGGTCTTTTAGTGATACCCGCACTGTGGCTAAATCTACCCTATCTGGCCATTAGTTTACTATTACTGTCTGGATATTGTGATACCCTCGATGGTACTATTGCTCGTCTAACTAACCATAGCTCTGACTGGGGTAGTGTATTGGATATTATGACTGATCGCGTGGTTGAGGTGGGTGTTGTGTTTGCCTTATGGGCTATTAATCCAAATGAGCGGGGTCTTGGGTCTTTGTTAATGATGGCGAGTATACTACTTTGTATCACGAGTTTTCTTGTTGTGGGTATTTTTAAGACTAATGATTCAGAAAAAAGTTTTCATTACAGCCCAGGATTAATAGAAAGAGCTGAAGCCTTTGTTTTTTTTATAGCCATGATGCTTTGGCCAAACCACTTCCTAAGTTTAGCAATGATCTTTTCTTTGTTAGTGATAGGGACAGCGATGCACAGGCTTTATGAATTTCATAAGCAATCTATTTAAAAAGAGTTAAATACTCTTCATAGCCTTCTTTGCTCATTTGATCTTTTGGGATAAATCGCAATGCCGCCGAATTCATGCAATATCGTTCACCGGTGGGTTTTGGGCCGTCATTAAATACATGCCCTAAATGAGATTGCGCATTTTTAGAAAGCACTTCAGTTTGCACAAAAAACAAATAGTGTCTCGCGGGTTTTAAAATAACATTTGCGGTATTTATGGGTTTTGTAAAACTAGGCCAACCGGTTCCTGAGTCGTATTTATCCAGAGAACTAAACAGAGGCTCTCCTGAAACTATGTCCACATAAATTCCGGCTTGTTCATTATTCCAATAGGGATTATCAAAAGGTTTTTCTGTAGCAGCCTTTTGAGTCACTTGGTATTGTAGAGGCGTAAGCTGTTTTAGTTTTTCGGATTTGTTAAATTCAGGCGTGTAAGCCAGGGCAGTATTTAGCATAAATACGCTTACAATAAAACTAACTAGACTTTTCATCCCATAACTCCTTGATACGAGCATCACGACCACAATTGTAACGGTAATATTTGTAACGAATTGGATTTTTTTGATAATAATCTTGATGATATTCTTCTGCAGGATAAAACGTTGTAGAGGGAATTACCTCTGTATATACCTTAGGAAATCGTTTTTTTATTTCATCAATACTAGCTAAAGCTGCCTTTTTTTGATCGTCATTTAAATAGAAAATGACGCTGCGATATTGCTTACCAACATCGCAAAATTGCTGGTTTTGTACTGTTGGGTCGATATGACGCCAATAAAAATCTAGTAATTCTTGATAGGTCACTTTATCGCTATCAAAGACAACACGCACAACCTCTACATAAGCAGTTTTACCCGATGAGACCAATGCATAACCAGGCCTAGGCTCAGTACCACCATCATAGCCTGAAATAGTCTCTAAAACCCCAGGAACTTTATCAAAATCGGCTTCAACACACCAAAAACAACCACCAGCAAAGATGGCTTCGGATGGTTTAGCAAAAAGTGGTTGGGATAGAAGAGCTATCAAAATAAAGAGGTAGCGCATACCTAACCTTGGAAGACAGTTTGTATTTTAAGTGTAGCAGAAAATTACTTTAAGGTTTTAGCTCAAATACTCATGTTACCCACGATCAATTTTAAGCAGCCATATTTTTAAGCCCCTGCCAGGCAATTTGGTTCGCTCTAACAATTAGTTTGTACTTAATGGCAAAGTGATTTAATTGGGTTTTTATCTTCAGCATTTCGAGCTTGCAGTAAGCAATAATAGACGCATAAATATGATTGCACTGTGTTATGACGATTCGAGCTGGGGACTTGGTTAAGCTTGCATTTTGCTTAATTGACTTGTGATACTCTTCAATCCGCCAGGGTACACTTCATAAAGACGTTCGGCACTACTTTGCATGTCATTTGAAACAAGATAGAGAATTCCTGTTGAGCCATTTTCGTTTTTGAAAACCTTTTTCAGGAGCCTCACGGGGAGGTCTAGGCCTTTAAGCCAGTATATCCTCTTCAAGTTCTAATGCTCTTACTTGTTGGTACCGCCCGTTTTTGGCATCGTTTTCAGATAAGGCTAATGTTAGGTTAGACTTGATTCCAATGATAAACGACTTTTGAAGGTCTTTATGGATGTGAACCATATTGGCCTTCGAGCCAAACCAGTTGTCAGCTAGCACATAATCAAACATCACCTTATTGGTAATAGCCTGTGCAATCAAGCTTTGAAATAATTGATTCTTGTTCACTGATGATTTTCTTCTGGTTTGTCTGGTTTTAATATCACAATAAGCGATATCTTTTTTAATCACCTTATATCCTATGGATACACTGAAGTCAGCGTAACGAACCATGCAATACAAGATGTTTATCCCTTTGAGTACAGCCCCTTTAGCATGAGAGTAATACCAGCAATTCACTTCATTCTCATCAGAGTAGGGCTTCTCTTCGATGGAATCATCAAGTATCAATACTCCTCCTACTGTTTCTTGTGACCTAACTGGCTTTTTGACATAGTGCCAAAGTGATTTTGAACCAAAATGTTCAAAACGAAGAAATCGTGTTACTTTGTTATGAGCAAATGCTCCATCAACCAAATCAGATAACCCGGTAGCAGTCGCATATTTGTTTTGGAAAATTAAATAATCACAATAAAGATCAAGCATATCCATTGAATTCACTCCCTAAAATTAAGGGCAAAATTCTAATGCTTTTTATTCAAACTGCAAGTTCACGTGCGTAACATGAGTGGTTTATAAAAAATCTCAGAACTATCCGTTAACATTTCACTGGTAAATCGAATTAATTAGGTTAAATGTATTAGTATCTCCCTGTATACCTCACAACACACACAATAACGCCGATAATTATAGCGTCAGTTACTTTATCAATTTTTATATTCCCCCAATTATCATTTTCGGCCCGCAATTCAAATGGATTAAATTCTTTTGATAAGGTTAGTTGTTTATATCTACGCACGATAACCTCATTTTCTTCGTTAAGCTGTGCTGCAACTAAACTTCCTGGATGCAGTTCAGAATTGGGATCAATAATCAAAATATCATTAACTCTTAATTCAGGGTGCATACTCTCATCTTTCATTTTTAGAGCAAATGCATTTTCTCCAAGACGAGTACTAAGCTCAGAAGAAATCGGTATAAAGCTTATTTCATCTGAATTATGTTCGTTCCTAACCCTTTGAATGAATCCTTTAGGATCGCAGGCTTGTTGATGATCGAGCAGTGGAACCAATGACCCTAATCCTGGAATTTTTTTTGGACGTTTCTCATCGGTTAGGCACATCAAATAAGCAGGTGAAATATCTAGTGCTCTAGCAAGTTGTTTTATTTCTTCAGGCCCTGGAGTTCTATCACCTCGCTCCCAATTGCTAATTCTTGATTGTTTAAGATCATCAGTTAACTCCTCAAGGGCCTTTCTAGTTAATCCTTTTGCTATCCGTTCTTCTTGAATTCTTTGACCAATTTTTTCTTTTATATTCATATTAACCAACCCAATTAATCCCATATTGTGAAAATATATATTGACAATGCACCAAATAGTGGTAAATTAAAATAATTATTTACACGAATCGTACGACTCAAGTAGTAGTTAATAGTAAATATACCATATAAAAAAAATAATAACGAATTTGTACACGGATTGAGAGTGAATAGTGGATTTTTTAATTAATGACAAAGAACTTGCTGCTTTATGTGGGATGCCACACCTTCAGCAACTGGCTTACCTAAGAGGGATAAGGCCATATATGGATGTCAAAACAGGATTAGTCGGCATAAAGCGCGGAATCAGCTATCAATCGATAGCAGAGCAACTTTATATTGAGCCGCATCAAGGCATTAAAAGCGGGAGCTATTCACGCATGCAAATACGCCGTGCCTTATCTGCTTTGGGGCGAGCAGGGCTTATTACACCACAATCCGAAGGTTTAAAATTAATTTTAAGATGCGAATTAGCTACAATGGGTTATTCCGTCCAAAATAAACTAGACCTAAACCAGACACAGCAACTAGACCCAGCTAAAAATCAGCAACGCCTTATAAATACTGGCTTATCAAAGACAGACCCACTAAAAGCCGGCATAGATAAATCTCCAAAAGCCGACACACCTCTAAAAGAAGATAATTATTATATTTTTTTATTATCACAATTCGAAAAATTTTGGGATTTGTACCCGCTAAAAAAATCAAAGCAAAAAGCATGGGAAGCATTTCAAGCGCTTAATCTCACACCTGAGTTGCCAATACAAATTTATTCGGCTTTACAACAACAAATCCAGTTTTATCAACAACAGCATAGCCAAGGCCAATGGGTTGCTGCTTGGAAATATCCTGCCAATTGGTTAGCACAACATTGTTGGGAAGATGAAATTCAAAGTGATACGTGTCAGGAGACAAATAATGCAGTCCATGAAACAAATTATAAGAAACAACCCATTAGAGACAGCTTCTGGGAGTCATGTAAATCAGGCATTGAAGAAGAAACCGATGACAACATCATCGACCTTAGCGCCTACCGAGGAAGGTCGCAAGCGCATTGATCGATTATTTTTGAGGTTTGCAGCTATGTACGGACAGGTTTGGCGTAGTCAATTTAAAAGCGATGAGTTTTTAGTTTTTGTTAAAGGTGAATGGCAACAAGGACTATTTACCTATGCGGATAACATTCTTGATATGGCAATTGATTTATGTCGAAAAAATAAGGAACTACCGCCAACCTTACCCCAATTTATTGATTTTTGTAAAAATTGTTCCAAGAGAAGTTCATTTTTTGTACCTGATGCAGCTCCCAAAAACAATAACCCTGAAGTGGCTAAAACCCAATTACTGAAAATGAAACACATTTTAAATATGAAAGTTAACTAAAAAGGAGAAGAAGATGTTGAGTTTAACTAGAAGAGTCGGTGAAAGCATTGTTATTGGAGAAGATATATTTATCACAGTTCTATGTTGTAAAGGGAATCAGGTACGCATTGGGTTTAATGCACCCAATTCAGTAGCCATCCACCGTTATGAAATTTATCAAAAAATTCAATCTGAAAAGCACGATGGTTTGGCTGATCCAACAAAGAAATTTTGCCCATCAATGCAGCAATCAATCCTCAATCACCATTAAAAAGGAGGGATAACATGTCTTTATTAAATCAGTTCAGAAGTAACGTGTTAAGCAGTATTAATGCTCACATTGGAAAGATTTTCATACTTATTTGCTTGCTAATAATGGCTCAAGGAACCTTTGCAGCGGATGCTTTATCCGCTGCAGAAGAAGTAGTTAAGGATACCTACAATGGTTCGATAAAAACCTATCTTTATGTCGGAGAAGCTGTAGCGGCTGTTGTTACCTTGATGTTTACTCGAAATATTAAAACGCTTGGCGGCGTTGGGGCGATGGCTATTTTTCTAAATGTCGTTGCAATGCTAGCAGGGGTTTAAGATGGAAGATCCGAGAAAATACAAAACACCCCAATATCTTAATGAGCCTTATCGATTGATTATTTTTACACTCGATGAGGTCATGGTAGGAGCACTAACTCTCTACGTATTTGGGGCTGTTTGTGGTTTTTTTGTTACCTCATTGATTCTAACCTGTGCGTTTCTATTTCTTATGAAACGCATGAAGGGTAATGAAGGTCCCTATTTTTATATCCACCTTTTTTATTGGTTCTTTTCTCTATCACCTAAGTTACGGGCAACACCACCGTCATGGATTAGAGCGTTTTTGGGGTAACAGATGAAAATAGAACAAAAAAAATCAGAATTAATGAAGGAAAAAAAGATTAGGGTTTTATTCATAGGTATTAGTAGTGTGCTGCTAGCTATGACATTCATGCAATCAATTACCATTGTGGTCTTATTGCATTATGCTCATAGCAAACATGAAACCCATTTCATCCCACCTAAAATATCTCAAGAATTTACACTTTCTGGAACAGGTGTTTCGGAAGGTTATTTAAGAGACATGACCAATTTCTTAACGCAACTTCGTTTTAATATCACTTCAAGTTCAGCCACTTACCAATTTAATGCGCTCTTAGGCTATGTAGCTCCCTCACTGTATGGGGACATCAGGGCGCAATTGGTTAAGGAAGTCGAACAAATTAATCACGAACATTTATCCAGCGTGTTTTATCCATCGACCTTTGAAATTGATATCAAACACTTGAGCGTAAAAGTAATGGGACAGATGAAGCGTTTTGTTGGCGCGGATTTGATGTCTGATGTACGGGAGACTTTTTTGATTAGGTATTCCTATGAGTATGGCCTGTTGAAACTAACGAATCTTGAGAAGGTGTAATCATGAAACAAATGGCAATGATATTCAGCTTAGGCTTATTAATAGCAACAGCAGAAGGTGCTCAAATAAAAACAGTCAGAAATTATGAAGATATTTTCATTAATGCCTCAATTAAAGAACCCAATAATCTTATGTTAGAGGATGATCGCATTCAGCAAATAAAAGCACCTGGCAACACCCTGGTTGATGCATGCAATGGGAAGGCGAATTGCAAATTAATTGATGATACGACGGGTATTCTTACTTTTTTGCCATCGCCTCTATACCACACACGAGCTTTTACTATCAATTTGCTGACTGAAAAAGGTCTTTTTTACAACGTGCGTGTAGAACCAAAGCCCATTGCGTCACAAACAATCGTTTTTAAATCCTACAGAAATCCTGTAATTCGTGCCCGCGCTCCACATACATCAAGTTATGAAAAGGTGATGGTTGGTTTTTTACGAGCGCTTGTTAATGGGTATTTGCCAGAAGGTTTTACCCAAACAATACCCAAAAATCCTTCAGTCTATAAAGCACAAAAAACACAACTAAAACGCTTATTGACAGTTAATGGCAATCGTATGCGGGGTGAAATTTTTGAGTTAAAAAACGTAACCAACCAGCCTATTGATGCCAAGGAATCCTGGTTTAATTGGCCTGGAACCAAAGGGGTGGCGCTTGCTAAAACCCATTTAGCGCCGTTTGAAACTACTCGATTGTACAGGATTAGCTAACATGTCTATTCAACTTAAAAAACAACAACAGATCTTTTTAGGGATTGTTATCGGCGTTATAGTGTTGGTGATTGCGTGCTTTGCCTTATTGGGAAACAAGACAGTTAAATCCAGAGAGGTTGATAAACCCGCTTATAAAAAACACAGCTTAGCCAGCCCGATATCTACTGCCACTAATGAATCCCATTGGATTGAGAAAACACAAAATGCCTGGCGAGCTGAGCTTGCAAAATCAGAGCTCTTTGATAAAAACCTCAAGGCATTAGGTGATGAAAAAGACAAGCAAAGCAAGCTCATTACCTCGCAAAAAGATGAACTATCTGAAATGAAATCCACACTTTCTGAATTAAAGCATCAAATAGTTAAGCTACAAATGGAGCGTACTACCCCAATAGATGGGACATTAAAAAACAATGAGCCTCAAAATGGGTTGTTACCCCGAGCAGATGAAGCGGCAGCGAGCAACTCCATGGAGATGGATTCGGGATTTATTCAATACACAGCCAAGTTAAATAAAAAATCCAAGCCACGAATCAAAACACCCAATAATTATGTCTTCTCCAACACCTTTGCTAAAGCAGTTGTTTTACAAGGTGCAGATGCATCTGCGGGAGTTTTAAGCCAAGCAAATCCCGACATTATGATATTTCAAATTGTCGATGATGGAGTGATGCCGAATAAATACAGGGCACCACTTAAAGGCTGTATGGTAAGTGCTTCTGTAATTGGCGATATTTCCAGTGAGCGAGGAAAGTTTCGTACCGAACGATTAAGTTGCATTCATTCCAATGGCACCAATATCGACATCCAGGTTACAGGCATCATTTCAGATTCTAAAAACGGAATTCGTGGGCGTGCGGTATGGCGTGATGAACCGATGGTGAAAAAAGCTTTTTGGGGGAACTTCTGGGAAAGCATGGGCAATATTGGCCAGCAATATTCCACTGATTACAGCACCTCGCCTCTAGGAAGTGTATCAACCATTCAAGCAGGAAAAATTCCTCTCGCGGCTGTTTCTAGTGGCGGATCGGGCGCTGCAAAAATGTATGCGCAATACAACATCAAGCGTGCTGAAATGTACCACCCGATTATTCAATTGCCTCCAATCGTTACAGTAGATGTAACTTTTCTTAAGGGTTTTTGGCTTGATGGGGGAACGGACACTAATGCCCCTGAACAACCAGAAGAAAGCCAAAATTCCAAAGTAGCTTTTGAAGCCCCTGCCGAGTCTGAGACTGCTGAAGAAAAAGCTGCCAACCAATTTTTCTATAAAAACCACTCTTTCTAAGGATATATAGATCATGAAAATTTTAACTACTTTATTACTGTTGCCCTGTGTTGTTTTGACCGGTTGCGCCAAATTGAATGAGGACTTTGATTGCCCAGCTCCCAATGGAGGAACGTGCAAACGTATGGATCAGGTTTATGACATGGTGAATGGTAAGGGCAAATCCCTGGCTGTAACCCCCAGCCGAAATCCTTTGGTGATGGATGGGCGACCTGGTCAGCCTGTGCGTTATGGAGAAGGGGTGATGCCTCTTTGGATAGCACCTTATGAAGACACTGATGGCAATTATCATCAAGCCAATCGAGTGTACAGCGTTGTTAAGGAAGGACAGTGGATGCAGCAGTCACAATTGGCTTTAAAATAAGGGGAGCCATTATGTTGTCAACTATAAAAAAAGCGCGTCTTGCAGTTAAAAAAACAAGCACTATTTTAAGTCATGCAACAGGCTCGCTATTGGAAACATTGCGAGAAGAGCTTGGCATGACTGATGCGCATCATAAAAAGCAAATCGAAGCGCTGTTGGATACTTATTGCTTAGCACCTTATTTACCTGACGAGGTTTACGATTCAGAAGCTGATATTTATCCTTACAAACAGGCATCTCATATGATGTTTGAATGCTCGACACTGATTGGTGCCAGTGAAGAAACAGTGACTATTCTCACCAGTATATTAACGGATATTTTGCCACCGGAAAGTTGTTTTCATGCTTTGTTTTGGGCATCGCCTAAAATTGGCCACATGATTGATGAAATGGAACATCAACGCAATCAAGGCAGTGAGGTTTTAAAAGCCCTGGCACACCGACGAGCTGAATTTTACCGCAAAGGGGTGTACAGCTCATTAACTAAAGAAAGCAATTTTGTCTTGCGTGATTTTCGTTTATTTTTATGTATTTCAATTCCGCGCAAATCCATAGAAGACGATCGCTTGTTGCTTGGTAGTTTGCGCGAAGACATCAGCAACAATCTAAAGTCAGTCAATATTATTTGTAAAGAACTGTCTATTGAAGAAGTGATTAGCTTAAAGCGGGAGTGGCTCTTTCCAACCGACAGCTTGTATGAAGAAAAAACCAATTACGATACCAATACTGAAATTCGTTTTCAACTGACTGACATTGAAGCGAGTATGCGGGTTAAATCCAATCAAATAGAGATTGAGCGAGAAGAAGATACGAGGGTGATTAAATGCTTGTCCGTTAGGCAATATCCTAAATCCCCTGTGCAATGGCAACTGGGTGATTTATTTGGAAAAATGTTTAATACCTCTTTGCAAATAAGTTGTCCCTTTCTTTTTAGTTTTGCAATACGAATTAAAGATAAAGACAAGGTGATGGCGGCATTAGATGCCAAGTATGCTGATGAAGGGCAAAATGCCAAACAACCTTTTATTGCCAAATGGGTCAAAAATTTTAACAAAAAATACGCAGAAATTGAGGAGTTAAGAGAGCGGCTCAGTGGCGATGATTCTTTGGTTGATTCCTATTATAACGTTTTATTGTTTACAACACCTGCCAATGTCCGTCGCGATGTACGACGTGCCAAGGATGTATTTCGTGGTAACCAATTTGATTTACGCACGCCAACAGGTTTGCAGTTACAAACACTTCTAGCCTCCATGCCCTTTGCACCTGCTGAAGGTATGTTTGATGATTACAAATCATTTGGACGGGTAAGACCTTTAACCAGTTTTAATACGGTTAACTTATTACCTATCCAGGGGGAATGGAAAGGGGCAGGACGATTTGCTCAGGTCTATCCACAAAGACGAGGGCAATTTACCGCTATTTATTTTTTTGACAACGTAGTCAGAAACTATAATGTCGCTATTGTAGCTCCTCCTGGAAAAGGAAAATCCTTTTTAATGAATGACTACATTCAAAGTCTGTTATCCCAGGGGGGCTTTGTTTATATCATTGATGTGGGCGGTTCATACGCTAAATCTTGTGAGATGTTGAACGGACAGCTTATTGATTTTAATCATGACACTGAAATTAGCCTAAACCTCTTTTCTACAATTGATGCACAAGCCAAAAATGATACTGCATTTAAAGACGTTCACAATCAGCTAATACAACTTGTAGGTATGATGGCAAGACCATCAGGTAACGTCAGTGATGAAGAACGAAGTCATATTGAGAAAGCCATTGAGGCGATGTGGCGACAACATCACAATGCTACAACTATTACTCTTATTGCTCATCACTTAGAAAGTAGTAACGATCCTATTTCTCAAAATATTGGGCGCCTGTTGTATAGCTATACTAAAAACGGTCGTTATGGCAGTTATTTTGAACCGCCTTGTTCGCTCGATTTTAAAAGAAATTTAGTCATTTTAGAGTTGGGTGGTCTTGATGGAAATAAGGATTTGCAGCGCATTGTATTGAAAATCTTAATGTATCAAATCACCAATGCGATGTATTACACGCCAAAGCACATTCCCAAAAGCTGCTTGATTGATGAATCCTACGAATTACTTTCAGACAATGGTACGGGTGGCAGTGCTAACTTTGTTAACGAGGGCTATAGGCGTGCGCCTAAATACGGTGGTAATTTTATTACAGTGACTCATGGCTTAGATGATTATGAAAACAATCCAACTGCCAAAATGTGTTACGACAACGCCTATTATAAAATCTTTTTAGGTGCCTCCAAAAGTACGATTGACACTTTAAAAACGAGTAATCAGTTGGATGCTTATGGCGAGCGTTTAATCCGAAGCCTTAAAATAACTAATGAATACTCTGAGTTTTTAATGATGTGTGAAGAGAATTCAACAGTGCATCGTTTGATTGTCGATCCATTTTCACGCGTCTTAAACACTACACGTGGTCCTGAAGTCGAGGCCTTGAAACGATTAATGGCAACAGGTTTGCCATTGGCTGATGCCATTTCCAAAGTTGCCCTGGAGGTGTATGGCTATGTTTAAGACAACTCAAGTATCTCTTTTGACCGCACTCATCACCAGTATCTTAGTTAATGGGATTTTTTTTAGTGCTTTGAGGCGGCCAGATATTGCAACCATTGATATCTTGTCAATCACCTCCCAATTTATCAAAGAGGAAGCGCAAAAAAATCATTCCAACCTTGAGAAAGAAGCAGAAATTAAAGCATTTTCGCATCGTTTGGAATCAGCGTTACAAGACTTGTCCCATTCCAAATCGTTGGTGTTATTACCAAGAGAAGCGGTCATTAAAGGCAGCACTGATTATACAGCCACCCTCATGACGATGATCAAATTGGAGCATAAATCGTGAAAAAGCTTCTGTTGATTATTTGCATGCTCTATCTCCCTTTTGCAGAGGCTAAAGACTATGGTGTCTTTGGCAAAACCTTTGAAATTGCTGAAATAGATTTTTTAGAGTACATCCAGCAAAAAATGAAGGGGATGCAGGTTAATGGGGAATGGAAGACCGTACAATCTGAGTTTAAAAAACGGGTAAAAGAACATGTGGCACGCCCAACACCTATTCGTTTGCCGAGAGCAGAAGACAATAGAACGTGGTTTTTTAATCCATCACTTGCTGTGCCTTACGATGTGAAGGACAGTCACGGCCAAGTGATTGTTAAACAAGGCACTGTAATTAACCCCCTGGATAGAGTGGGCTTGAGTAGCACTCTCCTGTTTTTTGACGGGGATGATGAGGCACAGGTTGCATGGGTTACCCAGGAATTAACGCAGCACCAAAAAGTAAAATTAATCCTCACCTCAGGCTCTGTAAAGGAAGTTGCGAATCAATTAAAGCAAGCTATTTATTTTGATTTAAATGGATTTTTGGTTGCCAAATTTCAAATAAAGTATTTGCCGGCGCGGGTTTTTCAAGCAGGGAAGCGGTTGCAAATTAATGAGGTGACTGTATGAAAGCCTTTTTTATTCTTATTGCTTTTTTAGCTTCTGGGTTGACCCAAGCAGGATCTTGTCATGGTCGTTTTGTAAATCCCATTACTGATGTCTGTTGGTCGTGTTTGTTCCCGTTCAGTTTAGGGCAAGCTAATCTCGTTTCCTCCAATCATTTGCCAGACACTAAAAATCCCAAACTGCCTGTTTGTGAATGCCCAGGAAATCCTATACCGAGATTGGGATTAACAATGGGTTATTGGGAGCCTGTTAACTTAGTGGATGTAACCAGAACCCCATTTTGCTTAGTTAATTTAGGGGGAATTTCTTTAAATTTTGGCAAGTATTACCGCAAAGGTGCGGTGGTGTCATTCAGCACCCTAATGGGACCACTTTGTCATCACCTAAAGGGACCACCCCATTAGCACTTAATGGGACCACCTAGTCATCACATAAAGGGACCGGGCTGTCAGCAGCTAAAGGGACCACCCCACCTATCAAACTTTGGTTAAAAATGAACATAATTTTTCTCTGTTTATTCATAAATGGGGAAATGGATGTCAAACCGGAGATTTGAGATGCACGAATATATCATTATTATTAGCCAATTGCGTCAAGGCGCTACGCTCAGAGGGCTGTCCCGTGACAAACTTGCCGATAGAAAAACGCTTAGGAGGGTGCGTGACATTGCGATAGAGCAAGGCTGGTTAGAAAAGGATAAGTCAATCCCCACAGAACAGGAACTGGCGTTATTTTTTGAAAAGAGCAGTGCCAATAGCTTTTTGAGCATACAGCCATACCGGGTGAAGATTGAAGAATGGACCAGACAGGGCGTTCAGGCCAGCACTATCTATGCTCATTTACAACGAGAACATGGTTTTAAAAGTAGTTATAGCGTTGTTCAACGCTATATCAAGTCTTACAAGGAAAAACAACGAGCGGTCACCACGATATTAGAGTTTAAACCGGGCGAATCAGCACAGGTTGACTTTGGGCAAGGACCTAAAATTACTGATGGCAAAGGAGAGGAACAGAAGACCTGGATCTTTGTGATGGTGCTCTCCTGGAGCCGTCATATGTATGCAGAAATGGTCTTACATCAGGATGTTGAGACATGGCTTGCCTGCCATCGGCGTGCCTTTGAATGGTTTAATGGTGTTCCAGAAAAAATAATTATAGATAACGCGAAGTGTGCGATTACGAAAGCTTGTTACCACAACCCTTGCGTTCAAAAGGCATATGGGGAGTGCGCATCAGGCTATGGTTTTATTATTTCCCCATGTCCTCCGTATGATCCCCAGAAAAAAGGCCGAGTTGAATCCGGGGTTAAGTACGTTAAAAACCGCTTTGTTCCACTGCGCCAGTTTAGAAGCTTAAACGATGCGAACGAGCAGTTAAAGATCTGGTTAATACAAGAGGCTGGCGCGCGCAACCACGGCACTACTCATGAAAAGCCTTTGGTTCTATTTGAAATTGAACAACCTCTTCTTAAAAAACTGCCTAACCATCCGCCCGAGTTTGCGGCGTGGGAAAAGGTCAAGCTTCATGGTGATTGCCATGTGCAATACAAGAAATGCCGATATTCAGGTCCATATCGCCTCGCACGGCAAGAGCTTTGGCTTAGAGCAACGGATACAACTATCCGACTGTATTTCAATCATCAACTGGTAGCACTCCATCCGAAACTCGAAATACCAGGCACCAAACATACAATACCAGAACACCTTCCACCGAATGCTTTGGCTTACTCGATGCGAGATGCCCAGTGGTGCCTAAAGCAAGCACATGAAGTTGGAAGCCAATGCGTGATTGCTATTGAGGGACTATTAAATGATTCAGTCGTAGATTATCTTCGGGCTGCACAAAGCATTCTCGGTCTTAGGAAAAAATATGGCGATGACCGTCTGGAGGCTGCTTGCCATAGAGCGCTTGTTTTTCAAAGCGTGCATTATAAAACAATCAAGACGATGCTAGAGGTTGGGGCTGAAAAGCAAGCCTTACCGCATGAGGAAGAACCGACAACATTGGCCAAACCCTATTCGGTAGGGGGAAAGTTCTGCCGGAATACGTCCCACTTATTACACTAATACAAACAACAGGAGACAAATGATGATAAACCCGATGCCCGAGCTATCTTCGCAGTTAAAACAACTACGGTTATCGCATGTTGCTGAGAACATCCCGCTGCGTAACCGTGAGTCTATAGAAAAGAAGCTAAGCTACCCTGAGTTTCTGGGATTACTGCTTCAAGATGAGTTATTAGGAAGGGAAAACAAAAAATTAAGAACACGAATGAAGCGTGCACGTATCCGTGGTGACAAGACGATAGAATCATTCGATTTTGACTTTAACCTTAAAATCAATCGCGCTCAAATACAGGAGTTAATCTCGTGTTCATTTATTGCAGAAAAAGTTCCCATTCTCATCGTAGGACCTTGTGGAACAGGGAAATCTCATATTGCTCAAGCCATAGCTCATTGTGCGATACAAAGAGGAATCGATACACTCTGGCTTTCGCAAAATCAACTCTTTAATGAGTTGCAAGCAGCTAGAGCATCAGGTCGATTTGATAAAAAGTTCTCAGAACTGGTGAAAATGCCACTACTAATCATCGATGATTTTGGACTAAGACCATTACGCAACCCCCAGGATGAGGATTTTCACGACCTAATCTCGGAAAGATATGAGCGTGCATCAACGATCATTACATCCAATCTGGACTTTAGCGAATGGGGTTCTGCTTTCCCTAATCGATTACTTGCTGCAGCCACTATCGATAGATTAAGACATAATTCATATCGGGTTACATTAGATGGTCCCAGTTACAGAGGAGAGCGAGAAACAAAAAAGCGAAAATAACATGTATAATTAACTAAAAGTGGACAAGTTTGATAGGTACCGTTTTGACATTTTAGGCGGTCCCATTAGCTGCTGATCGACGGTCCCTTTAGCATGCTGAATGACAGGTGCAAAGTCCAGGGGAGTAAATCAAGACGTTTGTTCAATAGTGTTTAAGCTACTATCCAACCCGCCATCGATGCATGAACAGGCTTCCTTATCATTTTTAAGATGGTAATTGTCCCGCCTTGAGACAAGTATGTATCTTAGTTTTGCATGATTTAATTGCCATTGTAGCTTTAATTTGGCATAATTGTTTTTATTTTGTTCAGTCGGTTGTAATGATGCGCAATTGCTTGCGGAATATGTCAAGATTAACCCCTTCTCAAGAACGCAATTATATCTTTTCAAATACTCATTCAATCCCAACCATATTTATAAATCTTAAGTGACTCAAATAATCTTTGTTAACCGTTTCCAGGAAACTCCATGAAACCAAACCAATTTTTATACAATAATCTTTTAATCGCCAAAGAAACAATCGGGATGCTTTTCAAGAAGCTCAATATTATTAGTGAACATGGGGCGAATGCCCGCTATGCGTTATTTTATATCACTGCAGCTCTCCCGGTGTACCAACAAAACAAGGATGCAATTCCCGAGGCTGAATTCAAGCTTTTATGCCAAATAATTCCAACCCAGCCTAAAGAAAGTACTTTACTCGGAAAGCTAATCTCTACTTTGATATCGGTTAACGATTTGTTGAATAAGCGCTCTCCTGATCCTAAGCGTTTAAAATTGATTCAAGAGAGTTTAGAAAAGCTTCCAGATTCTGTATTTAAGGAAATTAGCGCATTAAAAACCAGCTTTACAGCCGATGCGATTTGCTTTCAATTAAAGAAGCCAATTAGATTAATCGAGCCTCCGTTAAACAGTGATCATGGAATTGTCATGGTGAGAGAGGCTCTGAAAAACTCACAATCATCGGATAGCATTTCTGATGAGACGTCGTTTTTAACGGCGCTGGAAAAATCGATAAAGTCTGGAGTATGCACTGCGGAGTTTTTCAAAGAATTACTCGATTACTATTGTGATGAACGATTCAGCATAGAAGAACTTTGCTTTATAGTAGGCCTCTGCTATGAGCAAAGTAAGGATAAAAACGCTTTTTGTAAAGTGTTTCTCACCGCCTATCAAAAAATATATGATGACATTCTACGAAAATCGCCAAGAAAGAATCGTTTGCTTAACGCAATGGGCAGTATTTTACCGCTACTGAGTGAACAATTACCACCTAATCGATTAATTCCACTGTGTGACGAAATAAATTTTCAACTGGCTGACCCTAGAGCCGCAGAAAATGATAAAGCCTATTATTGTTATCAAACAATAATGTTGCTTTATAAGGAAGGGGAAGAATGGCCTCAATTATTGAACCATAACTCTACTCACAGAGCTGTTTTTTCTGTATTTGTTCTCGATACGGATCCTCGCCTTTGCTCCGCATTTCGTGACATGAGCAAGAATGCTGCGGCAGATATTCTATTATCCAGTTCGCCGCTACTAAGACAACTCCCCTTATTTATGCAAAATATGTTTTATGAGCAACCTGACTCCATTAAAAAGGAATTAATTAGTTTGATTGAGCTTTATACGCAGGTAAATAACAATGCTCCAGAACACCAGCAAAGAAATATAACCCTGTTCTTTTTTAAATATCATGAGGTAATTCAACAGCTAATTACCATTATGGGAGTGGAGGGAATACGGTATTTAAGGAGCCATTTAGCTGGTACTGTACTAAATCTTGAACGAACTATCGATTCGATGCCCTTATTACCGGAAGAGTTGCAAAAAAGATTGGCAGGTTATTTTTCCGAACACACTCTTTCTCAAAAAGAATCTCCTGAGCAAATTAAGGCATTTAAAACCTGTTTGATAGTATTAGGCGCCTTAATTAGCATGTTAGTCCATAAAACGGATAATAAAGAAGAATTAGCCCTTGCTGATTTTCATATCAGTTTCGCAAAAGGAAAGCCACAGGAATTTCTTTTAGCTCTTGCAAAAATGTTGTTACAGAAAATCCTCTTTGAGAAAGGAATCCTATTAACTCCTGAAGACATTATTAAAATTTTTAAACGAATCGATCCTGCTCAATTTGTACAACTTGCCGCTGCAAGTCAACATATGCAAAACGACCCGTACAGAGAAATTTATCTACATCTTCTGCAACTTGACTTGCTTGGAGGTGATGTCGATGGATTTTTGCATAGTGTAGAACAAGAAAATGAACTCGGCTCTGGTTTGGCTAAACATAATAGGGCAATTAGAGAAAAACTGAAACAAAAGGGTATTTCTCCAGAAAAGGCTCTCAACTATCAAAAACAGTTTGATTTTATTGCTACGGCTGGCGATGAAAAAAATTTAGGTCATGGAAATCAATTTCTGGTTTTATGGAATTACCTGGTTCAATTAAAGCAGGAGGCACAAAAGGTTCTTGATTCGCAACAGATCGAAGAGACGAAACAAGTCTTTCAGGTAAAGGCGATAATAACTTCTATCAATACCCTGGAGAAAAGTATTGATGTGAATGCGCCTAATCAGAATATGGCCATTATTGCGGCTCTACAAAAATCAATAGCCCAACCTTTAATTGAGAAGATCAATAACAATATCCAAGCTCTGGTCAATGGGAAAAATAAAACAGCAATTTCCCGCGGGTTTTATGAATTTGCCGAGCATGTGCAACAACAATGGGCTTTGATTGATAAAGAAGAAAAAAAGAAAGAGCAAGCAGAAAAAACGGGCATTCACTATTTCAGCGTCGAGCAATGGCCAAAAGAAAGACTGATGACTTTCTTTTTGGGGGATGAAGTGGGGTGTTGTCTCGCTACAACCAGTTCGCAATTTCAAGCCATGGTCCAACGACGCATGGATGATGCATTATTGTTTCACGTTGCTGTGGATAAGGTGACTGGACGGGCTGCTGCGCTTATTTGGTTATATTTGGCTGAAACCAAGGATGGAAAAATTGTATTAGTCGCAAATTTCTTTGAAGTGAATGCCAGGTACGCTGTTGATGACAAATTAAGACATTCATTACTAAACGGATTATTAACATTTACAGAGCAATATTTAAAAGATAATCCCAAAATCAGCGGATTTTATATGAATAAGCTTTCTTATGGTTGGAATAGTCAGGATTTAAATAGTTATCCTGTCGTTGATTTGCCCCTCGCAGATAAATTGGGTGGACCTTATATTCCTGGTGTAGAAATTAAGAATCTTGACTTGTCAGACAGTTCGGTTCGCGAGCAACTAACGATGCTAACGCAGCAGAAATATTATCTTGTTTCCTTGGATAAACACCAGTTTCATCAGTTTGATTCGTCTGTTTTAGCAAAAGGTCCATTCAGTCAATTATTGCAAAAAGAAACGATTATTGAGTGTGCGGTTTCTACTTTATTAAAAGATGAACAGAATATTGATAAAATTAGACTGGCAGTTATTCAGCAACATGCGCTAGAACTGACACCATTTTATAGTACCCCTGTTGAGAAGGATCCAGTGTTTGCTCAGGATGTGATTGATGCAATTAATAAAATTACACTACTGCGTAAACCATCTGTTATCGAGGGCAACCCATCCATGTTTTTCTTTTTAACCGAGCCCCTTGAGTCTAAAAAAGAAATGGATGTAGGTAACTCCCCAAAACATCATGGCAATATAAATTTTCAATAATGCATTTAACTCTCCCACCTCAGGCAGCGCTGAGGGGGAGTATGTATTAACTCAGGCCGGTGATAAGTTTTCTTGCGGGAAGAGTTGGAAATAAACGAAGTGGACAGTTATTTGTCGCATGCACATTTTTGAACCCAAGAGTTCCTTCAAAAAAAGGCTTGATTACCTGGTTGCCCGCACGTATACCAGAACATTTCTACCGAACCAGTTTTGTCATAACGTGTTGATTGATATTCCTTTATAGATAAAGATGTCTTAAACCCTTGTGAAACAGCGAGAGCCAACATCCTGCATCAGCTGAATGAATACATTAAATGATTGCAGATCGCGATTATGGTATGGCTTTTTTCTTCGAAAAATAAAACGAAATAACGCAATTTTAGATGCGCAAGCGAATACGGCTTCCTGTACTTCCATTCTATCCTGTCGCAAATAATTTAAAATGATATCAGCCTGCTCCTTGGGGGGGATGTCGAGCCGCAGAGAAGAGGACAACAAATACAATAACCAATCACGTGCCTGGGCTAAATGGATGGGCATTAGCGTACCGGGGTCGTCTTCAAAATCAACAAAAGCAACAGGCCGATCGTCCCCGGCAATCATATTACGAATAAAGGCCTGGCTTAAGTAAGCCCCTTGGTGGTGAGCATCAAGAATCGCGGCCAGTGCTTGTTCCCAATAAAAAACCGCAGGCTGCTGACCGGGATTTTTCAGAAAAAATTCAACGTTGCAGTGACCCAGACAAGACATTACAAAGTAGTTTTCCCCCACATAAACCACGCTCGGGACCGGAACACCCGCAGCAGACAACGAAATCAGGCGTTTTATTTCAATCGCTTGAGTGGGTTGGCCTCCCGGAACAGGAATACCCCGTAGAGCAGGAATGGAAAGCGCTTTTGTTATCAGGGTTAAAATGGAATATCCAATTTTACTGCGCTTCATGGCTTGCTTTTTAACAACGTAGCACCTTCCTTCATGCTCAAAATGAAATACTCTCTGTTTTGAAATGGCAGCGTGTTCCCCGGTTAATGCAATCAATTGTTCCCGTCCAGTCAAGCTTGTTCCAGCAGTAAGATTGCAATTTAATACATTGGTCATCAGAAACCTTGGTGAAGGGTTAGTTTATTTTTGAAAATCGGCTGGCAATCATTCGCCATTCTACAACAACCATCCTGACTATCAAGGTGCATAAAGGGCAAGGAAATTGGTTGTCAACATTAGGCTAGTTTCGATAAGCCTGCCATGTAGCCGGCTGCTATAGTGTATTCGTCATTGAGCGTTTATAATTCGCCTTGATCAGTTTAATGCTCCCCCCTTAAACCAACAGGATAATCATGTCAAATTTGCCTCCATGCCCCCAATGCCACTCAACCTATACTTACGAGGACGGAACCCAATGCATTTGTCCCGAATGTGCGCACGAGTGGATTCCCACCATTGAACAACAAAACACGCCATCCGAATCCATTATAAAAGATGCCCATGGCAACGTGTTGCAAGACGGTGATACTGTGACTGTCATTAAGGATTTAAAGGTCAAAGGCTCATCTCTCACTGTAAAAGTGGGAACCAAAGTTAAAAACATTCGCCTGGTGTCGGGTGAGCATGACATCGATTGCAAAATTGAGGGGATCGGTGCGATGAAACTAAAATCACAGTATGTAAAAAAATCATGACAAGGTAAATCGCCGATCGGGCAACGTCAGGCAGATTAGCGTGAAGTTGCACCGATCAGGTGGTTTTTTTTCAACACACCATTATCATGAACAGGCTCTTTCATGGTTCACCCCTCTCTGAGAAACCCAGGGTCAGCGCACGCAATAATGATTTTTCGCTGGAAAAGGGCAAATCCTGCTGTAGACTCCAGAATGACACACCGCCAAGCCGTACCGTTTCCTTTGTTTTGTTAGCCAACGAATTATTGCCTTCAACATAATCAATTTTGGCCAGCACGGATTGGGGGCTGTCGCAACTGAGGAAACGGGTTTTTGACGTATTTTCCAGTGGAATCAAACCGTAAAAAGTGGTCGCCTGCCTGCCATTTTTACTCTCATGGATTGCCTGGTTAAACAATTGGTCGCCATAACGCTGATAGGCTTCATCGTAACTGATCTGGCTGCTGATATTGGCATCAAGGACAGCAACATGAAGACCTGGATAGTGGGTATTGTCGTCTATTTGACGATTCTCCACATAATAGGAGTGGCAATAAAAAGGCAATCCTAAAATCAGCTGATCGGCCGCCAATCCCTGAGAATAATAATGCTTGATTGCTTTATTACCCGATGTACTGGGATAGGGGTAAGTCGTGTCCTCTTGACGATCAGGTTCATAGAGCGCGGCCCCAAGCTCGGTACGCGGGCCAAATGTACCGTAATGATCATAGGCCATTATCGTCGTCCAGTTCACGTAGGTTTGCCATTCTTGGGCATTGGGGTAGTGGCGCCAATAAGCGCTGGTGGCCGGCACGGCATTACTGACACAGTAACCGTCATCCTGAAGAGCTTCATGCAACTGTTTAAGCAGGGTTGTTACCCCAGCGATTTCCTTTTCACTGGCCAATAACTCGTTTTCCCAATCGACATCGACACCATCCAGTTGGTATTGGTCAAGTATTTTTTTTAGTGAATGAACAAATACCCTGATTTGCTCGTCATTTTCTAAAAAGCGAAAGCCCTCGCGGTCGCCCCAGCCGCCGATGGCGAGCATGATGGGTAAATCGGGCCTCAACTGGCGTAACTGTTGGATGGTTTTAACATCTTGCGCATGAAGTCTAACCACCGTATTCCCGGCTTCGTCTCTGGCAAAACGTGCAAAGGCATAATTCACCAGGGTGACCTTATCCAATTGCTCGTTTAATTTGGCGATGTCCTTGTCTTGTAATCCCCAGGACGAGTCAGCGCCCAGATAGGCGATGACCCGCTGGTGTTTTTTTTGTTGCACAGCGCAGTACGGTGTCCATGCCAGGGCAACCGGAGTCGCCAGGCTCAGTATCAAGGCAGTCAGGGGCAGTCGGAAACTGGTCATCGCTCATTCTCAGTCATTTGCATGGAGCCGATTGTAGTTTTTTAGACCATGGATGGGTTACTGTTCTTTTTGACAGGGTTGAAGCAGCGAGAACAAAGCCAATGGAATAACAGCCAGGGCAACAGGCGTTATCCTGGCCTTCAAAAGATTCTTCTTATCCTGTTGGCTCTGCATTCGCCATTAATGGTTAACAGGCGAGTTACCGGGTTGCTTAACTTCATCCGATGAAGAAGTTGGTTTTACCTCATGAAAAAAATTGACTTTACTGAGAGAACTTGCCACTTTCGCCTCCGCCTCAAGGACCTGAGCCACGACTTCCTTAAGCCGCAGGGTCATCTTTTGAATATCGCCAAACCCGATGTAGCCGTAATGGGCTGTGATACGAATATTATTGGGGGGTCTGGTGTCCACTTCAAACTGACCCAGTGAGCTTGGCTTTTTCAATTCTTCTTCCACAAGGCTGACATTTTTAAGTCCCTTAATGCGAAACACAAGGGTAGCCCCTCGCTCTTCGGCCTGTTCAGGGGTGATCAGTTGAATCGTATCCCCCAAATGCTTCTTGAGAAGCGCCAACAGGTAGAGGGTGAGGCATTCCGACTTGGCTATTAATTTATCCCACCCAATGTCAGCCATGGTTTTAACATAGGTTTGAATGGGTGCCAGGGCAACGGGTGAGGCATTGCTTGTCCGAAAAGCGTGTGCCCCTTGCGTGGCCATAATGGTTGGTGTAAAGCCATTAATGCAGCCAAACACTTTCCCGGACTCCGCGGCTTTCCAGCCCTGGATTGGGGGATACCTGTTGAGGTCCGTGTTTTGGTTAACATAAATACCAAAAGGACTGCCCGCCGTGCCGCTGCAATGCTTATAACTGCATCCTACGGCATAAGTGACTACCTCAAGTTTTTTAAGGTTAATGGGTCGATTGCCGACGGTGTGTGCCAAATCAAGCCCGACGATGATGTGGTTGTCCTCGATGGTTTTTTTCAGCGCCTGTAAAATAAAGGCAAGGTTCAGACGCTGCCCTGTATTAAAGACCAGGTCCGATAAGTGCAATACCTGGATTTCATGAGCGTGCTGTTTTACGAACTCGATAATGGCTTGTGAACTGTACAAACCATTTTCATCTGCTGACAATTTTAAGGTGAGTGCATCCGGGGTGGGTGCCTGGTTATCCAGAAACAAGTCAAAATTTTTGGCGGTTTGTAGTTGTCGCTTAATCACGGAATGAACAACCGCCTGATCAGAAAAAAATTCGGTTGCCAGATGGCAGATTTTTGTTTTTCCCGTTTTCCAGTCTTTTAAGGTGGGCTTGTAAAACGTATCCAGCAGATTGCCTAAATTGGTGGATAGTCCTGCCTGGGTAAAAACAAACTCGCAGGGATCGTCAAAACCCAACAGCGCTTGCATGGCTAAAACAGATTGCGGGTCTACATCGCAATCAAACCAATTACCCCCAAGGGATGCGGTGTCAGGAAAATGGCCTGAGTGAAGTTGCTCACGCTGCAATTTTAAAATGGCTTCGATGGCATGGATAGTTGGCACAAATACCGGGCCTAAGGAGTGGCCGGCAAAAGGTGTGATTGGGCCTAAATCGAATAAGGCTTTTAAATTGAGAGGATCGTGCTTATCCAGCTCTGCCGCAAACTCGGCACTCAACGCGTTTTCTTCTGTTTTAAGCCGTTCTGCAAACGCTTTCGGGTCAGAGGTTAACAATTGCTTTATTTCCGTATTGGATAACATCAACAGCTCCCTGGTTAATTAGCCGTTCTGAGACGGTGCAGTATGCTGTGTTCCCGATTCCAGAGCAACTCCTTATTTGTCATTTGTTCTATGAAGGTCAATCAGACTGCCTTACTAACCAACCCTAAACCTACTGCACATCCGCTTCGGAGAGTCATCATACAGTTCCTGCATTCGTACGCCTAAGCATTATATTTTCACTATTTATTCAAAATATAATAAAATGTCTCACAATGATTAATTTTGTTTCATTAATGGGTAAGTAGAAATCACTATGGTCTATGTTTTAATTAAAAATTTACCGGCGCTGTTAACCGGTGATTATCCCCGGCAGGCAATCAATGAAGCCATGGCCAAAGTAAAACCAAAGCTGGTTTTTGACAATTTTGAGAGCGCTCGCAACTACATGGATGGCGAATTAAAGCTCATGTCGCCTGAGTACAGGTCCACCTACAGTTATGGATTTGTGGAATTGGATTTAAAGCACAAAGACGATTTTAAAGCCATACAATCCCAGCCTGAACACCTTGGGAAGGCCATGGTTGCTTTTATTGTCAAAGAAAAAAGAATGGATGCACAGTGGCTTGACATTAAAGAGCATGAAAAACAGCAATTAATGGACATGAAGTACCACGATCTTAACTCAGAGGATTTATTGCTTAAAGAACCTTACCTGCGTGTTTTATCCAGGATGCCGGCTTCTCTGCGTTTTCTTTGTTTTATCGATTATGCGTTGTTTCATCATTTTAATGAAACCTGGACGGCTTACAATGAGCGGGAACCCGGATCCGTAATGGATTTATTCAATGCACAAGCTCAATTATGTCAACGCCTTTTTTTAGACGGGCAGTCAGAGCCATTAACCTTAAAACACATTCAGGCATTGCAAGCAGCATTGAGTCAGAATTTGTTTGCTAAAGAAGTAACGAGTCGAAGCGGTGCTCTGCGTGAAGGGCATAACTCCTTTCCCATTCTCAGGGATGCCGTATCGCTCAAGGGGTTGGTTGAACTGTTAAAAAGAATAAGAAACGATAGCAATGACGATGGTTTTATGATTGGCGAGTTAAAACAATTTGGCGTCATGAGCCAGTTTTACGCCGCGCTGTCCAATGCGTTACGCATATTCTATTTACAAACCAAAGCCCCCTTGCCGTTTACGGAATACAGCAAAGTCTTTTTGGAATTAAAAGAACGCGCTGTGAAAGACACAGTCAGGGTAATTACTCAACAGCATCCGCACGTCTCTGAATCCATGATAAGCGAAGTGATTTTATCGGAGTTGCAAATCAATCGGATTGAGGAGGAATGCCTCAACGAAGAAAAATACAAAAAGCATGGCTTAAGTCTGTTCGATTCTACGTCGTTTCACCTCCTACATCTGGCTTCACAAACCAAACTTAGACCGTCTCAGTCCGAGTTAAAAATGGAATTAATGCTTGCCCGCCAGCATTCTCTGATTAATCCTTTCGTTTTGGCAAAAAAATCGGATGAAGAACTAGAGACGATGGCCAAAACCTTAATGGCTGATTTGAGCCGGCAACCCTTGTCTATTTTAACGCCGCAAGCTAAAACAGCAGTATCTCTGGCACAAAAGGCTATTGAGGAATATAACAAGGATATCATCAACGTAAAAACCCCCGACGAGGCGATTCGCTGCATCGTATCCCTGGTGCATGAATTGGAGCTGCTCCATCTGTTCCATGATGCCAATTGCCGCACGAATTATTTCCTGCTTAACGAGGCATTGCTCAAACTCGGCCTGAAAGCCTCCATGCTCTATAACCCCAATCGTTTGGATTTGTACAGTGTTGCAGAGCTTGAAGAACAGGTAAAGCAAGGCATGCATCGTTTTGACTATGTGATTGCTGAAGCCAGTGAGTTAGGGAAAATGAATACCGAATGGTTGGGGAAAAAATCCAGTGCTGAGCATTACGAGAATCTATCAACTCAACTCAATAAAGTACTCACGGAGTTTACGCAACGGTATGAAGCGCATCTTAACAAGCTGGAAAAAATGCTCCAGCAGTCGACTTCTGATCAACGCCTGTTCTCAATGCCGAAAAATGACACGCTTCTCATTCAAATCAAGAAATCATTTGAACAATTTAAAGGCAATGGGCATTTGCTGCTGTTGACTTCAACCCTTCAGGGAATGGATAAAAAAGCAATGGAACACACCTTGGGGAAAGAATTCTTAAGCGAACTGGACGCCTGCTGGCCCTCACCCGATTGAATACCGCTTTCGTCCAGGGACTGACTGCCAGTTATTCCAAGTCACTGAATTTGTGATAAAGCCAGTCCAGGCATTGTTGGGAAGAGAAGGATTTTCCAATGATAAAAAATGGATTAATTTGATCAATAATATGTCAAGTGCTAGTATTTTAGTGATTTCATGATCCAGAGGTGATTAAGGTGAACGAGTACATTGAGCTCTATGAACATCATAAGGACGAAGGACATTCGACGATTGATTCTCTTCTGTTCACCTTAAATACCCTAAAGCAGGACCGGGAAAACTGGATTAATCAGAATAAGCTTGGGTACTTTGGGATTGGAATACGGTTTGACAAAAATCCTTTTTTTCAGCCGAAAATCACGCAAAAAAACATAGCCATTATAGGCACAGTAATTGATCAGTTACATGCCCTCAAAGCCAACCCGGATTACCAGCAGGCGAGAGAGACGGCCACAACCCGTCTTGAATTGCTTAAGATATTGGGAGATCAGTTTCACGAATTATCAAAAAAGGGCGAAACCCAGCAATTATTTAATTATGTCATAAAAGAAGAGGGTTCGATTGATTTTTCCATGCGGGAAAGTTCGCTTGTTACCCCCTCTCCCGTGGATATCCTCACAGAGAAGGAGGAGCCGTATGTCGATGAACAAACGTGGGTGTCCCTTCCGGTTCAAGAGCTCCTTGAATCCAAAGGGATTCTTGTCAATTGGTTTGATCCTGCTGAAAGGAGTTTAACGCTTGAACATGACCTTCATGAGCATGTGCAATGGGCCTACAGTCATGTTTATCAGTACGCCTATCGCATCTCGTATGAGGAAACTGCCATTGCACGGTTCCATCATGGCATCCAGCATGTGACCCGGGCGGCTAACTACGCACGCGTATTCGCTAATTTGTACAGGAAATACGGAGATGAGGAAGCACAGCATTTAAGCGAAAACGACATAAAGCTTATTCAAATTGCTTTATTATTTCATGATTCGGCGCGCGAAGGGGATAACGAGGATCTATGGGATCACGAAAGTGCGATTCTGTTGTATTGTTACCTCACCCGCGTTTTGCATGTGGATAGCCAGACGGCAAAGCAGGTGGCTGAAGCCACTGCCAATAAGGATCCCAGTCCCGAGAAAGGCTATTTTGAGCTCAATGAGGACAAAGACGGGCAACTCTCCTGGCAGTTTTCCCAATTTGAGGGGGGGGGGTTCCCCAAAAAAACCATTTATCAAAAAATAATTCATGATTGCGATTGCCTGGATATTATCAGGGCAAGAAATCAATACGATGCCAACTACCTTGATTTTTATAAGGATATTGCCAGCCACAATGAGCTGGCTTTGGAAGAAATGGCTGAACTCATTATTGAAGCCAGGGGTCTTATTCATCACCAGGGGGATTCCTACATCACCAAAGACGAGGACAGTAAGCTTGAGTACGAAAATGGCGAAGCACATGCACGCATCGTAACTGACATGGAGTCTGGCCCTTACCCTATCCTCCAGGCTTTGCACAAACGATTATTATCCATTGAAGAATTGCAAGCCCTTACCCTGGTTGATCTCACGCCTTTTGATGAAACAGCGCCGATGACGGAACAAAACCTGGCCGCGGCGCTCAGGGAAGGACGGATTCTGGCTCGCGGCGTGACTACGCCGAGCGCTTTGCCTAAACGCAAAGCCAATAAGCCGATTCTGCCCGATGAAACACTGGCTGAAAAAGAAATAAGAAAATCAATGCGCGCTGACGGGATTAATAGCAAAAGCAGAAAAGAACCGCCAAACCCGAAAGACAAAAACCCACTGCGTTCCACATCCATTCTGGGTTATGGCAGTGGCGTTTATCCCGCGGCGGGTCTGTTGATTTTTAACCCCAATTTGCAGCAGATCCGCCGCGTGTCAATCGAAGATTTTGACAGCGGCCGAGGTCAAAAAGCGCATTTGGCCCATTTGCAGGAGAAAGAATACAGCGAATCACGCGAGGTGCTGGGACAGGAGCTGTATGAGCTTCACCAGAAAATGAAATTGGGTTTATTTGGCAAAAAAAACCAGCAAGGTTCAAATTACGTTGAAATTTTATATGACATTGACAGGTACGACGCCATTTTCTTTACTAACGATCCAACCATAGGCAATTACATTGCTTATGATGATTTTAATCCTGCCCATCGGTTTTCTCCCATTTTGCAGGCGATTTATTTACAGAAAGAGTACGAAAGGCAATACGAAGCCACACGCGCGGCCTATGGCGAACGCTATGGGGAGGAAGGTGACGCCTTGTTTCTCGAGCGATTTGGTCCTAATCCACGGTTACCCGTTTATGATTATTCCGGCTTACACAACCGGTTGGTCCCTTGCGATCCGACGGTATTGACGGATGAAAACATTGTGAACATGTGGGTGGCAATGTGCTCTGACTACATGAGGGATAGTTTGCTGCGTTTGGATGAGGACACGAGCCATGCTGTGGATGATTCTTTTTTCTATGCGTTGAGCGTCGAGGACATTAAGGTGTACAGTATGTACAAGTACAAGGTAAATACCCTCGCCCAAAAAAATCAACCGGGTGATTTAAGTTACGATGAGTCTCTAAAAAAACAGGTTACGCATGCCATTGAAAAAGCAAGAGAAAACATCGTTGCTGAATACGAACAAAGCCTGTTAGAGCAACTGCAGGGCAATCAACTCTCTGCCTTATCCACAACCGGCTTTTTAGTGCTCCAGTACAGTCCGCACCTGAGGGAGCAGGCAGCAGATAAAATCAAAACCGATCTGGTTGATTTTGTTCATTCTGGTGAGTTGGATGCCTGCCAACTGGACGGTGTAATCCTACCCGATGTACCGGTTTCGACCCTGGATATTCCTCATTGCCATGCGAAAGCAAGGAATGCCTTTTGTAAAAGCAAGCTGATAAAAGCCTTTATTCTGTGTCAACAAGCAGGATTAGACAATGAAGTACAACGGATTCGCAATAAACTGGGGCAATGGGCCGAACAACTTCTGAGTAATAATGCACCGGGTGAATCGGAACTGAATAAACGGCTCAAGTTACGGCAGCTGATGATGTTAATGGATCCTGAGAATCCGTTATTACCGGCGATAAATGCCAGTGTGCAGGCGTTGGTTAGTCAATTAACCACTCAGTATTTGAGTAAAAAATCCGGTTTGCAATCCAGTTATCTGCTGATAAAAACCCTTAACGCGGCGGGCTTTCCCAGGTCACAGTATCAGGACGATTTCCGTGTTGTTTATGATAAAGTGAATGAGACGCTCCCGCAGCTGCATCCGTCAGACTGGACTTATTACGTCAGCGTGATCAAATTGCTAAGGGAAAATCCAGGCCCCGTGATTGAACGCTGGATTGTCCAGTATGAAGACAAGATTTACAATGGAGACGCGCTGCTTGAGTCCTTTCATAACTTACACTTTACCTTCAACGATGAGAACCTGGAATTGTTCAGCGTGCTGGTGCAAAAACTGCATTACAACCAAGAGCCCAGGTGGTATGTTCAACTTCCTTATTGGTTCAGGTTAGTCAAAGGATTGCAGCATTTGTGTGAGAATCACCAGTTTTCAGAATCCCAATTGAAAATCCTAAATGATCGATTGTGTGAAATCGTCGGGAAGGTGATTGAGGAAGAGGAGGCGATGGGGTCCCTTTACTACTCGGAAGAACAGAAAGCCTATCATAAAGTCACGTCTTATGCACAAGAAATAAATACCATTCTCAAAGCCAATGATTTACCCGTCCCCGATTCTCTGATTAATCAATTCAATGCCGCATTAACTGCGCTTGAGCAATGCGATTTAAACAAAATTCAATTCGATAAAGCCCGAATTTTTCTGGTCAAGGCGGTTCACAATCAATTGCCACGGCCTGAGGAGAGGGCGCACGTGCTGGAAAAGATTGCTGATTTTATGAGTTCTAAAGCGCAGGATGAAAAAGAGGCAATTAAGCCCAGTTCAGCGGCAGGTTTTTAGAAATGTCACATGAAGGCATTGCGTTACAACGTGTTGCAAGAGGGGAGGTTTAATTGCATGAAAAATGGCGCCCCCTTTAATTAACTGAACTTATTTGCTAAAATTTAAACAGATTTACTTGCAGTCGAATGTTATGCCCTCGTCAGTTAAAGACGTCACCTCCGGAGTTGATATAAGCCCTCATTATCTGGGAGGTGAGGATAAGTCGTTTAGGATTTTTCGCTACAATAAACACGTTTATGCAGTCCGTTATGACGGCGGGGAGGCGGTTGATTTTGTCCACCTCTGGGGTAGCCAGAAAGGGGAAACGCACAGTAATACTGAACTCCTGGGTGCGGGGAGTTTTGGTAGGGTATTTAAGAAAACAGACACGAAAGCGTTTAAAGAATTAGAGGATAAACGCTACAACGGGAAGGAAATTCAAAAAAACCTGACTATCCTCGAGCATAAATTTTTGCTGAAGGAACAGGGCATTGAAGAGTATTTTGTCTTAGGCCTTTGGAACATTAAAGACAAAAACCATGTGGTTTTTAATATGCCGCAGCTATTAAGGAAGAATTTACCGAGAGACATCGCGCTAGCTCAATATGAGAAGTTTGTTGTTCTTGGTCTCAAAAAATTAAATGAGCTGGGTTATCATCATCCTGATTTGGCCGATCACAACTGGCATACCAGCCCGCAAAACCTGTTCTCCACAGCGGAGGGCATTAAGGCCATTGATTTGGATGAAGGATTTCGTCCTAATGATTACAATGAAGAAAAGAAAGTGTATGGAAGGGATCAATGGTTATATGTTTATAACTATGTTCATAATCATTACTTTCCTTCTGAAAACACAGCATGGCGCCAGGAAGTTGAAAATTGGTACAAAAAACACCAGGGCGAGGCACTTTCTAATCATCCTCAAGCACTGCTAATGCTCCATCATCAGGGAAAGATTGCGCTACCTGACAGTATCGCCCATGAACTTTATCTTAAAAATTCGACCAGGGCCGTGGAGGAATACCGTTCTGGCAGCAGAAAAAACAGGCTCCATTTTTTCCATGAAGTCAGTGTGAACGATGCTTCTCATGATCGCTTTAAAAATCAATACAAGGGTATAAAGGGCGATGCCTTGAAAAGAGCTATTCTTAACGGACTTAAAGATGAACTGGCTGAGGCCGAGACAGAAGAGGCGCTTGTTGACATTATAACCCGCTTCTTAAAATCGCCCGAAATGGCCATTCTGGATAAGGCACAAGGCAAATTCACGCACAGCTTTAACCTTAAAACGGATTCCCATAAAGCCGCGGAGAAACTCTTTGAGGCAGCAAAGAAAAGAATTAATGATGCTGCTTCAGAAAAAACAGCGAACAAGCCAATTGCAGGTAAATTTTAAGCAGTCACGGATCAGGGCTGTTTAAGCGGCCTCCCCGGTGAGAGGAGTGTTGGGAAAAAGGTAAATGGATACGGAAGTGACATCCCTTTCCCAGAGCACTCTGCAAGGAGATTTCACCATGATGCGCCAAAACGATTTGCCTGACTATCCATAAACCGAGACCTAACCCCCCTTGTGATTTTTTTGAGCCCAGTTGGACGTAGCGATCAAAGATTTGTTTCTGTTTGCTTTTGGCTATACCCTGTCCCTCATCCCTGATTTCAAGTGTCGCTCCCCACTGATCCTTCGTCAGTGCAATCATGATGGGCGAACCGGGTGCGTATTTAATGGAATTGGTTATTAAATTCACAAGGATTTGTTCAATCCGCACAGGATCCCAAGCGCCATAAATTTCAGGATGGATACGGGCATTGATTTCACACCCCGCCTGCTCCCATTTTTTCGTATACCGCTCAACCACGGTCTCCATTAAAAGGGATAAATTGAAATACTGCGGTTCGATGGGCAGGCACTGTTGATTCAGTACGGTGGTGATATCGAGCAGTTTATTGATTAAGGTTTCAAGACAGAAACTCTGCTCTTTTATTTTGTGTATAAACTGCATGAATTCATCGACATGTTCCCTAATGTAAGCCTTATCTTTCAGCACCAGGCCATCAACATACAGTCTTAAGGCGGTAATGGGGGTTTTCAATTCATGGGAGGCAATTGAAAGGAAATGATCACGGCTTTTTAATGCCTCTTCCAACGCGTTTGTCCTTTCTCTAACCCGCATTTCCAGGGATTCATTCTGCTTGTGCAATTCTTCTTTTAGTAATTTAATGGTGGCATTTTCCACCATTTCCCATTGCCCGTCCTGCAGGAGCAAGGCAAATTGATGACTTTTGATCACATCAAAGATTCCTTTTGAATCACACTCCCCCGTTTTGTAACAGCACAAGGCAATGATTTGACGATGATGAAAAGCGGCGCAGACCTGATTTTCAAAACATAAAAAATCATTTTTTGCACGTTGACTGGAGAAGTTAGTAGGCCCCCCGGCAATGCGAAGGCCCCTGAAGCCTTGTTCCAGGGCCCGCTTTTCGAGCTCAAGAAGATTAGCCAGAAGCGGGGCTGCTGTCTCTGCACAGGCATTTTTAAAGCAGATTTCCCGTTCAAAAAAGAGCATTCGCCCCTGGGCTAAATGTTCCGCCATGTTGGGGATAGTGTTTAGCAACGCGGTGCGGACAGAATTAATTTCATCATGATTGATCCAGATGCACAGGTCATTGTTATCGAGCCCTGTCTTAAAATACGGGGTAAGAATATCGGTTAAATCGTCGAACGTATCAAAAAACTCACAAAAATGCGTCCCCCAGGGCAGTTTGCCGACGACAGGAATACCTGAATCAATGAAGGCTTGACTGGTATAGGTTAAAGGGCAGGGTGTTTCAATGGAATTCATGGGCATCCTTACAGGCAATTGCAGATCAACTGGCTGATCTTAAATATTTTTGCAATAGAGACAACAGAATGTGCGTATCAATTGGCTTTTTCATAAAAAATTCATTTTCTCTCTGTTCCATGCGTTCTATTCTACCGTTTGCCGAGGTCACAATCGTAGGAATGGCCGCTAAGTAAGGCCATTGAGCCTGAACGTCGCGAAATGCAAAACCATCCATCTCAGGCATCATTAAATCCAGAAGAATCAGGGAGGGGCATAGTTCATTTTTTAACAGGGTCAAGGCATGGCGGCCGTTATCAGCACAACAGACAGTGTATCCCTGTAACTCGATAAACCAGACCATGGCTTCCTTGACTTCTGGATTATCTTCCACAATAAGAATATCGATGGTTTTTAATCCATGCTTTCTGTTATCCTGCGGTTTAATAACCCGGTTATTCAATTCGCTATCCTTCTCTTTTTGCTAATCGTATCAGTTTCTCCAATCCGTTGCTGCAAAAACACAGATTAAACACTTGTTTCCAACACACGATATTAAATAATCGCAGGCCGAATCTTAAGGGGCCATCGATTTAAATTGACAATCAATAAGACGCTTCTTAAAGTTAAACGCTTAAACGCGCAGTTAGGGCAACTTCAAGCGGATACTGTATGACTAACATATGGACAGGCATAGTCTTCCCGATTACCTATCTTTACCTCGTAAGGATTATGGGTGTGCTTTTGTTTACCCCTATTTTTTCTGCGTCCATTGAACACATTCCCCACGCCACCCCCTTTCTAGTGGGTGTGGCGATAGGCATATTCGGCTTGACGCAAGCCATTCTTCAAATCCCTTTTGGTGCGTGGTCGGATAAATTCGGCAGAAAAAAATTAATCAACATCGGTTTGTCCTGCTACTTGCTGGGCAGTGTGTTGGGCATTATGGCGGGCTCCGTCTACACGCTAATCCTGGCACGCATTGTTCAGGGGTTGGGGGCCATATCAGCTGTTTTAAGTGCGTTGCTGGTGGATTTGACGCCTGAATCAGTCCGGTTAAAAGCGTTTGTTTTCCTGGGCATCATGATTGCTATCCTGTTCATGGTGTGTATGGTTATCTCACCGGTTCTCGTGGATTATTTCGGTCTGTCGGTTTTATTTTACATTCTGGCAGGGTTGTCATTGACAGGGCTTGTGATTAATCAGTATGTCATACCCAATCCGGGCAGAAACCTGACTCCGAGTATTGAGCGCGCTTCGATAAGGGGCTTGCTTAAGGATAAAAAATTATCGGTTCTTAACCACAGTATTTTGATTCAGCACCTGCTGGTGTGCTCGACGTTTTATGCCGTTCCTATTGTATTAAAACACTTGGTCCAACGAGGTGAGTTAAGCAGTGCACTTTATTTTTATGCGCCTTCGTTGAGCTTAAGCTTTGTTTTGATTGTCCCCCTCATCCGGCTTTCTGAAACATACCGGCTAGCCAAACCGTTATTCCTCGTAACCATTGCGACCTACAGTGTCATTCAGTTCAGCATGGGTTTTAAGCCGGGAATTCACACGCTCATTTTTTTATTTACGTTGTATTTTACAGCCTTTAATTTTATTGAAAGCAATTTGTACGCTTTTATTTCTAACCACTGTTCCCCTGCTACCCGCGGAACGGTGCTTGGACTATTTAACAGCTATCAGTTTTTGGGCTTTTTCCTTGGCGGGGTATGTGCCGGAGTAATTGATCAGTTTTTTCCGCTGCATACCCTTTTCATCTTTAATGGTCTGCTTGCTGTGGTGTGGTTTTTTTATTCCTTCCGCCTGTTTAAGCAGGATAATAGGCCATAGTAAAACGTTTAACAGGAGAAAGCGTTGAAAATAAAAAAAGGGGTTCAACTCATTCTCTGGATTATTGCCCTTCAGGGCATGGGATTTCTTTTGGGCCTGTTAACCAAAGCCAACATCTTCCCCTGGTATGAACACTTGGAGAAGTCCAGTTTAACGCCTCCGCCCTGGGTGTTTTCCACAGTCTGGAGCCTGTTGTATCTGCTGCTTGCCATCGTCGGCTGGGTCTTGTGGACGAATAGAAAAGAGCCTCGTGTCAGGCTGTTGTTTTACCTTTATGTGTTACAACTGCTCATGAATTGGAGCTGGACGCCTTTCTTTTTTCAGTGGCATTGGACGGGGTTTAGTCTGCTGTGGATTATCCTGATTGCCAGTCTGACGGGGATAATCATTTATCGTCTGTATCCTGAAAAAAGGACCCTTGCTGTCTTGTTAATGCCTTATCTGGTCTGGCTCGTGTTTGCCGCTTACCTCAATGGCGTTATCTGGCTGTGGAATTAGCGGAAAAGGCATTTTCAGACAGCCTTGCAGGCGCCGCTGGATTTTAAGCGGCGTCCAACTCATTAAGAAATAACAAATACACGCCATTGGTCCAGCCAAAACCAACTTCATTGCTGGTGTAGCTGTAATGGATTTTTCCGGATGTATGGATGCTTTCATCCAACACGTCGTATTTTTCAAAAACGGCCTGCGTTTTTGCAAATCCCTTGTTCACCGTATTGACAAATCGTTGGGCTAAATCCAGCGCTTCTGAGCGGTACCCATACCGTTTTAATCCCTCCACGGCAAAATAGTGCATGGGAGCCCAGCCAAAGGGAGCATCCCACTGCACTCCCTGTTTATAAGGGCTGGCCAAGAGCCCGCCTTTACCCATTAAAAGAGGCAGGTTTCTTACCACTGCCTTGGCTTGTTCCTTGGTCGCCAGGCCTGCCCACAATGGATAAAGCGTGGTAGCAAACAGGTATGGCCGTAATTGTTTGGTTTTGTGATTGTAATCAAAGTAAAAACCGCGTTGATTATCCCATAAGTATTGATTGATGCGTGCGGCACGTTGGCTCGCCCGTTTCTGCCAGACTGAAGCGGATTTGGAACGGTTCAAAAGGGTATAAATTTCACCCGTTTCTTTTTCCATTTGATAAAGAAAAACATTTAAATCAACGGGGATATAATCAACGATGGCTGCGCCAAAAGGCCCATATTTATTCGAGATATCCAATCCTGACTCCCGTACTGTCCTATCGGCTAGATAAAAGGCCGGCGTTAATGTCCCACGGTTGGCGTCGTAATACAGGGACTTGTCATAATCACGAATGTTATGGGTTTTAAAATAGCGTAACACGTTCTGATAATAGGTCTCCGATTCTTCAGGAGCAGGCCCTTCACCCTGAGCGTAATAACGCGACAACCCGGTTTCGGCATTCAAATGCGGTGGACTTACCCAGAATTGATAAAAGGTATTGATCGCAGGAAGAGTGTTTTCTAACCATTGCTTATCGTGAGTTCGGCGGTAATAAGCCAGGATCATTCCTGTTAATAAAGGGGGTTGGGATCGTTGTAAATAATACGTGCGATTCGCATTGAGGATGGTACCGTAATGATTAATTTCATATATCAGGTTGTCCACCATGCATCTGGCCAATTGTAGTCTGCCGCTTTCAAGTAATCCCAGTTGAATAAAATAGCTGTCCCAGCCATACATTTCATTAAATCGACCGCCGGGTACAACATAAGGGTGGGGTAAATAAAGCAGTCCATGCTCCTGGATATGGCTTACATCTTCAGGCAGAGTCCGAATGATCACAGGCTTCTTCGCTGATTTGGATGTGCCGGCAACACGGTTTTTAATGTGTTGCAGGTTTTCCCGGCGAGAAACATAGAGGATAGTCTGAGTTGAGTTCAATTTGTCATCTGCATGTGACCAGTCCAATTGATTCGTATCCCTGACCAGGACATCCCAGGTCGACTCCACGTAGGCTTTGACCTGTTCAGTCATCCTGTCTTTAACGGCTGCTGCCCTGCTACTGAACCCGCTGATTAGCAGCAGGATTATCCAATAGCTCATCCATTTCTGCATACTGTGACCCCATGATCTAATCCATGACCATCCAGAGTAGCTTTCTTTTAAGCAGGATAAAAGCGTTATGAATAACCCTCTTCCCGGGAAGAGGGCGGTTCAATGGGTGTGAAGCGGATGCGACTAATCTTTAAAATGGGCATTGTTGTAGTCATTTTCCTCTTTGCTTCGCTGATCTTCTCTCCAATCCCATTTTCCGGAGCCGCCAGAAACTTTTTGAAGGTCTTTTTCAGCCATTTTTTTGGTTTTATTTAAGCGATTTTTAGAGCGTTCGAGTGTCTTTTTCATACTGTTAATCCAAATTGTCTGACTTATTTAAGCATAGTATAAAAAGATGAAACGTCACTGCCCGCACTTTTCCATTTTTTGTGCCAATACGCTGTGAAGAAGCGGATCAGCCTGTTGAATAAACGGCGCTTGCTCTTGCACGGTGTGGTTAAACCGATAAAGGTATTGCACTTTAAATTTGGTGTTTACAAACAACGGTGCATCCAGTGCCTTGTAATGGCCTTTTTCAAAGAACACTGACAATTTTTTATTGCAGCCGGCTGGAAGGAAAAAACCATTAATACGGCATGCGTCACTGTGTTTCTTTTCACCCTCTTCGGCACAGGGGGCGTGCGAGAGGAAAACGGTGATGTTAATGATTTTTTGTTCGGGAAACGCGGTTTTAAATTGGCTTAGCACGTCAGGGAAACCGCGAATCAGATTTTCTTCTGCGTGATTGGACTCTGGAAATACCGCCGTTTCGTTATTTGCCAGCATGAACTGATAAAGGCGTTGTGTTTTTTCCCTCTCCTTCTCTTTGGAGATCTGGCCTGACAATGCGCTGCTGAGTGCTACCTTGGCTCTTGCCTGTTTGATCGTGGCAACCTCCGGAGATGGATTACTGCGAAAAACAAAATAAGCCTGGCCGTTTAAACTAATGATGGCAATTACTTCCTTGGGTTTGCGTTGCAAGACGGCCATTGTTTCTGAAAGGGAGCGGTACAGCTTCATTCGATTCTTCCTGTGCTATCGGTCAGTCAACGTCTAATCACTATATTGTTCTCACGCTGAACGGTCAATAGAAACACAGTCAGTTTTTTTTGATGCAGATTGGAAAGACTATCCTCACCTTTTAAACACAGTTTGCGTTTTAATTTGCAAAATGCGCGATCGCAGCCAAATAATATACCAAGGAAATCCAATTAAGTACCGCATGAAAAAATGGACTGGTTTTCTTATCGTGCTGACGATAATGGTTTTGGGGGCTTATTACGTGATGGGATGGATGGCCATGCGTACATTAAGCCAGAACATCAACGCCCTGCCTGACAGCCCTGTCTTTACCATTTCACTGGAAAAATACCATCGCGGCTGGTTTTCATCGCATGCTCTGTTGCACTTCAAGCTTCATATTCCACCCCAGACTGTCACCGAAGCGGATGGGCAGACGACGATGGGGCCGCCTGTGACGATTCGACTGGGATTTCCTTTGTTGATTCAGCATGGCCCTGTCATTGTCACTGAGACGGGCCTTCGTTTTGGAACAGCGCAGGTAACAACTCGCCCCGCCACCCACTATGGCGCGCTGATCAGTTACCTGAACAAAACCATCATGACCTATACCTTGCCTGCGATGACGCTGTACACGGAAATCAATCCTTCCCTGGGCGGCTTTCAGTTCGATTGGCAAGGACTCCGCCTGTGGCTGGGTTTGTCACCGCATTTAAATGGGTTTGAAAGTCATCTTAACGCGGGTGGTTTAACCATTGACTCAAAGGATTTTAAGTTAACACTGCAGAAAATCGTCAGTGAGACGGAATCAACACGCTATCAGGAGTGGCTGTGGGTGGGGAAAACCCGGCTTTTCCTCCCTTCCCTGACCTTTAGTACCCCTGGGCAGAAGTGGTTTGATCTGAAGCGCTTTGATTTGACCGTCACCAATCAGGTGGAGGATGACAGCCTGCGGTTTGATTGGCAATTATCCCTGCAAAAGCTGTTTGCAAACAACCAGACCTATGGCCCGGCCACGATGAAATTGAGCATTCGCAGGGTGGACATGGCCGCATTTGCGAAAATCAATCAGCAGCTGTGGAATTCCGCAGCGCAAAGCAACCCGGACAGGGCGATGATGGCTGTGATGATGGCATTGCCTGACTTGCTCGCCAAAGGGCCTGTTATCGAACTGTCGGCGCTTGATTTAACCCTGCCTGAGGGCAAAGTGCTTGGTCATTTTAAAGTGATTTTCCCTGAGGTTCATCCCAAAGACGATGCAACATTCATGAAAAAAGTGCACGGTGAAGGGCAATTCCGAGCGCCGGTGAAGGTTGTCAAAGCCTTGTTAATGCAATCACTGAAGCAGCATGTGCCACCGTCCACGCCTGCGGCTTCAAGGGAGCAGGCCCTGACGTTAGAGTCGGCGAATCCAGTCCCTGCCAATGAGCAGCTGGATGTTGAACAGCAGGCGGATCAACTGCTTAAGGATTACCTCAGCCGGGGTATTTTAAAACAGGAAGGGGACGATTACGTGTTAACCTTCAAGTTGGAAAATGAGCAATTGATGGTCAATGGCCACCCTTTCAAGCCTTAAGCCAGGCGGGCGTGAACTGATTCACGCCCAAGCGTCATTAAGTCATCAACTGCTGGGTAGCAATGGCACCCAAGGCCACCGTAATGTGGCTTATCGTGGCATTGCTTGGCAGGTAGCTTTTAAAAAAGCCATAGTACCCGGGTTCATCCGCCTGGGGGCTGCTGGTGTGCAATTCGTTGAGGTCCTCATCACTGCTTGTCTCTGATGCTTCTTCTGAGAAGCGTTGTCTGGTATCTGCCGTTTCCTCCTGTGTGGTCGGCGTTTGAATCGCCTGTTGAGCCAGTAGCTCATGGTATTGGTCCTTAAGGCGTTGCTTTTCCTCCTGCAAATCGCGCAATTGCTGGAGCAGTGCCTGATTCTTTTGTTCCTGTTGGGTTAATTTAACCTTTTGAAGTCGCTCGTGGGTTGTTTCATAATTTTTCTGTACCTCCTGAAGGTGGTATTGCAATTGATGGCGGTATCGTTCCCAATCCCTGGCTGAGGACAACGCCTCGTTTTGGCTGATGGTAATTTGCTTGAGTTCGTCGTCATTGATTTCATGATGCAGGGCTTTTTCGGCGCTTTCGTATTGCAGGGCGGAGTCTTTAAGTGATTCGATGAGTTCAACAGCAAAAAAACAGGATTTTATCCAGTAATAGCATTGGGTAAACCAGGAGAGTTGTTCCCAGCGGCTTCGGCAGGAGTAATAATGTTTACTGGCTGCGTTGAACTGATTTAATTTTTGGTCGAATGAGGCGATCTTTGCCTGAATTTCGGAGCGCTGGGACGCAAAAACGGTGAGTTTTTTTTCAAGCTTGTTGCAGGCTTCAAGTCCTGAGCTGTCTTTAGGAAGGATCAATAGAGGCTTGGGCACAATGGGTTCAATGGACACAATGGGTTCAATAGGTAAAATAGGTTCAATGGGGAGTCTTTCTTTTTCTTGCGGGGCAGGAACGGAAGCGAACAGCTTAACCAGGCGGGCAATGTAATCCTTCGGACTTTCTGTGTCGCCCCTGTCTAACTGCTCATGGATGAGAGGAATGCCATTCTGTACGCAATAGGGTTTAATCTCATCCAGAAGCGCTAAGGCTTGGCAAGCCGTCGATTTTTTCTTGTCCTCGACGGATTTAACGACAAATGAGCGAAGCATCCAAATCGAGCCTTCATACTGAACGTCACGGTAATTTTTCAGATGCTGGTAGTAGACAATGGCAAAAATTAAGCTTTCCCGGCTGGTTATTTTCGGTAAATGAAATTCATAATCCGCTTCGTCTGTCTTAAATGCGATTTTGTTGTTAAATTTCACCGCCTCGTGATGCAGGTGATTAGCCACTTCCTTAATTTCGGTAATCCCCTGGGTTTCAATCTGAAGCCCGATGCGAATTAAATTTCTGGCGATTTGAATTTGCCGTGTATACTCTGGATTGGTTTTGACCTGGGGGAGTTGGTTGACTAAGTCTTTAAAACATTGCCAATAAACAGTCATCGAAATCATCATCAGTCCTTTTAGATCATCCCTTGTTTTAATGTAAAGGGGTTAGGTAAAAAAATCTACACTTCTTTTCCAGGAGGATCGATGAAGCACCGCTAGGCAATTGAATGGAGTAACGTTCTAAGGCGAAAGGCGTCGTTGGGGGCACAACATTTTTCATCATTATCAAAATAACAGAATACCGGTTTTCCCTCGTCGTGCCAGGCTGTGATCTTGCTGGCATATCGTTTGAGCGTCTCGTTGTCGTAAGAACCCTGATAAGCCGAAGGGTTAGGGCCGTGCATGCGAATGTAGATAAAGGATCCGGTCACCAACTCCGGCGACTGGTAAGTTTTAAAATCATAAAAACACAGGCTCAAGTCATGCTGGTGCAGTAATTCGTAAAGTGGGTCACAAAACCAGCTTTTATGACGAAACTCAAAAGTGTACAGGTATTGCTTGGGTAGACTTTCAACAAAAGCCTTAAGTACCGGGATATTGACAGGCCAATAGGGTGGAAACTGGAAAAGTATGGCCCCCAGTTTTTCCTCAAAATGACTGAATGCCTGGAGCAGGTTAACGGTACTTTCAGTAATGTCACGTAAACGCTTGATGTGAGTGATGTAACGGTTGGCTTTGCAGGAAAAAATAAAGCCGGGCGGTGTCATGGCCACCCATTTCCTGACATTTTTTTCTTTGGGAACCTGATAAAAGCTGTTATTCAGTTCAACGGAAGCAAATGTCTGGGTATAACACGGCAAAACCTGATCGGGCTTGATTTTTTCAGGGTAGAAAATCCCTATCCAGCCAGGATAGCTCCAGCCTGACGTACCGATATGGACACCCTTTTTTTCCATGATGAGCCTGCAAAAGTCCTTTTTATAACTATAGACGCTGTCGCGGCCCTGCGGGCGTCTGCGCGATTTTGTTCTGTTAATAATCACATAATAATTTTTAATTACAATTAGATCATGTTTCGATTATTTTGTTGCAAAAATGAAAACAATTGCTATTGTAGGCGGCGGTCCCATCGGTTTGTATCTGGCCATCCGGTTGAGTCAAGTCTTAGGCAGTCAATTGAGTGAATTTAAAATCATCATCATTGAACCGAAACTCAATGATTACAATCGGCCGGGTATTGTGGCAAAGAATGTGCTGGACTTGATTGAACGGCACATCAAACTCGGTAATGAGGTACTGAAAGCCAGTGATGACAGTGACAGTTCCATCTTTATCAGCCGGCTGGAAGCGGCTTTGCTCAAGGAGGCAAAGCATTACCCCATCCAGTTTGTCAAAGCCTCTCTGACCGGCATGAGCCCGCAGGGGAATTTACTGCTTAATAATGGCCAGCACCTGACGTGTGATTACGCGTTTGATTGCACGGGAGCAAGACGCAAACTGATTTCTGCGGTCAATAGCCAGCTGCCGCCTGGGACCAGATTCACGGTTTCAACGGTGGGTGATAATCCCAGGAAAAATCATTTTGTTGCCTATGTGACCATGGATGCCACCAATGCCGTACGCATGGTTGCAGACACCCAAAGGGACCCTTTGCAACGTGCATTGGGGTTGCAGCGTTTGCGCAGTGAATTTAAATGGCCTGAATTTGTTGAGCCGGAACTCAGTCAACGCCGCTACACCACTGACGAGTCGGTGCTTTTTTATCTTTATTATGAAACCCCGCCGCAGTTTAATTCGATTTCCCAATCCAAACAGAAGGAGTGGTTGTCGGCGTTAATCGAATTCAAGACAGGCCATGCGCTTAAGTTCCACGTCGAAGACGATCCTCTGAAATTCAGCGCGTTTGTTGTCGATCCGGACAAGGTGAATGAAGTCTATCTGCAAACCAGTGCCTTGCCCTTCATTGCGTTACCCATGGGTGATGCACACATCAAACCGGATTTTCGCCTGGGAATAGGAATTCGAAGCGGTGTTTTAAGAGCAGAATCGTTTATTACGGCATTGGTTAAAAGCGGCGGAAATATACCTGGGGCATTAAAACCCTATGAGGTGTTGGTGCAAAATCCCATGGGATGGCATGAGCAGACCCTGCAATCGGAGTACCGCCTGGAGAAAGAAAAAATAAAAAATGCCCTGCCCCAAACCAAAAAAATGTACATGGCGGCTTTATCGCAGGTCAAAACCGATATCGACCGATTAACGCTTGAGGCCGGCCTGGATGACATCAATACTCAACTCGCACTGGAACAGCTGGCCCTGGCCAGAGAGCATTTTGCGATTGCCGCACATGAAAAAAGCAGCCAACAACCTGTACGACGAATTCGTTTATCCAAAACCAGCGCCGTTCTGCAGGAGGAAGCCTTAAGCGATTGTGAGAAAGCCTTATTGAGTGCCATGGAATTAATGCCAGCCCATAAACAGGACGTTGTTAAAGAGGAATTGCTTGATTTGGCCATGAGTTACAAGGAGGTTGCCAGCCGCCTTTATCAAAATGACCAGAAAGCGACTGCCAAGATTTATTACAAGGCTGCGGCTAGGCTGTTAGGCACCTTTTTTTCAGCGGAATACTCCCTGGAATTAGTGAAAATCTATTCAAATTTATTAATTATTGCCAAACAACAACAGCAATACAACTTGTTGGAAAATTATAAGGATCTGGCGCTACAATGGTTAAAACATCAGGATGAATCCTTACCTGAGGTTAAAAAATTAAAGGACAAGATCCGGTATAATCATTGTGAGGGCATGTTGACGCAAATAGCGAATGAAGCGAAAAAAGAAACACCCGACAAACAGGTGATGGACAAACTGGAAGAAGCAGAAATCAATTACAGCCAATTACAGAGTCAGGATCTGTTATCCGAGGCGGAAAATAAGAAGCTGGTGGCGCTTGTGGGCAAAATAAAGGAAAGCAGCTTAAAAAACACCCAGAAAATTGATAAAACCATTTAAAGGTCTGGGATACCGCTACGGCGTTAGAGCGAATCCAGCGATTCATTAAAGGCAACAACCTGGTTTCTGCCATTGTGTTTGGCGATATACAACGCTTTATCCGCGGCATTAATCAAGGGTTGAACGTCCCTGACCGGCGGGCAGCAGGCGATGCCCACGCTGAGCGTGACCACGAAGTGGTGATTGTTGGCTTCAAATTGCAACTGGGACACCTGGTGACGAAAATTGTCGCAGATGCGAATGGCATGTGCCTGCTGCACTTCAGGCAGGACGATTGCAAACTCTTCACCACCATAACGGCCGATGATGTCTGAGCGCCGAAAGGAATTCTGCAGCAGGATAGCAATTTTACGGATGACCTGATCGCCTATCGGGTGGCCGAAATTATCGTTGATTAATTTAAAATGATCGATGTCCAGCATGGCAAACGACAGGGGCATTTTATTACGCTGCGCGCGCGACACTTCATTTTCAAGACGCTGGATAATGTTGGTGTGGTTATACAGACCGGTAAAGCTGTCTTTGACCATGAGTGATCCCAGTACCCGGGCCCGTTTGGCACGGGACGTCAGGACATGAATCAAATCCTGAGGCTCCACCGGTTTTAACAGGAAATCATCACCGCCAAGATTCAATGCGGACAATTGTTTGACGCGATCGCCTTCGCTGGAGAGAAAAACAATGGGAATGCCAGTGTATTGCGGTTCCTGACGCAGCAGGACGGCCAGTTCAAGGCCGGTGCATTCCGGCATGTAGATATCCATAAGCAGCAAATCCGGTTGAAAATCTTCAATGGATTCAATGAGGGCCAGCGGATTGGTAATAAAGCGCGCCTCCATGCCGGCTTCTTTTAAAATCAGGGCATAGTATTCCGCCACCGAGCTCGAATCATCAATGATGAGGATGCGGTAAGGCTCCCGCGGTTGGCCGATGGTGATTTGAATTAATTTTTTAGCCAGCAGAAAAGGATCAAGGGGTTTTTGATAAAAATCCGTGCTGCCAAGACGGATGGCTTTAAGCCGGGTTAGGATATCCCCTTGACCCGCTAAGCAAAACAAGGGAATCGACCGTTTAAATTGGCTTAAGAAATCGCTTAGGAATTCGGTCTCTTTCTCTTTCAGCGAATCCAGATCAATGAGGATGGCCGCTGGGATCTTTTTTTCAATCATGTCCTTGAGCGACGCTGCCTGAGTGATTTTGAGTAATTTTAAATCGGATTCCTCCAGATTTTTTTTTAATTCTTGAGCGAGAGAATCGCTATTGCTCAATAAATACATCAGTAATTCCTGAGGCTTTTTTGCAACGTTCACCGCACCCGGGGAAGGGGCTTCAGCGATACAGTCAGCCAGGATCAATTCCAGGTATTTCAGTAATTGTTCTATCTCGCGTTGTTCGTGCAACGATAGAGGATCATGGCGCTCCAGCAGGGATTTTAAATACACTTCAAGCGATCGGGCGGCTTTGCCCAATTCGGTGTAGCCATAGGTGCCAGCTGAGCCGCACAGGCTGTGAACATTGCGATGAAAATCAATCAGACGTGCTTTATCCCAGTCTTTCAGCAAAGCGGTCCATTCCTCCCGCAGTTTCTCAATTTTACCGGGCAGGCTTTGGCGATACGTTGCAAATAACGCGTTTAACTTATGCTGTACATCCTCTTTCATGCCTGTCTTTCCCAGGCCGATTTAATCTTATTGGCCAATGTCATCGGATCAAAGGGTTTGGAGATCACTTCCAACGCGCCCATGGCCATGTAGTGTTGTATTTCTTCGCTTTGAATTTTTGCGGTCATGAAGATCGCTGGGATTTGCACATAACCTGGCATTTTACGCAGTTCGCTTAAAGCCGTTGGGCCATCCATGCCAGGCATCATCACGTCGAGAAGCAATAAATCGGGAGCTGTTTCCTTGGCTGCTTTAAGGACCTCAAAGCCGTTCGTGCAATAAATCACCTCAAAGCCGCCTAAATCTTCCAGCGCGATTTGCGCGATTTCCCTAATGTCCGACTCGTCCTCGGCATAAAGAATGGTATTAAGAGTTTTGTTGGACATAGTGATCTTCCTTTAAGGGTTCAGGAAACAGATTCTTAATTTTAGTCAACAGTTCATTGTTGGTGATTTTTGATTTCACCAGTGCATCGATCACATAGCGCGAGAAATCCTTATCCAGTTCGGTCGCTGAATAGACGATAACCGGAATCTGGCGCTGAGCAAGTAACGGCAGCAGTGAACTGCCATTGCCATCGGGCAGGAGAAGATCAAGAATCACCGCATCCACTTTGGTTTGCAGCAATTGGGCCTTGGCTTTTTTAAGGGTATCGACGGTGATGAGATTGACCGTTTTACTTAAGACTTCGTGAATGATTTTCTGGGTATCGGCATCGTCCTCAATGTGTAAAACCACGGGCAGACTGTTTGATTGCGGATGGTGAATGCGCGAAATGGCCTGCGTTAACTTGCCAAAATTGATGGGTTTTTCCAGCCAGTCAATGACGGAGAGTGCATCGCCATTAATGATTGCCTGGCCTGTTTCGGCGATGATGGAGAGGACAATGATGGGTAAATCATGGGTTTTCGGCGAATTGCGCAATTCACGGATAAACGTAATGCCATCCTGGTCTGGCAGGATTAAATCAAGCAGAATGGCCTCATAATTGTGTTTTTCGAGCAGCACTTTGGCCTCACCCACAGAACCGGCGATATCGCATTGCCAACCGGAAGCCTCCATAAGCAGGCTTAGATATTTCGCCTGATCCAGATCATCTTCGCAGATTAAAAACCGTTTCTCATCGGTGGCAGACGTACTGATTTCTCCTGCCGGCATGTAAGCACTGCTTGGCAATTCGAAATAGAAGGTCGTGCCCTCACCCGGCTGACTGCTGAAGCTGATGCTGCCCCCAAGCTTCTCAATAATGATTTTACTGATACTCAAACCTAAGCCGGTACCGCTTTTTCCGCGTGTGGAGGAGGAATCAGCCTGAGAAAATTTCTGAAAAATCCGGGGCTGGAATTCAAGCGGGATGCCTGTGCCCTGGTCAGCCACTGAAACCCGGACCTGCTCGCCGTGGGTGGATAAGGAAATGGACACTTTACCGCCCTGGTTGGAAAATTTAACGGCATTGGAAATTAAATTGGCCAGCACCTGCATGAGACGGTGGGGATCGGCCTGAACATAGGTATCTGGCAAGCCGTCTTTCAGTTCAATGTCAACGCCGTATTTCTCGCCATAGGCTTTGTTGGCGATGATGGCTTCGTTGACGAGTTTGTTCAATTCGACGGATTGGATGTCAAACTCCATTTTGCCGCTTTCGATTTTCTCCATGTCAAGGATGTCGTTAATCAGCAGCAATAAGCGCTCGCAGTTTTTATTGGCGATGTCCAGCAGTTTTCTAGCCTTATCTGAAAACTCTCCCACAGTCCCGCCCATGATTAAACCCAGTGAACCTAAAATGGACGTCAGTGGCGTTCTTAATTCATGGCTGACCACGGAGACAAATTCGCTTTTGATTTTTTCAGTCTGTTTCAGTTCGGTAATGTCGTGGATGGCAATCACTGCGCCCAAGGCATAGCCGTCTTCCCGGATAATGGGTTGTCCGTCGATAACCACATTGCGGGTGATGCCATTTTTGAATCGAAGCACAAGTTCCTTGCCATGGATGCGTTTTCCTCGCAGCGCCTGACAAAGTGGCGTGTCTTCCGCTGCAAGCGGCGTCTCCTTGTTTAATTCATACAGTTCAAAATAGTCAACTTGTTCCATCACCTGCGGGTTTTTCATTTCGCCGACAAATTTGTGCAGGGCCTGGTTAAAAACCGTAATCCGTCCTTGCGCATCGCAGGCGATGATGCCGTCATCCAGATTATTGAGCATGGCATTTAGAAATTCCTTCTCATTTTGTATGGCATTGAGCATTTTTCGGTAATAGGTGGAGACAGTGAGTGCCAGTGCAATGATTAAACTGGTCACTCCGGCAATAAAGAGTGCCATCCAGGTGGGGTGGATGGTGGTGGCGTGCTCCATGTCCATGCCGCCCAAGGGAGTAAAGAGAGCGGCGGCCATCCCTGTGTAATGCATGCCGCAAATGGCGATACCCATGACCAGCGCGCTGCCTGTTTTAAACAGCAACTGCTGTCTTCCGGTTCGCTTTGTGCTTTCAATGGTTAGCCACAAGGCCGCTTCCGAGGCAAAAAGGGCAATCAGAATGGAGAGGGTAAATAAACCGGGAAGGTATTGAATATTGACATGGGTTTTCATGCCCTCCATGCCCATGTAGTGCATGGTGGCAATGGCCAAGCCAATGAGCACACCACCTTTGGCCACGTCGGCGAAGGGGCGTTTTTGATCCTTTAGGATATACAGGGCAAAAGCCGATGCGGCGATGGCAACCAGCATGGATGAAATGGTCCATATCAGTTCGTAACTCATGGGCATCGCCATGATAAAAGCCAGCATGCCAATAAAGTGCATGGACCAGATGCCAGCGCCCATGGCAAAGGCACCGCCTGTTATCCAGTAAATTTTATATTGTGGTGATTTTTCCGCGCGCAGCCGGCCCACAAAATCAAGGGCAACGTAAGAAGCTAAAACAGCAATGACATAGGATAAAATAACGAGTTTCAGATCATAGCGGCCTGTTAATAGATTGTCAGGCAGGGGGCCTGTGTGGAACCAGTTCAAATCCGTTTTCATAGTTATCTCTATTGTGGCTGGCCTCATCATGAAGCCATTCTGCTTTTCTTAGTATAGCTATTTTCCAAGTGGATGAATAATTGTCCGTTTATTTCGTTTACACGCTGCTATTTCATGGCTTGAATGAGATAAATAATGCCATTGTGGTCATCTGACAGGTAAAGCTCCCCTGTTTTACCTTCCACCACATGGACTGGCCTGCCCATGACTTTTCCATCCTTTAAAAAGCCGGTTATGAAATCTTCTACGCTGATGTGTCCTTCTTTCAGGGTAAGCATCACCACTTTATAACCGACTTTCATCGAGCTGTTCCAGGAGCCATGCAAGGCGACTAAGGCTTTGCCGTACCAGGGTGATTGCCGGTTTTTAATGAAAGTCAGGCCTAAAGGCGCCTGGTGTGCGCTCAATTCAAACACCGGGGGGAGGGACTGTTTAATCTGTTGCTCATGCCCCTTACCGTAATCCGGATCGGGCACGCGGTTGCCGTTGGCATAGGGCCAGCCATAAAATTGATTTTCTAAAATGACATTAAGTTCTTCGGGGGGAAAATGATCGCCTAATAAATCGCGCCCATTTTCGGTGGCATACAGTTTGCCATCCTCAGGTGACCAGTCAAAACCCACGGAATTACGCAGACCGCGCGCATAAATGCTCAGTTGCGGCTCGCCGGGCTTAAAACGGCTGATGGTGGCGCGCAGCGGATTTTTTTCGAGGCAGGCATTGCAGGAGGAACCGATCGAGACATACGCGTACCCATCAGGTCCAAATCGAATCGTGCGCGTCCAGTGGCCGCTGCCGGAAGGTAAGCCGGTAATGAGTCGCTTATATCTCCCAACGGTAGTTGCATTGCCTTCCTGAAAGGCAATGCGTCCAATGGCGTTTTCTTCAGCCACGTACAGGTAACCGTCCCGGACATCCATGCTGTGGGGTTTTTGCAGGCCTTCAATCAAAACCCGCCGCTGTTGTGGATGTTGATAAGGGATTAGAAGCACACGGCCTTTAAAGGGTTCGCTAACCAGTAAATCGCCGGTGCTGGTGACGTGCATAAAACGTGGATTCTCTAGGTGTTTAACGTAGGGCTTAATCGCAATCTGGGCTTTTGAGTCAAGCGCTTCAGGGCTTGCTTTTAAAAAAGAAAGGGAGCTGCCAACCAGTTCTCCCGGGGCAATGTTAAATCCCAGCAGTGGCAGACTTAAATAAGTCAAGCCGCAAAGGCTGAGCGCCACCAGTGAAACAACCAGCAGTTTTTTCATGAATGCCCTCTTGATTATAACCCGGAGCAGTTAAATCCTTATCCTTTAGAGGAGCGTGGATCGTGCCCGTGGCTGTCTTTAACGGCTATTTGCCCGTTTTTGTTATGAATCACCAGTTCAGACTGGGCGCTTCGGCTCATGATTCTTGCCTGATTTACCGCTTCTTTTTTAGTTGAATAATGGCCAAGGCTTGCCTGAACATTGGTTTTTTTTATATCCCAACCGCCTTTGGTATTGGGTACGACATGGTGCTCGTTTCTCATGAGAGTCTCCCTGCTTATTCATGAATTGACTTTTCATGAACAGTATAGCCAAGCACTTTAAAAAGGAATGATCGCAGGGATGATGATCATTAATTTTAACCAAAGTGACTCTTTATAATTCAGCTATACTTTTTTAAGGATCATTGAATTCGAAGAATCAGGGATGAACCAGAATTCAAGCACATATTCGACCTTTGCCGTCTCGTTGTTAAAAAATTCACGGCTGAATCGAGGCGTTCTCAATGCCATCTTCATTCTGTCAGTCGCTGTTTTGTTGTTTATCAGCATTACGTCCTACAGGCAGGTTAATAACTTAATCACTGACAGTCAATGGGTTAATCATACCCACCGAGTCATTCAAAGCGTGGAGTCCACCCTGTACGGCATGGTGGATGCGGAATCGCGCCAGAGGGCTTATTTGTTAACCGGAGCATCCCAGCTTTTAGCCGACATCGATGTCATCAAAACGACACTGACTGCCGAATTAAACAAACTGGACAGGTTGACTAAGGATAACGCGGAGCAAAATCAGCGGGTGAAGCAGTATATCCATTTGATTGATGAGCGATTGACTCTTTTGAATCAGGTCATGCAGCTCAAAACCGGGGAAGGCATGACCACGCCATTTGCCGTTAGTCTGATGAATCAAAGCCAGGATTTTTCCAACCGCGTAAAAAGCATGGGCCAGGAAATCAAGGCGGTGGAATCAATTTTGCTGCGGGAAAGAAATGCCACCGTTCTGGAAAATGCCAATATCACCAGTTTCATTCTTATTTGCGGCAGTCTATTGAGCATGTTGTCTTTAATTGTGGCTTTCATTCTGGCTAATATTGAGCTTCTGACGCGCAAGCAAACGGAAGACCACAATCACCACATTCGCCTGCGCCTGAAAAAAATCATTGAAAGCGCGAGCGACATGATTGCTGCCTATGACAAAGAGGAGCGTTTGATTATATTTAATGAAGCCTATCAACGTGAGTTTAAACGTCTTTTTGATAAACCCTTAACCCTGCACATGTCGCTCGAGGAGGCGTTGAGTGACGTCCCTGAACAAAAATCGGTTATGGCTGAACAGTGGAAGCAATCACTCCATGGCAATGAAGGCCTGACTAATGCGGAATTTATGAATGGCGCTGAGAAAAACATTTATGAAATGAGTTCCAGTTTAATTCAGGACGAGGATAATGAAATTAATGGGGTGGTGCACAGCATCCGAAACATCACCAAACGGGTGCAGGAACACACGGAATTGCAGCGCTCGTATGAACAATTAGCCGCAGGAATGAAGGAATTGCAGGATAAGAACCAGCAGATTACCCTGCTGGTGGAAATGAGCGACATCATGCTTGCCTGCAATACCGAGGAAGAATTAAGCGTGGTAATGGCCAAATACGCCGAGCGCCTGCTGACTTTTTCAGGCGGTTATCTTTTCATCATGCATCCGTCAAAAAACTATCTGGAGAAAGCCTGCAACTGGGGAAATCCTGCCACGCATGAAGTGACGTTTACGCCTGATCAATGCTGGGCAATCCGTTTGGGACGTATCCATCAGGGCAGTTCATCCCTGCATGATTTGATGTGTACCCACATTAAGGCTGTCGACAACCCTTCCCGCGTGCTCTGTGTGCCGCTGATGGCACAAAATGACATTTACGGGTTGCTGTACATGGAGGTATCACCTGGTATTGCGCCGCTGGCGGATGAAAACCAAAGGCTGTTGATTACGGCGTTCGCGGAACTGACTGCACTTGCTTTGGCGAATGTTCGTTTAAGGGAAAATTTACGCTATCAATCCATTCGCGACCCGCTTACCGGTTTGTACAATCGCCGGTACCTTGAAGACTTTTTATTCAAACAGCTGCACCAGGCTGAACGCAGTAAATCGTCGTTTGCCGTGTTGATGCTTGATCTTGATCACTTTAAAAAAATCAATGACACCTACGGTCATGATGCCGGCGATTCGGTCTTAAAAGAACTGGGTCAAATTTTATACGAAGACATTCGTTTGGGCGATGTTGCCGCACGCTTTGGAGGGGAGGAATTCATTGTCATGCTGTATGACATTGACGAGGAAGCGGCGCTTGAGCGTGCCGAAGCGCTGCGTAATCATGTGGCTACGGTAAGACCTAAATACGGTGCGCAGCAGGTTGGACATATTACGGTATCTATTGGCGTGGCCATGTACCCTGACAATGGGAAAACCCCGCCGCAATTGATTGAAGCAGCCGATAAGGCGTTATACCTGGCAAAAAGCCGCGGTAGAAACCGGGTAGTGATGTATTCCGACAGAGAGGACGAGAAGGCAGGGCCTACTCAGAAAAGCCAGGCTTGACGTTAATAATCATTTATTTTTAATGACAAACTCTGAATGAGGAATGGCGATTTCGATTTTAACATGGTGTGCGCCGGCACGACCAGGAGTGAAAAATCGATAATAATTGACAGCTCCGGTATTTGATACGATTGATTGATTCGCCAGCATTGGGAAGTACCGCAGGGTCCGGAGGCAGTGATGCGGGCACTGGTAAGGGGTTTGGGATGAAGAATGAGCTTTTTAACTTTAATGAGTTCAAGCCTGTCCCTGAAAAAATGGTTCATTGGCCACCAGGCGGCAGGGTAGTAATTTTGTTTCACCTTGTCAATGTCTGCGGGGGTGTCGCCATAACTGGCAGACAGAGTATCCATCAGGGTTTGCTGTACCCAGGCCGTGACATTGTGAGGACCTGTTTTGGCGTGGGCGCAAAAAAGGAGGAACAGCACAATAAAGGCCATTAATTTGTGGTTCACAATTCAAATCCTTTTGTTTTGTGATAATTACAAGAATAGCCTATTTTGCACAAGGTGGGTTATGCCGTGCGAGGCCAGCCCCAAGGATCAGGAGAAGGTATGCAGCCTTATGTGATTAAAACGCAAAAGTTAGGGTTACGTCCTATCCGGGAAGAAGATGTGAAGTACCTGGAAGAAATTGACAAAGATCCGGTGGTTAAGGAATATTTTCCTGAAGGAACGTTAAGCCGGCGTGAAATCAGGGAATTTATTCAGGAAAGCCTTGAAAATCATGAAACTAAAAATTTGCCCTGCTTCGTGATTTTTCGTTTAAAGGACAGGCGTTTCGTAGGCGAAGCTTATTTTGACCAGTTAGAAAGCGGTGAAATTAAGGTTGGTTACCTGTTCCATCGTCAATTCTGGAATCGCGGTTATGCCACCGAGGTGTTAAGGGCGCTGCTCAACTGGGCGAAAAAAAACATCAAGGCGGATTACATTATTGCCTATGCGGATAAAGAGAACGTGGCCTCATTCCGCGTCATGCAAAAATGCGGCATGCGGTTTTATAAAGAAGCGCATTTTTTAGGCATGGATTGCAAATTTTATCGCATTCGCAACCGCTAACAGGCCGCTTGCCCGCAAAAAAAATGGATGACATTTTTTAAGACATGCTCACAGATGGTCAGCTGATCCAATGTCACAAATTCATTGGGACGGTGCGCCTCGGCAATGTCGCCCGGACCGCAGATAATGGTGGGAATTCCCATGTCCTGAAAGGCGCTGGCTTCGGTCGCATAAGAGACTTTAAGCCGCTCTTTCACGCCGGTAACAGTCCTTAATAAATGGGTAATGGCTGCGTCTTCACGTGCAGTAAAACCGGAAGCGTCAGAGACCTGATCAAAATAAATCGCTGCTTCCTTAAACGTCTTTTGCATCTCGGGCAGCAATTGCTCGTTAATGTGGTTCTCGACCTGGCTTCGGAAATGCTCTAAAGGAAATTCGGGAATGTAGCGAATTTCCAGCATGAATTCACAGAGTCCGGGAATGATGTTGGAGGCATTGCCACCACTGATTAAATTGGTGGACAGGGTGGAGTAGGGGATGTTAAATGCGTCATCGAAAGGCCCTATAGTTTTTAAATGATTAAATAAATCATTAATATAGGTAATCAGACGGCTGGCATACTCAATGGCATTGCAGCCTTCAGTGACCATGGAGGAATGTGCGGCTTTGCCCTGCACCTGACAATGGTAAACACGCCGCGATTTTTCTCCAACAATCGGTTTCATGCCGGAGGGTTCGCCAATGATGCAGCCTTCGGGTTGAAGTTTGATCTTTTTCAGGTGCTCGGCCACAAAATCCACCCCCAGACAGCCGATTTCTTCATCGCAGGTGAATGCGAAATGGACTGGCTTATGCAAAGTGTAGCTTTTGATTTCAGGCACCAGGGACAACATGACGGCTAAAAATCCCTTCATGTCGCAGGCGCCCCGACCGTAAATTCTGCCGTCTTTTTCAACCGCCTGGAAAGGATCCGTTTCCCAGAGTTGGCCGGCCACTGGCACCACATCGGTATGACCGGATAATAACAACCCCCCCTGGCGGTTGCCGTTACTGGCAGGCAGGGTAGCGAGCAGGTTGGCTTTATCATCCGTTGTACCAGGAATAATGGTGGTTTCGATTTGATGCGATTCAAACCAGACCGCGATTTCCTGAATGAACCCCAGGTTGCTGTTGCTGGATACGGTATTAAAACCAATAAGTCGGTGGAGCCATTCAAATTTATTCATTTTTGATCAAAGTGGTTGTTTATGAACATAAAAAATGGTATCAAGTGTGTCTACATTATCGGTTTTTCAAGGAATTGTAAAAAAATAATCACCAATCCCGTTAAAGACCCAACCATGAGGTTCGGCCATGCCAGAGATTATATCCACACCCTCAAAAGGGGTGGTTGAAGGTGAAGACAGGGAACATCATTTTGCTTACTTTGAAACCCAGAACAAGCGATCCGACCAGGAAGATGCGCTGGCCTGGCATACCCTCGGTGAAAACCAGTTGCGATCATTAAGTCCTCAACAGATAGGACAACGCCTCTGGACAACCTGCAAGCTGCTCGATGAGTGGGCAAAAGGCCTGTCTGAGGAAGCAGGGACAACCGCCTGCATGACCGTTTTTGATGGCAGGGACAGTGTGATTACTGCGTCCATTGGTGACAGTGTAGCCTTTCTGGTCGCTTATGGAAAAAAAGGCGAAGTCATCAGTGCAACCCGATTAAATGCCACGCTGCATCATCCGGCTTTACAGTCGGAGAAAGAGCGCATTCTTAAAGCCGGCGGCAGTATTGACACCTCCAACCGAATCAATGGTGTTCTCTCGGTTTCCCGCGCCATTGGCGACTACGATACCCTGGGTATTCATGGCAAAAAATTAGCGATTTCCGATGCTGCGGTGGACATCGCCAGTATCAGCCAGCTATTAAACGATGAAGAGGAATCGATCAGTAAACTCCAGCTTATTTCAACCTGTGACGGCTTTACCGATGGCGCGAAAGACAGCAGCATTGAATGCCAGGTGATGTATTTATTAACCTGTCTTGAGCGTCTTGGCAAGCCAGGCTTAAAGACAGAAGCCGAGATTGCGGCATTTCTTGCCGCCTGCGCCGTAGAATCCAAATCAACGGACAATATCTCCATCGCGGTTCAAACGCTGGTTTATGGTTTGCCGGTTCTTCTTGGACTCTATGACGGCCATGGCGGCCATCAAATCGCCCATGATGCGGCAATGTCGGGTGGGGAGATTTTTTTAGAACAATGTGCGCTTTCACAACAAGATTATGAGTTGCAATCGCTAAGTACCGCCAATCACAAAGAACGGTACAAAGAAGACAATGCGAAAGCCATTGACTTTACTGCGAATGGGTCATCTTGTTTTTTGGAAAAATTAGCGGTTGCGGTGAATGAGGCTGCCCTGAATGAAAAAATGAAAACCTTGTCTCTGAAAGAAGAGGTTTTATTGAATAAATCTGCCGCCCTTTCCCCTGGTTTTTTCAGTCATCATTACCCAAGTCAGGATGAAAAAAAGACGGTGATGAATTCAAGTTCTTTCGTCAGTTAAATTAAAAAGAAGTTCTCTTATGATTGCTAATTCCTTAATACGAAATTATGCTTATCCTGATATTCAAAGAATAGTACCAGGCAAGGGAGCGGGTAAGGCATGGAACATTATGTTGTAGTCATCGGTACATCTGCTGGCGGTTTATCTGCTTTAAAGGCCCTTTTAGGTGCTCTTCCCACTGATTTCCCGGCAGCGGTTCTCATCGTCAAGCACATTGCTGCTTCCGCAGAAAACCTGTTGCCCGCCATCCTTGGACGAGCGAGCCAATTACCGGTGGTTGACACGCATCATCGCCAACCAATAGAACCAGGCCACATTTACATCGCTCCTCCCAAGTTTCATATGGTAATTGAGGATGGAAAGATAGCCCTTCATGACGGTCCGAAGGTTAATCATTCCCGTCCGGCCATCGATCCGCTTTTTTATTCCGCAGCGCTTCACTACAAGCAAAAAACCATCGGTGTTCTGTTAAGCGGTCTGCTCGATGATGGCAGTGCAGGGTTTGTGGCAATAAAAAAATGCGGCGGCATAACCATGGTGCAGGACCCGGATGAGGCGGAGTACCCGGATATGCCGGGAAATGCCTTAAAAAATATTCAGATTGATTATTGTCTTAAAGCAAAGGAAATCGCGGTTTTGCTGGCGGATTTGGTAACTGAAAAGATAAAATCAGCACCGGTTGACCCCTCAGAAATCCATTTGCTGGAATTGGAATCATCAATGAATTACAAGCCAGGCAGCGCGATTGACATTGAAAAAATAGGCACGGCATCAGGGTTTATTTGCCCCGAGTGTCAGGGCGCATTATGGAAAATCAATGACACACGTTTTGAACGGTATCGTTGCCGTGTGGAGCATGCCTATAGCAGCGATGGTTTAGTATCAGCTTATGAGCAAAGTACCGAAGCGGCATTATGGTCGGCTTTAAGGGCATTGGAAGAGAAAGAAAAGCTGGCTCAAAATATAGCCAGGAAAGCACGGGAAAAGCAGTCAGAAAATGCGTCTTACTTTATAAAAAAAGCAGAGGAAGCTCAAAAGCATGCAGCGGCTATCCGCAGTTTATTAAGCAACAGAAACAGTTAAAATAGAGTGCTGTTTTTTGCGATTTACAGTAGGATATGACGTTTAAAAATCCTGGATAATCGTTTTGCATGCCAAAAAATAAAAACAAACCGGACAATAACCATCATCTAAATGCCATGTCAAATGAGAAAAAAACACCCGGCGAGGATTTGTTTGTTGTGACGATTGGCGCCTCTGCCGGAGGGCTTGAAACGTTAAAAACGTTTTTTTCCGCTGTGTCTATCCAGGCTAATATGGCTTTTGTGGTCATTACGCACTTAAGTCCCGCGCACACCAGCATGTTGCCTGAGCTTTTACAAAATTGCACTTCCTTAACCGTGTTGCCAATCAGCAACGACCAGAAAGTACAGGCCAATCACGTGTATGTGCTTCCGCCAGGTAAGAATGCCATTATCCAGCGAGGTATATTAAAACTCGTCGATCCGGAGACTTCCCAGGATTTAAAAATGCCCATTGATTATTTTCTTCGCTCCTTGGCAGTCGATAAAAAAAGCAAGGGAATTTGTGTCATTTTATCCGGCACAGGCAATGATGGTACGGCTGGACTCAGGGCATTAAGGGAGCAGGGGGGGATTGATTATTGTGCAGACCGCAGCGTCTGCACGCTACGACGGCATGCCTAAGAGTGCGATTAATACCGGCGTTGTTGATTATATCCTCCTGCCGGAAAAAATTTACCCTTTTTTACTGGATTACATTGCCCATTTTAATGATAAAAGCATTGTGTTGGCTGACAGTGTGGCTAAGGAAATCCATCAGATTCTGGTGCTGTTGAATAACCAGACTGGTCATGATTTTTCCCTCTACAAACCCAATACCATTTTTCGCCGCATTCAAAAGCGCTTGAATATCTTACAGATTGATGACTTGTCGTTTTACATTAAGTACCTCTATCAGAATCCCGGTGAGTTGGAAATTCTTTTTAGGGAATTATTGATTAATGTCACCAATTTTTTTCGCGATGCCGAAGCATTTGAAGTGCTTAAAGAAATCATGATTAAAAAAATGAGGGATGACAAACCTAAAGATTATGGGCTACGGGTGTGGGTTCCTGGATGCTCCACCGGAGAGGAAGCTTATTCCATTGCTATTCTGTTACAGGAATGCATGGATAGTTTGAAGCAGCGCTTTAATGTGCAGATTTTTGGTACAGACATTGATGAGGATGCCATTGAAATCGCCCGCGCCGGGGTTTTTCCAGCCACCATTAGCTCCGAGGTTTCCAAGGAACGACTGATGCGCTTTTTCGTTAAAGAAGGCGAGTCTTACAAGATCAATATCGACATACGCAAGATGATTATTTTTGCGACACAAAACTTAATTAAAGATCCTCCATTCACCAAACTGGATCTTTTAAGTTGTCGAAATTTATTAATTTATTTAACATCGCAACTGCAAAGAAGAATTCTGCCATTATTTCATTATAGTTTGAAGCCAAATGGACTATTGTTTTTGGGGACGTCTGAGACCATTGGTGGCGCCGGGGATTTATTCACTATTTTAGACAGGCGATGGAAAATTTTTGAACGGAAAGGCGGTGTCACATCGTTTCAGGCAGTGATTGACCTGCCTTCGAGCACACCCCTATCTGAATGTTCAAGTATGAAAGCTACGGAAAAAATTATGTATGAAAATGAACCCAATCTGAGATTGATTATTGAGCAATTGCTGCTTAAAAAGCACACCCCACCCTGCGTGGTTATCGATGACCAGGGAAGTATTGTTTATGTCTATGGCCGGACAAGCCGCTTTCTCGAATTCGCAGCCGGCGAAGCAAGGTTTCATTTTTTGGAGATGGTTCGTCCTGAGCTTAAAGCCAAAGTATCTCTGGCCATACGCAATGCGACGATGCAGCAAAAGGAAATTATTCTGAGTGGTCTGCAATTTAAAGAAGACGGGGAAATCAAACACATCAACCTGAAAGTCAGGCCTGTCTTTGAAGCGCAGGTGTTGCATAAAAAATTGCTGCTGATTGTGTTTGAAGAAATGGCTGTTTTTGGCCAAAGCCATGAGAAGGGACGGCGCTTGGAAACCAAGGATGAACTGGAAAAAAAGATTACTCAACTGGATCAAGAATTGAAATACACCAAGGAAAGTCTGCAGACGACAATTGAAGAGTTGGAAACATCCAATGAGGAATTGAAATCCAGCAATGAGGAACTGCAGAGTACGAATGAAGAACTGCAGAGTACGAATGAAGAAATTGAAACCTCAAAGGAGGAGTTGCAGTCGCTAAATGAAGAATTGACAACGGTCAATGCCGAACTCGAAAGCCGCATTGAGCAATTATCAAGCGCCAATGACGACATTAAAAACCTGCTTGACAATACCGAAATCGCCACGGTCTTTTTAGACAAGGATCTGTGCATCAAGCGGTTTACTCCCAAAGCCACTGAAATTATTAATTTGATTTCATCGGACGTGGGAAGACCTATCAGCCACATCGTTTCCAATCTTTATTATGATACCCTGATTGATGATGCACGGGAGGTGTTGCAGACCCTGGAACCCATCATCCGGGAGGTGATTGATAAAAGCGAACACTGGTATGTTGTACGCATTATCCCCTACCGCACGGTGACCAATGTGATTGATGGGGTAGTCATTACGTTTCTAAATATTCATGCTCAAAAAAGAGCTGAAAACAATTCCGTTGAATTGCAAAAAGAATTGCAAAAATACAATGAAATTAACAAAGTCCTGTTAAATAACCTGACACAGGCTGCGGTGCTGGTGAACTTTGACGATAAAATCGTTTTTGCTAATAAGCGGTTTGAACAGTTAGTGGGTTTGGAACTGAAAGAGCTTCTTGGCCGTATTTTATATAAATTAAAACTGAATTGGGACGCAAATAAATTGCAACAGGTATTAAATGACGCACAGACGTCCATGGAGTCTGTCCACAGCAATACCGTGGACATGGCCAATAACGCCATGGCATTGATGACTTACAAATACCCTGAAAACATGATGCTTATTTGTTTTTCTCAAACATGACGTTGATGTGCACAGTTTGACGACTGACTCAATGAATTACTCTAGATGTTAGGAATGTTGTTATGTCAGTTAATTCTTGCGAAGAAGAGAAGATTAAGGAACTGAATTTAAGACTGACTCTCTACGAAAATAGAATACAAAGGCAATCTCAACAACTTCGCTTGTTGTCGTCTGAATTGCAGGAAGTGAAACGCTGGCATAAAGAAATTCAAACCTTTAATCCCTGCGGGTACGTTGTGTTTGATGCTTCCTTTGTGATTCATCATGTGAATGTGCAAACCGCGTTACTGATCGGCAGAAAGACGAGTTGCCTGGTAGGAAGGTCATTTCTGAATTTTTTAAGCCAGAGCTCAGCTGCTAAACTGGTGAAGTGTGTTGCTCTTTTTTTAGAGGAAAAATACAGTCACAAATACGAAATGGAATTGTTGTCAGCACGAGACAACATCAAGTATGTGCAGTTACAGTTTTTTCTTTGCCGTAAGCAGCTCATCCATTGTTATTTATTTGATTTAACTCAGGAAAAATTAGATGCATCAAAGCTCCTGGAGTTAGAAAAATCGTTTAATTCCCTCAATAATATTTTCCAGAACATCAGCAGCGCGATTGCCCTTCTCGATGAGGACCTTAATCTGCGAATGCTTAACCAGCCATTTGTGCTGGCGTTTTCGAGAATTTTTTCCTGTAAAGTGAAGGCAAATGATAATCTGCTAAGAATTTTAGCTGACTTTCCTGAACTAAAAAGCAAGATCATGACAGCTTACAGCCAGGCAGTTCGTGGTCACAGGAACTTTATCCGCGTTGAGAATAAAATTCCTAAAGTGGATGCCTATTACTGCTATGAGTTGCATTTTTTTCTTCCGGATAAGGTAATACGGAAAAATGAAATTATCCTTAAAATAAAAGACTTAAGCCAGACAAAACTAAAAGATTATCAAGATGGAAAACAACGTGCTGAAATTGAACGCGTGAGCCGTTCCAACATCATGGGTGAGTTAACATCGGCCCTTGCCCATGAGATTAACCAGCCCTTGACAGCGATCAGGGCTTATACGCGAAGTTGCTTAAAAAAGATCAGAGACAGTACAATTGAACATCCCCTTGAGTTCCCACTAAAGCAAATTGAGCGGCAGGCAGAGCATGCCGGAGAGGTCATTCATAAAATGAGAAATTTTAACGAAGGGACGCTCTATCTTGAACAAGCCAATATCAATTACCTAATCCGCAAAACCATCGGCTTCCTATATCATGATTTAGCCAGGTTAAAATTTAATTTTAATTTTTTTACCAATATACCCAGCACCATGGTGGATCGGGTTAAAATCATGCAGGTGATTTTAAACCTTGGGCGTAACAGCATTGAAGCATTGAGCGGCGCGGCTGTGGAAAACCCTGAAATCAAGCTCTCTACGCAATTAAGCAATGATCACATCGTGGTGTATTTCCAGGACAATGGCCCGGGTATTCCTGCCGAAATCCAGGATAAAATTCTTCATTCCTACTTCACCACCAAACCCCAAGGCACAGGACTTGGGCTGTCCATTTGCCGGACTATTATCATGGCCCACGGCGGGGTTTTATCGGTACACAAAGTCGCACAGGGTGCGTGTTTTGTATTCACCTTGCCTGTGACGCAAATCATCAAAAAATAGATTCCAAATAAAGCGCTGATATGATTCAATATGGCAAATAAATCGCCATTCTTCTTGCTATGAAATACAATCGGACGCTCAAAAATCGCGGTGCGATAAGCAATCCTGAAGGCCGTTTTGAAAAAACAGCATCTGAGCGGTTTGATGATGGTTGGGATCGTGAAGAGGAGAACTTGCCGCCGCTTGAAACCCTGTTGCTGCCTGAGACATCCAAAAGCATCATTACCCGTAATGATTCACCGGACCTGGGGTTTAATCAATCCATAAATCCCTATCGCGGCTGTGAACACGGCTGCATTTACTGTTATGCCCGTCCCAGCCATGCGTACATGAACCTTTCGCCAGGAATCGATTTTGAAACCAAAATCTTCTATAAAAAAGACGCAGCGACAGTGCTTGGAAAAACCCTCAATGCACCGCGTTACCGCTGCGAAACCCTGGTTTTAGGCGCCAATACGGACCCTTATCAGCCGGCGGAATCAAAATTAAATATCACCCGCCGCATTCTTGAAGTGTTGCTTGAGCACCGTCATCCCGTAGCGATTATTACCAAAAATGCCATGATCGAACGCGATTTGGATCTTTTATCGGAAATGGCGCGATTTAATCTCGTGAAAGTCGCTGTCAGCGTTACTTCCTTATCCCCGCAATTAAAACACATCATGGAACCGCGTACGTCAGCCCCGGCGGGACGATTGCGTGCAATTCGCCAATTGACCGAGAACGGGATTCCTGTGCGAGCCATGGTGGCTCCAGTCATTCCCATGATCAATGACATGGAACTGGAACAGATCCTCAAAGCGGTAAAAGACGCGGGCGCCCGTTATGCCAGCTATGTGCTCGTGCGTCTTCCCTATGAAGTGAAAACCCTGTTTCGTGAATGGTTGTCGGAACACTTTCCCGACAGGGCAGAACACGTGATGAGTCTGATTAACCAGATGCGCGGCGGCAAAGATTACGATGCCACGTTTGGCAAACGCATGCGCGGGGAGGGGGAGTATGCCAATTTACTTGAAACCCGTTTTCGTCTGGCTTGCAAACGTTATCAGTTAAATGCGGAACCTGCCGCGGAATTGGCTCTGCATCACTTTAGAAAACGGCCTGAAAAGGAAGACCCGCAACAATTGAGTTTATGGGATGAGCATTGGGAGAAGGAATAACATTCATTTTTATTCCGTAATTTCATAAGATAAGGAATCAATCATGACAAGGAAAGGAAGATGGCTCAGCAACCTAAACGCAGGAAGAAGAAAGGCAACACCGATTTTGCTACCTTTGCAGAAAAAGTATCCGTGGCAGTGGGTACCTCCTGGTGCTTTTTACTGGCGTTAAGCTTCGTGTTGCTCTGGGTGGTGACAGGCCCTCTGTTTCATTTTTCCGAAGGATGGCAATTAGTCATCAATACCGGTACAACCATTGTGACTTTCCTGATGGTTTTTTTAATTCAGAACACCCAGAACCGCGAAACCAAAATAATCAATTTGAAGCTCGATGAGTTAATCAAATCCCATAAGGGAGCCAGCAATACCTCGATTGATCTGAATAAACTCAGTGATGAGGAATTAAAGTCACTCGAAAAACATTACCACACGTTGTGCAATAAACGAACCGGGCAATGATGGCAAAAGCCTGATGTATCAGGCTTTTTGCATTGGAGAGACTTTATTGCTTCAGTCCTGGGACGGGCAGGTTGGTTGTGGCAATGTTGGCATGTTTTGACGGTTTATGCGAAAAGAAAAGGCTGGAAGAAATAGTCTCGACTGTGTCGTCGTCATCCACATGCGTCGGGGGTGACAGGGTTTTAACCTGAGGATAGATGGCGGAGGATACCGGTTGCACAAAATCAGGCAGCCCCTTGGAAAACAAGTCGAGTCGCTCAAGATTCATGTCCATGATGGCGGCTAAACGGAGAGGGTTTGGCAGGGTAGTGATCGAACCATTGCTTTTCAGCGGTATTTTCAGTTCATACATTTGACCATCATACAGGCGGAGAAATAATTGAATTTTAGCAGGAATAAAATGGGGATGTTTGGTAAATATTTTTTCAATTTCATCGATGTCTTCGCGACTCCCGGTCCATAATTCAAAGACAATCCCCTCATCCGGATTATCCTGTGCTGCTTTGTAGAGTTGTGCAAAAAGCAGGGGGATGATGGAATGCCCTGCTTTTCCGTCGGCGGGATGCGGGATACTCCTGTTGTCAATCAGGCTTTTGATGGTGCGATGAAACGATTCTCCAGACGGACGTTCCTTGAGGATATCCTCCATTAACAAAGGGTCTGGCTTAGCCTTTAAGGCCTTGCTGATTGCCAGCGCTGCGGGGCAATGGCTGGGGTTAAAATCACCTTGGGTCGAGCCAATGAAGACGTTCGTTTGCGTAAAAGCCTTGCCTTCCTTTTTTAATTGTTTAAGAAGCACGTCATTGGCGGATTGAACCGCTTTGCCGATGCCTTGTTTGGAAACACGCTCTAAAAACCTCGCATTAAATAAACAGCCATTAAAAGCGAAAGATAAATACCGTATCGTCATTTTTGCACCTTAAAAGTTAACATCAAATTAGACTGGATTTTGATCGTGAGAATAGGGCGGGCGCAGTCACATTGATTTGCAATGACTGGCATTAAAGTCTTAAAAACCGGATAACTTAAAATCTCTCAATACAATCCAGCGTGATAAGAAATTTTTAATCAGTTACCCGCCCTCCGTTCGTTGACGCCCTTAAGGGATTTGTTAACGACTCGTTAATTGTTGTGGAATAGATTACCTGATTTAGATTAAGAAATTATTAATTTGTAAAAAAAATGTTAATTTCAACGGCGAGCATGACGCGCTTCGATAAGTTACCGTCGAGGTGTTCTCTACCCTTGTTAATTTGAAGCGCTAAGAAACCGTGTACCCTTAAATCATACCGTCCGATCGCCCTATTCAATTGGCTCCCCAAACCCTGTTTTCAGGATGGATTGGATTAAGTCAAACGTAATTTAATACTGGTCTTTGCGGCATAGGTACAAAGTGGCATCGTCTTCACTCTCAAAAGAGCCCTTCGCTGCAATTTGCTTGTCTCAGTAGCAGCTGTAAAATCAAATTTTTTCATAGTGTATTCTCTTAAGGGTATTTATCTTGGGATTTCTGCCCGTGGTCAGGATGATGGATGTGCTAACCAGAGAAAGGATAGAGGAGTATAAATTAAGCGATAAGGCGCGCCAAGGCATTGATTGGAAAACAGAATTTTATTCCTGGAGTTGTCCAGATGTTAAACCGCGCAGTGATACCCCACCGGAGTTTCGGCCAATTTCCTGCTGGCGCGAACCGATATGTCATGACAGCGTGATAAGGCGTTTAGGCCGGCGTTGAACAAATCTCTCGTTTGTTTGCTTGGATTAACGCCATATAGAATATAATCATATAAGACAATAATAAGGTAACCAGGGCAAGAGGCCGTGGTTGGAAAATACAACGGCTCCCTCAAGCCACTCACGATCCTGTCAAATCACCTTTAAATCAGGGTCAGGTTATGAAAAAATTAGTTTTCCCGGGGTAATAAGAAATGGTCTTTAACTCAGCGGCCGAGACAGGGGCACTGGGCTTCTGACAGCAGGGCACTCAACGCAAGGACGAGTCAATGGACAAGGAATTTCTGGAAAACATCACCTTTGAGGAGCTCATGCCTGGCCAGCAGGCCAGTTTGAGCAAAACGCTGAGTCCGAATGACATCGCCCTGTTTGCGGTGATGTCCGGAGATGTCAACCCGGCTCATCTCGATGCTGATTTTGCCAAAAGCGACATGTTTCGCGGCATCGTCGGCCACGGCATGTGGTCTGGTTCGCTCATTTCCGCGTTGCTTGGCACGGTCTTGCCGGGGCCGGGGACCATTTACCTTGAGCAGGATATCCAGTTTCGAAAGCCAGTCCGCTTAGGCGACACCGTCACCATTACCCTTACAGTACGTGATAAATTCCCCGCGAAATCCATTGTGACGCTGGATTGCCGAGGGGTAAATCAACGCGGGGAAACGGTGATTGAAGGATTGGCCACCGTGCTTGCACCGACGAAAAAAATCCGCGTGGCCAAAGCGGATTTGCCGCATGTTGAAATTCATAACCATGACCGCTTTCAGGCCATTATCCAGTCCTGTCAGACGATGAAGGCTATCCGCACAGCGGTGGTTCACCCTGTCAAGGACACGGTGCTTGCGGCGGTAGCGGATGCCGTGAAAGCCGCCCTGATTACCCCGGTGCTCATCGGACCCAGGGTTAAAATTCAGGAGGCCGCCAGACTGGCGGGTATTGATATCAGTCAATGGGAGTTGATTGACACACCGCACAGTGACGCTGCCGCGGGCAGAGCGGTGGAACTGGCGGCGGCGGGAAATGCCGATGCCATCATGAAAGGGTCGTTGAGTACGCACGAGTTATTAACCGCCGTTGTCCCGGCCAGCGCCAACCTGCGAACCAAATACCGCATCAGTCATGCCTATGTCATGGATGTTCCCTCCTACCATAAACCGCTCATTATCACCGATGCGGCGATCAATATCGCACCCACTGCGCTCGAGAAGGCGGACATCTGTCAAAATGCAATTCGTCTTTGGCGGGTTTTATTTGGCGAGGCGGAAAAGCCCAAAGTGGCCATTTTAGCCGCCATCGAATCGGTTAATCCGATTATGCAGGCGACCGTGGATGCGGCCATCCTGTGCAAAATGGCGGATCGCGGCCAAATCATGGATGGCATTCTCGATGGGCCGCTGGCCTTTGATAATGCCATCAACAGGCAAGCCGCCGAAGAAAAGGGCATCGTTTCGCTGGTGGCGGGGGATGCGGATATTCTGCTTGCTCCCGACATTGACTCGGGAAACATTCTGGCCAAACAGTTGACCTTTTTAGGCAATGCCGATGCGGGCGGTATTGTTTTGGGGGCGCGTGTTCCCATTATTTTAACCAGCCGTGCCGACTCCCTGCGCACCCGGCTTTTATCCTGCGCGTTGGCGGTTAAAATGGCCGCTGCTCGCAAAGCGGGGAAAATTAAATGAGCGACTCGATTTTAGTGATTAATACCGGGTCTTCGAGCATTAAATTTCAGGTATTCAGCCGCAGGCCCGTGTTAAAATGCCTGCTCAAGGGCAAGATTGTTGATTTAGGCTTAAACCCTTCCCTTATGGCCATGGATGGTACAAATCAGACACAGACTCTTGCCCTTCCGGCCGAGTGCAATCACGAAGAGGCCCTGCATTTTCTCTTCCGTTGGTTTCAGGAGCAGAATCAGGCCGGGCCGATTAACACGGTGACGCATCGCATCGTCCATGGCGGTGAACGCTACACATCGAGTGTGGTGATCACACCAGAAGTGATGGCTTATTTGCGGCAATTATGTCCTTTAGCCCCCTTGCACCAGCCGCACAACCTGATGGCGGTTGATATTTTCAGCGTCATTAAGCCGGAATTAGTGCAAATCGCCTGTTTTGATACCGCTTTTCACGCGGGGCATGATCCTTTATTGACAGCCTATGCGCTGCCGCAAACCCTTCGTGATCAGGGGATTCGCCGTTATGGTTTTCATGGCCTGTCCTACGAGTGGCTGGCTCACTCATTGCGCCAGAACGAACCGGAGTTGATTAAAAAACGCCTGGTCGCCGCCCATCTGGGGAATGGTGCCAGCCTGTGTGCCATGCACAATGGCTGCAGCGTGGATACCACCATGGGCATGACCGCGCTTGATGGCTTGCCCATGGGTACCCGGTGTGGGAGCCTGGATCCCGGTGCTGTCATTTACATGACCCGCGAGCTTCAACTTTCCCCGGATGAGGCCGAGTCTATCCTTTATCATGAGTCAGGATTGAAGGGCTTATCGCAGTGGACCCAGGATGTTCGTCTGCTGCAGAACAGTGAAGACCCAAAGGCGCAATTTGCACTCGACTTTTTTTGCCTGCGGACTGCGCAGTTTGCCGGCATGATGGCGGTTTCCCTGGGTGGAATCGATGGCCTGGTATTTACCGGGGGTATCGGAGAAAACGCAGACGCCCTACGCGAGCGTATTGTCCATTCCCTTGATTTTTTAAGGCCCTTTGCAGTCCGCGTCATCGAGGCGAATGAAGAACACATGATGGCATTGCACACACTGACAGTGCTTGAAAATCAGAAGGAGAAACGCACATGACCCATTTAAAAGGACTGATTGTCGGCATAGCCAATAAAGACTCCATTGCCTGGGGATGTGCAAAAGTCCTGCATGAGGCAGGCTGTGAACTTGCGGTAACCTATCAGAATGAAAAAACCAAACCCTATATCGAACCCTTGGTTAATGAATTAGCCTGTCCCATAGTCATGCCGCTGGATGTCAGGGAGGAGGAGCAGATGGATGCGTTGTTTCAGCGCATCCAAACGCATTGGGGGCGTCTGGATTTCCTGATCCATGCAATTGCGTTTGCACCTAAAAGCGATTTGCAGGGACGTGTGGTCGATTGTTCCCGTGAAGGATTTATGATCGCCATGGACATTTCCTGCCATTCGTTTATTCGTTTGGCCAGGGCGGCGGAACCCTTGATGAGTCATGGCGGAAGCCTTATCACCATGAGCTATTATGGATCAGAAAAAGTCGTGCAGAATTACAATGTGATGGGACCGGTGAAGGCGGCATTGGAAGCCACGGTGCGCTATCTGGCGACTGAACTTGGCAGTAAAAAAATAAGAGTCAATGCCATTTCGCCAGGACCGGTCAGTACCCGTGCAGCCTCAGGCCTTACTGATTTTGATGAGCTCATGGAAAAAGCCGCGCAGAAAGCCCCGCTGCATCAGCGATTGACCATCGAAGCCATTGGTGAAATGGCGGCTTTTCTCGTTTCCGAAAAAGCACAATCGATTACAGGTCAAATCCTCTATGTGGATGGCGGGTATAATATTCAGGATTAAGCCTGGATTTGGCGCGAGACGCTTATTTTCTGTTCAGCGGTTTGGCTTGACGGAAGAAATGGTTGAACAGGAAATAGAGTATCCCCATGCGGCTTAACGGCATGTTTTTCAGGCTTTTATTTTTAAAAAAGGTAGCCAGAAGGTGGCCAATCAGTTTGGCCTGGAAATAGCGGAATAAAAAACGGTATACCATCGGTCGATTTCTCCATAGACATTCACATCAGTAAGTATAGTTGCTTATGGATGAAATTGTACTAATTTTGTGCTATTTTGAAGAGGATTTCCTGGTTCCTTTGGCTGTTTTACTGGCGTTCTGTTTGTCGGTTTTCCCTTTCCCCTTTTTTTCCATGCTTTGCTTAAGCAGTTCCATGAAATCAATGACATCATCACTGGCTGTTTTCTTCGCTTTTTTAGACGGTTTGGCACTGGTAATGCCCTGCATTTTCTTGTCTATCCAGGCAATGAGCGCGTCGCGGTACTCGTCATGGTATTTTGCAGGCTCCCAGGACGTGCTCATTTCAGAAATCAGGTCCTGAGCCATTTTGATTTCTTTGTCATTGATTTTATAGTCTTTTAAGTCATGAGTCGGAAAATTAAAATCCTCTTCTTCGCGGATTTCCTGTTGAAAGCGAATGATGTATAAAATCAGAGCCTTGTCATGGGGAAGGATAAGACTCAAGTATTCACGGGTTCGAATGATGATTTTGGCTACGCCGACTTTATTGGATTTTTTCAACGCTTCCCGCAATAACACGTAGGCTTTCTTATTCTTGCTTTCCGGGAGAATATAGTAAGGTTTATCGAAAAAAAGATAATCAATGTCCTTTAGATTAACGAATTCCTCGATATCAATGGATTTATAGGCTTCAGGACTTGCTTTTTTGAAGTCCTCTTCGTCCAGGACGATATAACTGTCCTTGTCATATTCATAGGCTTTAACAATCTCATTCCAGGGCACTTCCTTGCCTGTTTCGGAATTGACGCGTTCATAGCGAATGCGGGAATGGTCACGTGAGTCCACCAGGTGAAAGTGAATATCCTGTTTTTCTTCAACTTGCACGAGGCTGACAGGGATGGCAACCAGACCGAAGGAAATGTCGCCTTTCCACACAGGCCTTGGCATGGTTTTCTCCTTGTTTTTATCTTTCTTTAAGTATAGGTAAAAATACGTGTCTGTTCTTTTATTGAACTACAATTAAAGAGTTAAAAGGACGAGCCAAGGATTGCCATGGGCCTTGAAACCTATCATAAAAAGAGAAATTTTAAAAAAACGCCCGAACCGCGCGGTCGTGTGCATCGGCAGAAGCATTTTCTTTATGTCATTCAAAAACATGCCGCGAGCCACCTGCATTATGATTTCCGCCTGGAACTGGATGGTGTGCTGAAAAGCTGGGCGGTGCCGAAAGGTCCCTGCCTTGACAATACTGTCAAACGCCTCGCGGTGCATGTGGAGGATCATCCCATTGAATACGGCACGTTTGAAGGGATCATTCCCAAAGGTGAATACGGCGGGGGTACGGTGATGCTTTGGGATCAGGGTGAATGGATTCCACTGGACAAGGATCCGCGGGCCGGTTATGAAAAAGGCCATTTACGTTTTGAATTAAAAGGAAAAAAACTGAGAGGGCGCTGGGATTTAATCCGGTTCAAAGACGATAAAAACTGGTTCCTGATTAAGTTCAAAGACGATTATGCCAAGCCGGCCGACTACGACATAACCACCGATAAACCCTTGAGTGTATTAAGCGGGCAATCCATGGAAGGCCTTTCTGATCACTACGAGCGGGTGTGGAGCAGTAAGGGAAAAAAAAACAGGGGGCGTAAAAAATCCATGATGGCGGCGCAAGGATTACAATTGAACCTTCCCGAATCGCCCTTTCTTAAGTCTGTCTCCGTCCAATTGGCGACGCTGGTGAACAAACCACCGCGAGGGGAGGATTGGCTACAGGAGTTAAAGCTCGACGGTTACCGTATTTTAGCATTGAAAAACAATAAAAAAATCCATCTGTTAAGCCGAAACCACAATGACTGGACCTCGGTTTTTCCGGCAGTGGTTGACGCCATTGGCGAATTACCGGTTAAAAAGGCCATTTTTGACGGCGAAGTGGTGGTTTTAAACGACGAGGGACGGCCTGACTTTCAGCGTTTGCAGAATTCCATTAAAGAAGGCTTAAAAGCGCCATTTATCTATTATCTGTTTGATTTGCTGTACCTTGAACAATACGATTTACGCCCCTTGCCGCTGATTGAGCGGAAAAGCCTGCTGGCGCCATTGATCGCAGCGTCTGCCTCATCCACTCTGCGCTACAGCGACCACATCATTGGTCAGGGCAATGAGGTCTTTCAACAGGCCTGTGACATGGCGTTGGAAGGCATCATTGCCAAGCAGATTCACAGCCCTTACGAAGGTAAGCGTTCCTTGTCCTGGCTTAAAATCAAATGCTGCCAGCGGCAGGAATTCGTCATTGGCGGTTTTACCCAGCCCAAAGGCTCACGCACCTGTTTTGGATCGCTGTTTATTGGTGTATTCAATGAGCAGGGCGAATTGGTGCATACGGGTAATGTAGGCACCGGTTTTACTGACAAATCCATCAAATCCCTGTATGAGAAAATAAAACCCCTCATCACTGACAAAAACCCTTTTAAAAAACGACCGCCGGATGCCAAAACGGCGACCTGGGTGAAGCCTGAACTGGTCATTGAAGTTGAATTTTCACAATGGACAGAGGATGGCCGATTAAGGCATCCGAGTTTCAAGGGCTTACGCTTGGATAAGCCAGCCATTGAGGTGACTAAGGAAAAGGTCAAACCAGTAGAATCCATTGAGAAAAAGGGGGCTAAAATCAAAAGCACAGCCATTATTCTGTCTAATCCGGACAAGATTCTTTACCCGGAAGATAAAATTACCAAACAGGATCTTTTCGCGTATTATGACGAAGTCAGCGATTATATCCTGCCTTACATCCGCAACCGGTTTTTATCCCTGGTGCGTTGTCCTTCAAGCTACACCGAATGTTTTTATCAGAAACACTTAAACCAGAAGTCAGATCACCTGCTTTCCCTGCCTGTTCAGGATAAAAACGGCGATTCCGAGCAATACCTGTATCTTGATGACAAGGAGGGGCTGTTAACTCTGGTGCAAATGGGTGTTCTTGAAATTCATCCCTGGGGCAGTACGGTAAAGCAGTACGAGTACCCGGATATTCTTATTTTTGATTTGGATCCCGGGGTCGGGGTGGCATGGAGTCAGGTGGTCGATGCCGCCTTCGATATCCGCGATCGCCTGGCGAGTTATTCGTTGCGCTGTTTTGTAAAAACAACCGGAGGAAAGGGTTTGCATCTGGTGATTCCCATTAAGCCTGACCATGATTGGGAAATGATAAAAAACTACACCCATGTGTTTGTTGAATACCTTGAAAAAATCAATCCTAAAAACTACATCAGCACCATGGCGAAAGTGAAGCGCAAGGGGAAAATTTTCGTTGATTACCTGCGCAATCAGCGCGGAGCCACGGCCATTGCCCCGTTTTCAACGCGAGCGAGGCCGCACGCACCGGTAGCAGTGCCTTTGCATTGGGAGGAGTTAAGCGGGCGATTTGATGACAATTTTTATACTATCCAGACGCTGCCAAAGCGGCTTAGGCAGTTAAAACACGATCCCTGGGCGGATTTCTGGACAATTGTGCAATCCCTGCGCATTGAAAACTAGTCAGGCATTTCGGATTGGATGGGATGTTAGGCTGTGGTATCCTCGCTCTTTCATCAAGACACAGGGAGCGAACGTGACGACCTTACTGATTTGCCTGTTTATTGCAGCATTACTACCCTATCTATCAAAGCTGGCAGTAGTCTATGCCATTAAAAAAGAAGGCCGCTACGATAATCATCATCCTCGCCAGCAGCAGGCCGGACTCACCGGCTTGGGTGCTCGGGCTGTGGCGGCGCATCAGAACAGCTTTGAAGCCTTGCTGGTTTTCTCCACGGCGGTTCTTGCGGCATTAGCGACTGAGCACACCTCAACAGTCAATCAATATTTAGCCATTGCCTTCATTGCGGCAAGGCTCGCCTACCATGCCATTTATCTGTTGAATTGGTCGACATTACGATCCACCATCTGGTTTGTGGGATGGTTGTGTTCAATCAGTATTTTGTGGAATTGCATTCCTTAAAGACTCTGGTAACAAGCCCACAGCCTGTCTACAACCCCAGCCAGCGTATAAAATGGGCAGTTGTTTTCAGAGTTGCTGTGGGGCGACTGTCAAAAGAAATCAGGTAGTCGTCCGTGCCCGGGTTTTCCTCGCTGTCGTCTCGTTTGTTAATGGTTTTAATCTTCCCAAGATTCATCAGCTTCATTTCGGTGATGTAATAGCCGCGCAGACGCTTCACCTCAGGAATGACAAAATAAAAGTGGCTGAAATCAGGTCGCGGTTGCTGGGTGTTGCCAAGCAGGGTGGTGAATTCATCCTGGCTTAAGGCAATGTATTCAATTTTATCAATCTGTCTTCTCAGCATGCGTTCCAGCGGCGGCGGGCGATGAAAGAATCGCAGGTAATTATCGGCGGTAATCACCACAATCGGTTCATTTTCTTCCCGCTGATTGTTTTTATTGAGATCTACGAAAAGAATTCCATCGCGCGTTTCATGCTTTGGTGGCAAGAGGTTTTCCTCCACCGTCTGAATGGCACTGCGGCGGACAGGAGAGAGATTGTCGCAATTTAAAAATTTGGATTTGAGAAACCAATTGTCGCTGGGATAATAAATCACCATAAGGGAATTGTCCTTGATGGTATCAATGATGGGTTTCGCCAAATGCATGGGCAATGCCGGGCAGCCCCAACTGCGGCCTGCACGGCCATATTTTTTGATAAAATCCTCATCGACATACCAGCCGCTGTGCATGACTAAGTAACGCCCAATGGCATTGTCGTTAAACCCCTGATCAAGTCCCGCCAGACGTAAGGACAACCCTTCGCGTCCGTAATAAGCCTGTTCGGTTTTATAGACCCCGATGCTGCTGGCTTTGCTGTCGTACTGATTGGAAAAGTATTGTGTTAACAGGGTGCCGGAGCGGATGCCATGGGAAACGTAAGTATGAAATAGCAATTGATTGGTGCTTAAATCAAAAACCCAGAGCCGTTTTTCGCTGGAAGGCAGAGAATAGTCAATGATGGTTAGCACCGGGTTGTGCTCAATGTGATAAGTATCCAGGCACTTTAAGGTAGTCAATACCTTGTTAATGACCGCTTCACTGAGGTGTGGGCTTTGCTGACGCAAAAGCGCATGAATGCTTTGCAAGGTGTGTCCATTAATCGGCGGTTGATTGTTGATAACCGAAATGACTTCGCTCAATACCGGTTCTTCCTCCGGCCTGGCTCTCTCTTTGAGAAACTGCAGAGGGGTCAGTGAGAAACAGGGAAGTGTCACTGCCAAAAGCAATAACAGGCTTTTTCTCATGGGAATTCCTTGGTCTATACTTTCTTATTCTTCCTCGTTATAACTAACTATAGCTCAAACTATTTAGGGGTGCGGGATGATCGATACTGCGAAAATAGTGGAAAGAATACAGGCTTTTGGGGAGCTTAGCTTTAATAACAAAGCACTTTGTGGCATGGATACTCTCTCGGCCAAAACCATCGAGGAGGCACGCGGATTATTTGCTTTCCTTATCCCTTTAAGTCACGAACAATTCAAGTCATTTAAAACATGGTTTGGTGAAGACCGTTTTTGTGAATACAGTCTTTCGCTGGATATCAGTGCCTATGCGATTAAAGATCACCGTGGGCGTGACGTACTGACCATTAAACAATCACAAAGCAAATTTACCCACAATCAGCGCCTAACCCTGTTCACGGTTGAATACCTCGATGAGAAAAAAAGACAGAAAACACATTACCTTGCCAAAAATAAACCTGAATTGAATGACGCATTCCGTGCCTTGCGTCTTCAGTTACCCATTCAGCAGATTGAAGAAAAACTGAAGCGTTATTATCGTCTGCGGGCAAAGCCCCACCCCAGTTCCTTCTGGGGAAAGGAATGGGGGCTGGAAAAGTACACGACACCTTACAGTGCGCCGGGGGGAATTGATGCGGTCACCGTCGATGCTTTTCGAAACCACATGACCAATCAGGCTTTATCCGAAGCCCTGGTGCTTGATGTGGGCGGGGGCAAAGGGAGGCTCGCTGATAAATTATTGAGTGAAGCCCAGTGTCTGGGCATTGATGTTCGCTACATCTTAATTGAACCCGATTTGTCTCAATGCGAGGCCGCCGAAGCATTACTCAAAACCTACCCTCAGGTGATGGTTTTTCATGGCACCCTGCAGGATTTTATGACCCGTATTAAGGATAAGGCAGTTCAGGATGGGTTATGTCAAGCCCAGTTGGACGAGCCAGGCATCAAGGGTGGTGTGGATTTAATCATTTCCTGCGGGGGGCCCCTAAACAATCAAGTGGTTTCATACGACACCGCTCATGCCAATGCCTGTGATTATTTAGCGATGTTGGCTGAGGGTGGTGCTGTGATTGCAACGGGACTTACGTCCCTGCTGTTATCAAAAAAAAACCTCGAGTCCATCGGTTTTCGGGTTGAAAGCTGCGTGGCGGCCAAGCGCGATCAAACCATCAGCGAGAGCACGACGTACCATCCGGCGTACGTGATGTGCAAGCCTGAGAAAGGCGAGGCCATTGTCGAGGGCGGCCATTTTGGCGGACATGGGATGTCCGGTTGATGACATTGCGGTTAAACCATCCCGGAGTTCAGTAGGCTCGGCGGTTCTTTTTTATCCTCCTTGACTTTCTCTGGCAAGGAGAAGAATGTGTTTTCAAAACTATAGAACAATGGGTTTGATTCGCCAGCGTCTTTATCCAGGGAGATTTCTTCCTTCCCATGGGTGTTTTCAATGCCCAATACCAGGTAAAGGCTTTGGGGATGGGTAAAGGCAGTTGCAATGGATCGGCAGTCAAAACGGGATATAAATTCCTTTTCCAGAACAGTTAAATTTTTCAGAGTGGTTCCCACATCGTTTGCACAATGGACTGCAAGGACAAAATTAGCAAAAAGGGCCATGCCCAATTCTTCCCTTAACTCTTTCGGCAATACCGGAGAACCGGTGTTTTTACACAATACCGCGGCGAAGAGCAGGAATTGACCAGGCAGGCGATCAGGGAAGGTCGGGTGCAGAAGCTCGTTAAAAAGCGCGGTGATTTTTGTCGACAGAACATCCAATTTCGGTTTGCAACGGACGAGCTCTGCCTGGTGAGCCAGTTTCAGCAAGGTTTGATAAAGGGTTTTTCTATGGTTGCGTTGGGATGGTGATTTATCGTCTGATGTCAGTTCCTTATCAAAATCAAAGCAATCTGAAATGTCTTTAACTAATTCAGGGTCATGGCCCAACTCGTGGGCAATGGTGGTGAAAATGTAAGCTGAACGTGGACTGTAGCTTGGATCATCATTCCAGCTTAATTCATTGGTTCGCCCGCTTCGTAATAAAAAGCTGGCTAGCTGAAGGCAATTCAGTTCTTCCGTCCCGAGATTTTTGGCGAGGGTTTTTACATCGTCACTGCCCCATTGTTTTAGCAATGCCCATCCACTTCGCACCAGGATCATGGTGCGTAATCCTGAGACGGTGCCATGATTGATGTGAAAGGCAATCTTGTTGTGACGCACCTCATAATTGTGAGGGTCATCAAGGTAAGGGTGTTCAATCAGTTCCCGCGATAACTGTTGCCATAACAAAGACCCCTCCGCATTTTGATCCTGCCAATAGTATTTGAAACGTGAAAGATCGCTGTAAGTCACAATCACCGGGTATTTATTTTCTTTGGATAAAGTCAATTCATCTGGAAAATCAATGGATTTTTTTTGCTGATGAATCAAAATGTTGAGAAGATGGGCTTCATCATCTCGAGACAAATCCACCATCATCGGCTCAGGCTGGAATAGGTTAAAGGACAAGAGCGAATGCAGCTCTGTTTCATTGGCAAAGTGATGAATCTTTAATTGAAGTTCATCCATTTCTATTTGAGTAACATAACGTGTAAAACGATCATTCACGCGCAGCGCAAAAATTTCCGGACTCAGCCGGTTGGTCTGAATTTTAAGCATAATTTAAGACCCAGAAATGAAAAAGGCAATTTTACATTAAATGAGCAAAATGCGCATGTGTTTGTCGAATTGCCTGTCTCTGTTAATAAGGAAAACCATTGGATTGACTGGTCATTTCACTCTCAGATTCCGAGCTGGAATGCGGAGCATCCGTGGTGGCCTCGTTTTCAGCCGGGGTGAAGAAATCAAAAAACCAGTCATCCGATACTTCAACCTGCTTTTTAGGTTTAACCGGCGTTAACGGAATCTCAACGCGGGTCAGTGAACTTAAGAGGTTAAACGAATAAGACGCTTTTTCCTGGATTTCAACTTTTTTCTTAACACCTTCGGTTGGACCTGAATAGGCCATTCCCGCCATGACCCCCACCTTGCTTTTCAGTGTGTCATGCAGTCCGGTCGGCATATTGACATGATTATGCACCTGAATGGATTTCGCAATGTCGGGATTAATCACTTTAGACACCAGCAAACGCACCTGCAGGGTGTGGTGATTGGGTGCCTGCTGCGCAGGTGTTTTTAATTTAAGCAGAGTGTTTAAAGCGCTGGGGTTGCTCGGGTCGTAAATCCCGTTTTCTTTGGAAATGTAAGCTATTTCATCCACCAGATGATGAGGAATCATGAATTGATAAATAACCCCCTGGCTGCCAAAAGTCGGATCATTGACTAACTCATTAAAGTCATCCACCAATTTTTTACGTAAATCGTCCTGCCCGACCAGCAAGCCTTCTTTATCCAATAGATCATGGAGGATGGTTTTAAAATCCAGGCGGGTGACTGAACTGTTATTGTAGAAGTAATCCACGGTGGATTCTTCAGAGGCGAAATCCGCGTTTTGCCACAGGCTTGGGCTGCAGGATAACAGATTCCAACTGATGTTTTCACTGTTGTCGACAGAGCGTCCATCACTCATTTTGCCTTTAATTTCTTCAATTTCGGTGTAAATGCGGCCGCGTGGTTTCGAGTGGAAATCCCTTAACCAGGCGACATGATTGGCTCCGTCTGTCAGGCGTTTCAATTCACGGCAAAACAGGTCGAGAGCATAGCTGGCTTTGGTCGTGGCATGGTAAATGCTGACATGGGTTTCCGCCAACTGCAGTTCTTCTTCAATGCAGGGTTTAGTCGGAATCGCCTGAATGCTTTGAGGAGTCCAGCTGTCTTTCAGGAGGATTTTATTAGTGCCGGAGTGGCCCCAGATTAAAAAATGACCTGTTGTACTGCGTTGAAAGGGCCTTTGTTCCTCCTGTACCGATTCTTTTTCTGTTTGAAGAGAGGGGGTGCCTTCTTCTGTTGAATAGGTATGCTCGTCAGACTCTATCCATAAAGCGGTGGCAGAAGTAAAGCCTGGGAAAATAGCAGGGCTGAGTTCAAGCAGGCGATAATAAGTTTCGCGTAATTCATTGGCGGATTTAGCCGCTATCACCTGGTTGCCGGTCATGGACGGATTCATGCCTTTTCGGATGGATTTTAATTCGTTAAAGGATTGAGTGACTCGTGCACGTAAACTGCCATCGGTAATGGGTGCACCGGTTTCAGCACACAATTGGCCTGCGTACAACAACAGGGCGTCGGCCACGCTGGTCACGTCATTTTTCTCACCGAGTAACGTCGTAAGTTCTGCGACAATCGGTTCACGTTGCATGGCATAGCCATCCATATTGACCCGGATTAAATCACTTTCATGGCTTAATTTTAAGATACTGGTGAATAAATCAAGCTTGTTTCGGGTCTCTTGCATGGTATGATACGGCAAAGGATTAATGTGTTCGTTTTTGCTATGATAATCAAAACACAGCGCGATTAAATCCACAATCGCTGTGTTAAACCCCAAATCAATAGCGACCTGCTTGAAAATAACGGCCGAACGCTGGCCGTAAGTCGCATCATCCCGCCAGCTCAATTCGTTCGTGCGTCCTGAGCGGAATAGGAAGGCAGCCAGTTGCAGACAGGCCTCTTCCTCGCTTGTCAGTGAGTTGGCTGTTTTTAGAGTAACCGCATTGCCTTGCTCCTTAATCAGCTGCAAGTAGGCAACGGATAATTTATCCTGTCGAATGCCATGGCACGTACCATGGTTGGTATGGTAGGCAATAACGTTCTGACGCTCGATGTAATCGCGGGGATCATCAACATAAGGCGTTTCGATAAGATCGGTAGACAAGACTTGATAAAGCATGGTTTTTTTATCGAGGGATGGGTTTTGCCAATAGTTTTGAAACTCGCCAAGGTTGCGGTAGGAAAAAACCACCGGATTGTCTTGGGCAGAGGTCGCCAAATTCTGGGGAAGCTCTACTTTGTGTTTATTGGGTCCTGTTTCCAGCAGGGTTCTTAAGAGCTCTTCCTGAGGTTCATCAAGATCTCCCAGATCGTATTCGGACTGGGCTGTTAACGTGAGGGATTGGGATGGGTCGTCGAGATTAACCAGATCCTGACTCAAAAGAAACCCATTCACTCCCTGGCTAAGAGCAGGCAGATCACTGCTCTTTACATAGCGGACAAAATGGCCATCGATGTGAAGTTCAACCAGATTACTGTTTTGCGCATTGGCGATTAGCTTTAGTAACATGAGTCCCGAATCCTGTATTAAAAGTACAACTTATGTCCAAAAATAGTACTATTTATTTCTTAATGAAATATTAAGGAAAGGAAAAAAGAAAAGAAAAAATCAGTAAAATTTCTGTTTACCGCCCGAGGAGCGTCTGAATGGATGTCTTTAATCCATGGCAATTTCTGAGATTGAAATGAACGCTCTTTTTTGACAGCAAATTGATCACAAGGTACTATTTTGCGCTTTTGGCCTACCTTGTTGAGTCACCATGCAAACTAAAGTCGAAAGCAGTGTTAATCATGGCATTCTCTGTCCCCTAACCGGAAGACCTTTCCGTCATCCGGTGCTGGCTTCCGATGGCCATCATTACGAGCTTAAAGCCCTGAATGAGCGTCTTAAAGCCGGTAACAGAACGGGTTTTCATGACCGCGAGGCGATTTTTTTCGCCAGTTATGATTTACCGCTTCGAAATGAGCTCGATAACATGGATTTACCCGATCGCCATGACGAGTATGAGCGCCAGCCTTATCTTGAGCAATTAACCGAATGCCTGAACGCACCCTACAAACCCTGGAAGCAGGATGCCTATAAGGCTTTTTTAACCGCGGATGCTCTCCTTTTGATGGTTGTTGCCTTTAGTCTACTCAATCAATGCAAGACCTTAAACGCGGATGGTCTGCTGGTGTTGATGCTTGCCACCAGTATTCTGGACTATGGTATTCGTCTCGCGAGCAGTCACGAATATGGTCTCGCCGAAGGGTTGAAGAAATTCCCCCGTTTCCTTTATTGGATGGGGGAGGTGGTTACTTCCATTGATCCAGAGGAACACGAAAGTATTTTGCGCTTGTAGCAGGAGTCATCAATGAAAAAAAACCATGTGCCGACCACGGTTTGCTGCCCTATCACGCATGAGCCGATTCGTCATCCGGTGTATGTTTATCCTCATCACTATGAATTATCCGCTTTGCTGGATTGGTTTAAGCAGGGGCACAGGACTTCGCCCCTAACCCGGGAGCAGGTGACTTATGTAATTTATGATAAGGACTTCAAGCAGAAACTGGATACGCTCAATCCGGTTGATCGTTATCAGGAGTATGATGGCGCGGCGGCTTTTAACGAATTGCTGGCCTGTCTAAATCATCCTTATGGTGCTTACCGCCAGGAGATGAATAAAACCGGGGCCTTGTTGTTTTTCACCGCTGCCTTTTTTGCTCTGCTGATGAAAACAATGAGCAGCAAAGACGGACAGGCGCCGCAGGCTGATTTGGCGGATCTGTTGTTGTGCCTTTTTCTGGTAGCAGGCTGCCGTTCGCTGTACAAACTGGTTGAACACAGGGCGCCAGGTTTTTTCAAGCCGCAGCCACCCATGACGCCTTCCCAAGCTGAAACAGCGCCTGATCGGAATGGAAGGGATGAGGAACCCCTCGGCATCGATTACAACGGCTGATTCTTTACTTCATGAACAAATCCTGATAATAAACAAGGTTTTAAAAAAGGATTTCGCATGAGCAGGATGTTAAAAGCCAATCTGGCCCTGGTGAGCGTACTCTGGACTGCCGCAGCGCCAGCCGCCGTTTATTTTAATCTGGGGGCCGGCGGGGCTTTTTCCTCGACCAGCAATCGCTTTACCGGCAATTCAACCACGGTCCTGTATGGCCCGACGGCCATAGGCACCAGCCTGTTTTCATTGCCGGATGTGAACTGGCGTAATGAACTAAAAAATGGTTTTGATTTAAACGCAGCCCTGGGTTATCGCCTGAATGACACCTGGCGAGCCGATGTTGAATTTTTGTATCAAAACCTGAAGCGTCACAGTCAAGGCAACTATGACTGGCAAGAACAAAATCCCGTTACCGGTGCCATTTACGCACGACAAGCCAATAATCCCATCAGCGACAAAAGCAAGCGGGCTCATGTGTATTCGCTGCTGACGAACATCGCGTATGATTTAACCCCGCATGGTCAATGGACTCCCTTCTTAAATGGTGGGGTGGGTGTGGCCTGGTTGCAATCGGGTCGGGTAAAAACCAATAACACCCTCGATATCGATGATCCGGCCACACCCCTGATTGAAACCGCACCCGCGACGCAAACCAGTCCTTGCCTTTACGGTACGGCATTCGCCTGGCAATTTAAGGCGGGCGCCGCGTATGCAGTGAATGATAAAACCACTGCGATCCTGCAATACCGTTTATTGGGTACATCCAGCTTCAAAGCCAGCGGCAGCGTCATCACCAGCAATCCCGGCACGTTGGGGCAAGCGTCGTTTTACATTGCCGAGCACGATATTAAAGGCTTGCTCACTCAGGCCATTGAATTCACGCTGCGGTTAAATGTCTGACATCAAGGCCGTGACACGGCCTTGATGGTTAAAACATGCCATTGCTGTTGGCGGCATTCTCGGGAATGCTTTGCACAACATCCCAATGCTCGACAATTTTATTGCTTTCCAGCCTGAAAATGTCGATGATGGCCTGGCCGCGGGTGCCCGGCTCTTTGATGGAATGGACATGAAGAATCACATAATCCCCTTCCGCCAGGACCCGTTTGATTTCGCTGTGCGACTCAGGATAGGTGCTTTTCAGGTAATCAACGTATTGCTTAAAGCCCTCGATACCGTCTTTTGCCAGGGGATTGTGCTGGATATACCAAGGGCCCATGTACGTTTCTGCGGCGGCAAAATCCTTGTCATTAATGGCTTTTTGATAAAACCGGGTCACGACGTCTTTATTCATCTCCTGTTCATTTTTTGCAGCAAAAGCCAGACTGGAAGCGGCCAGACAGAGGGCCAGTGTAATGCCTTTTTTGCTCATGTTATTCTCCTTTATTTATTGATTAAATCGATTATAATTGGCATTTTTAAATAAAAAAGCGTGATTTTTTGAGTAAATCAATCAGTTTTTTAGATAAATAAGGAGCGTAATGGCTAGAATTACTCTGGAACAGTGGAGGGTTTTGCAAGCCGTGGCGGATGAAGGGACCTTTGCCAAAGCCGGGGAAAAGCTGCATAAAAGTCAATCAAGCATCAGTTACACCGTGGGTAAATTACAGGATATTCTCGGTATTCGACTGTTTGATTTGCAGGGCCGAAAGGCTGTGCTTACCGAGCAAGGCCTGCATATTCTCAATTCGTCACGGCAATTAACACGGGCAGCCAGGAATCTGGAACAGAGCGTTCACCAGTTTAAATCCAACCATGAAAAAACCCTGCGTCTGGCGGTGGATGAAATTTTTCCCCCCAATCGCTTATTGCAGGTTTTAAAAGCCTTTAGCCTTCAGAATACGCCTACCCGTATTATTTTAAATCAAGGGCTGTTATCCGGTCCCAGCGACGCGTTAGAGCAGGGTGAAGCCGAGATGGTTATAGTTTCTCGTATTCCTGAAGGTTACATGGGGGAGAAATTAATGGACATTAACTCCATTCCCTATGCGCACATTGACAGTCCCCTGCACCAAAAAAACATAGGCCTTGAGGAACTCTGCGAGGAACGATACATCATCGTTCAGGATTCGGGCCGACATAAAAAAAGGAACGAAGGCTGGTTAGGCTCGGAATTTCACTGGAAGGTCAGTTCCATGGAAATGAAAATTCAATGCGTGGCGCATGGCATTGGTTTTTCCTGGTTGCCTGAAGCGCTGGTTGAGGGTAGAAATTTACCCATCAAACCCCTGCGATTACCGCAGGAGAATGTGCGTACTTACCAACTGTATCTGGTGCATCACAATCCCCAGAACATGGGGCCTTCCGCACGCGCGCTGACGGACCTGTTCAGGCAGTACAGTCAATCGCCAGTACCGTAAATTCCGTTGACAGTCGGCAGGGAATACACTAATTTTACCAGCCTGTTGCGGGCGTGCTGCACAAGGATATTTGAATGAAGCCGCTTTATGTTGATCCGGATATTAGAAAAGCGTCCACCTTGTCTTCGGACTTTTATACTTCACCCGACTGGTTTGAGCAAAGCAGGGAAAAAATTTTTGCGAGAACCTGGCAATTTTGCCTGAGTTCGGAGGCTTTACGGCTTCCCGGTCAATTGGTTCCTCATACCCTGCTGCCTGGCTTGCTCGATGAGCCCTTGCTGTTTGTACGCGATGAGCAGGATGCCCTGCACTGCTTAAGCAATGTCTGCACCCACCGCGGTAATCTTCTGGTTGAAGCCCCCTGCACCGTCATGCAGAAAATCAAATGTGCCTATCATGGCCGCCGTTTCAGTCTTTGTGGTGAGATGCTGCACATGCCAGAATTTGAACAAACGCAGAACTTTCCTTCTGAGCGCGACAACCTGCCAGCCATTCCCTTTGATACTCTGGAGCCGTTTTTATTTGCCTCGCTGGCGCCTGCCGTGCCATTTAAGGAGGTTTTTACCGAAATTCGCGAGCGTTTATTCTGGCTGCCCATGGAAAACATGCGCCTGGATACACAGCGGTCTCGTGATTACCTGGTTAAGGCCCATTGGGCCCTTTACTGTGAAAATTACCTTGAAGCCCTGCATATTCCCTTTGTCCATCCCGGTTTAAGGCAGGTGATTGACTGCACCACGTACACCACTGAACTTTACCGTTATTGCAATTTGCAATTGGCGCTGGCTGCCAATGGCGAACCGAGTTTCAATTTACCGAAAGACGCGCAGGATTATGGCAAGGAGGTGGCGGCTTATTATTACTGGGTATTCCCCAACACCATGCTCAATTTTTACCCCTGGGGATGCTCGGTGAATGTGGTCAAACCCATGGCGCCGGATGTCACGAAAGTCTCGTTTTTAACGTTTGTGCTTGATGAAAGTCACCTGGGTAAAGGGGCCGGTGGCGAACTGGATGTGGTTGAGCGGGAAGACGAGGCTGTGGTGGAGGCTGTACAAAAAGGAATACGGTCCCGTTTTTATGATAGCGGTCGTTTTTCACCGACCAAAGAACAAGGAACTCATCACTTTCAGCGCTTACTGTGTGAATTCCTCAATGACTAGCCAAGGACAATGATGCAGGATGCGTCATCACCGCCGGGTTTGCAGTGTCAGCTGAGTGGCCGCCGGCGGTCTCGCTTTTTGATTAAGGCGATTTGTCAATAACAGCCAAGCCGGGTAAAGTGTCATTTTAGTATTGCATCAATGGATTGCTGCATGAATGGTGTTTATCAAGCCTTACTGTTTCGCTGCCTGCTGGCCTTTGTCATTTTTCCCCTGCAAGCCAGCGAGGTGCCACTTTGCAGTGGCGAAAACCGCCTGTTGTCATTGGTGGACAGGCCTTCCGAGGCCTTAAGCGCCTGCATCGTCCCTGCCAGGTCGTTACTTATTGAATCCGGGTATACTTACCAGCAAACCACACCCAATGGCTTCAGTCAAAATCTCCCGCAGATGGAGTGGCGGTTCGGTTTGGGACGCCATACCGAAATTGATATGTTACCCCCCACTTACAACTGGCAATCCACACCTCGTCAGGTCGGCTACAGTGGTGTGACAGTAGGGGCTAAACGCATTGCCTATCATGACGACCATCAGTTGGTTACGCTGCAGGCGGCCATTTCACCACCCTCAGGAGGTAAAAATTTTGGCAGCCGTAAAAATGGCTGCATGGTGAATGGCATTTACAATTACAGTTTTGATTCCGGGTTTGGGATTGCGGCGCAAGTGGGTTTTGCTTCATTCGTGACTCAACCGGTGGATGGCAATCAACGCTACTTCAGCATGAATCCCCTGATTCTTGCCGGATGGCCATTGCAGGATAAAATTAACCTGTATGTTGAAGCCTATGCCCAAAGCCGCACAGCGCCGAATCAGGGTTGGGGTGTGAATGCCGATACCGGGTTGGTTTTTCTGGTAGCAAAAAATCTGACGGTGGATGTGGTTTACAACCAGCGCCTTTACGGTGCTTTAAACAGCCTGGAACGATCCATTGGCGGCGGTCTGGTCATTGGTTTTTTCTAGTTGGCCCGGGCATTTTCCAGAGGCCCATGAATTAACTCATCGCCATCCTCTTTTTTTAAAGAAATAAAAACAGCCACGGAGCACAAGGTTAATATCCCCAAGGCGATAAACGATTCATGAAAGGTTTTAAGGCTTAATAAAGTTTCGTTGTTGGCGGCTGCAAAAATCCGCACCAAAACGGCAGCTACCGCCACCCCGAAGCTTTGTGCGAGTTGCTGGGTCGTGCTCATGATGCTGGTGGCAGCACTGATGTCATCGGGGGCAAGATTGGCATAAGCTAAGGAATTCATGCCCGTGTATTGCAGTGAGATTAAAAATCCGTAAGCGAAAGTCAGGGTGGTAATAAGGTAAAGGGATGTTTGTTGATTAACCAAGGCAAAGGAAAACAGCCCCAGCGCCACCAGGACTGTGTTGAGGATCAACAGCTTCTTATAGCCAAAGAGTCTCAAAATCGCAAGCGACAATGGCTTAACCAGTAAAACCCCTAAGGCGATCGGCGCCAGAAGCAGCCCTGAAAGCTCCGGGGAAAATCCAAGGCTAAGCTGAAACAGCAGGGGAAGCAGAAAGGGAATACCACCAAAGCCCAGCCGTGCCAGAAGATTCCCGGTGATGGAAACCCGAAAGGTACGCAGGCGAAGCAGACTTACCTTAACCACCGGATGCGTTTTATTGCGCGAATGCCAGCTATAAAATAACAGCAGCAGCACCGCCATGGCGAGGGTCAACAGCGAATGCGAGTTTCTGGTGTGGGATTCGCTCAACGTGGACAAGCCAAAGGTTAACGTGGCCAGTCCACTACCGAACAGGATAAACCCGATCTTATCCAGGCTGGGTACCGGCCTTGGCGGCATAGACGGCAGCAATTTCCGGGCAAGCACTAAAGCCAGTGCGCCGATGGGCGCATTCACCCAGAATATCCACCGCCAGGAAAAGTGACTGGTGATGAAACCGCCAACAACCGGACCAAGCATCATGCCAATGGCCGCCACCATCACCACAATGCTCATTTTGGCAACCAGTTCGTGGCGCTCACAGGTGCGGATAATAATCAGACGACCGACGGGCATGGTCAATGAACCACCCAGGCCCTGCACAATGCGGGCTGCAATCAGTTCCGGCAGGCTTTGGGTAAAGCCACACCAGATGGAGCTTAACGTAAACACGGCAATGGCACACATGAAGACTTTTTTAACCCCGAATTTATCCGCAATCCAACCACTGATGGGGATAAAAATAGCCAGGCTGAGCAGGTAGCTTATTAACGCCAGTTTTAAATCGATGGGATAGACCTTAAGGCTTTTGGCCATCACTGGAATGGCGGTGTTAATGACCGTGGTATCCACGGATTCCATGAACATGGCAAAGGACACGAGCACGAGGATAAGATTTTTTCTCATCATAACCAACCTAGCGGGCAATGACTGCCGCTGTCATTCGTGAAATGCAGGTCTGTTTACCTTGCTCGTTGTAAATGGCAATCTGCCAAACTTGCGTCGTACGCCCCAGATGCACTGGTGAGGCGACAGCCGTGACCAGCCCTTCTTTGACGGAGCGAAGGTGGTTGGCGTTGATTTCCAGTCCTACACAATAAAAGCGCTTGATATCAATCACGGCATTGGCTGCAGTACTGGCTACGGTCTCTGCCAACACCACATTGGCGCCGCCATGGAGAATGCCGATGGGTTGCCGCGTACGATCATCAACGGGCATGGAGGCGGTCAGGTAATCCTCGCCAATTTCAATAAACTGAATGCCCAGTAACTCAGACAGGGTGTTGCTTCCGCGGCGATTCAAATCGTCAATACCAAACTCGCTGTACCAGATGGCCATTTTCATCTCCACTTCTTTGTAAAATAAGCATAAACTCTAATACTACGCAAACCAGTAAGAAATTCCTATGACTAATCCATCGTGTATGCGCTGTTTTGTTGCAGGCAAAGTGCAGGGAGTATGGTATCGGGCTTCCGCCAAAGAGGAGGCATTCAGACTGGGCATTACCGGTTGGGCACGTAATCTCAAGGATGGGCGTGTAGAAATTTTTGCCTGTGGGGAGGTGGATAAACTCAATCTGTTTTATGCGTGGATAAAAAAAGGTCCGCGTTTAGCCCGTGTGGAAGAGCATAGTCGAGAAGATCTTCCCTGGCAGGATTATCAAGGATTTGATTCGTTTTAAGGTGATTGCTCATGAAACAATTTACACGTACTTTTCTGTTGGCTTTGGTCTGGTTTTCCCTGTTGGTGGTTCCTTATGCCATTACCTTCTATGTTTGTTACAGCGGTCTTTGTGGTGGGCCAGGCGTTGCGTCACATTATGTCTCCATCGTCGGCTACTACATTTGGCTTTACCCTTTGATTGTTTTCGCCAGCCTGTTTTATGCCCGTAGACTGAATAAGGCATCACGTCCCGACCAATCAATGATGGCGCTGCTGATTCCGTTTGTCTGCTTACTGCCGCTCCTGTATGTGATTTATCATACGGGCAGCCAATTTGCTAACTACAACAAGTTGCAGGCCAATATGTATAATATTCAACCTGATGATTTTGTTTGTGCCCCGGAACAATTTGTCAGGCACCCCAAAAGCAATCCTTACCTGGATGACATTTTTTATTTTTTTGAAGGCAAACGCGGTAATTACGGGGTGTCATGGAGCATTTATTCCTATCCCACACGCGACGCACTGGCTGCGGCATTAAAAGAAAAAGGGATTGATTTGGCACAGTGCAAAAATCCCAAAGGGCAGGGGGTATAAGCCCCCTTAGACTCTATGTGCTTTTTAGCGAGTGTGGAAAAATCACTCGAAATCCCGGCTCAAGAATTTGTCCGAGGGGATTTTGGGATATCTCACTGTCAAACACACGTTGGCGCAGCCAAAGTAATTGCTGAAAACTGGCAGCAGCGCCCGATTCGGTTCGCAACAACTGCCGCACCGATTGGCGATATTGACCAATAATTGTTTGCCATTCCTTGCTGTTTGTCTTTGTGAGAAAACGAGCGAGTTGCCTGCCTGCGGTCAGGTGTTCAGACCGATTTAAATTCTCAATAAATTCATCCTGCCAACCCGGCTTATTCTCTAACGGTAGACGGGTTAAGAGTTCACAGCGCGTTTGGGAAAACACAGGATGCTGATAGTCAATCATCAGGACCGCCTGAACGAAGTGCTTATCAATGATTTTATTCCGAAGCAGCTGGCGAATCGCCTGCTGATCATTATAGCCTTTAACCGGTGTAAGCCAGGGATGATCGGCATCCTGCAAGGACGTTTCGGGAAAGCGCATATTCCATTGATTCAATAAAGAGGCATACACAGGAGTGGCTAATGATGACTTCATCTGACCGAGCAGTGGATTGAGCCAGAATGCTGAAGGGATAGAAACCCGGGAATTTTTAACACTGGATTCCAGATTAATTTCAGTGGTGCAGAAGAGGGGGCGAAGCTGTTCCTGTAAACTTAAGCGATTGATAAACGATCGCATTTTAACGGATTGACGAAGTTTCTCCATGCCTTGTTTGACATCATTTGCCAACAAAGGGGCTGCACTGACTTGAGACAGTAGCAAGGCGGTTTCCTCATCAAGCCGATTGGGTGCGAAGTCCAAAGGCCGTGCGCTTGTCCACCAATCATTGTGGGGCGCTTTCATTTCCTTAAGAATTGGGCCGCCTGAATTGTGACAGGCCGAGCAACGCATACGCTGGCCGAAATGGGCTTCATCCGGGGGATTGTGGCGATATAAAAAGCGGTTGTCGCGATAAGCATCTTTCGAATTTTCCCCGATAAAACCAGCGGGTTTGACTGCCATCAATCCCCCGTAATTCATAAAAATTATACAGCGCTTTGTCGTTATCCCAGGCAATCACTTCAATCACTAATTTGCCCGCTTCCGCCTGTTGATCAAGATGAATGAGGCCTTCTTTCTGATCAGTGAAATAGCCAATAAAGAAATCACCGTGTGCGACTGACTTACCGTCCCGCATCGCACCGTAAATGGAGGTAAAGAAGCTGAAGCTTCCTTGTGAAGGATTGTTGCGGCCCCGGTTGGCAACCAGACTTATTTGCTGATTTAAGCCATTGTCACGCAACAGGGCAGTGAAGGCGGTAATCGTTTCAGGGCAAGAGACGCTGGATGAAACCAGTGCAAATAAAGGATCCTGCTGGATGGGCAGGGTACCCTTCTTGAAGTAAATCGGGCAGTGGGCGTGGCTAAGGGAGGCAATACACAGCAAGGGGAGTAAGTATTTTTTCATCTTTTTCAACGCCAGATAATAATGGACGTAATGTATTGATTATTCAGTGGTTAGTAAAGGGGAGCATTTTTTATTTTGGTCTTAAAAAAACGCATCCCAGGCTGTCTTGTTTCTACTGGAAGGGCCCATTTGAGCTATAATTACATGAGAGTAGTCGCTTTGCTGTACGATGATGGTTAAAGGACTGATTGAACAAGGGGCTATTTCTTTTTCTGTAAAAATTCAAGCTATAAATTACGCAGAAAACCATCGCATCCTTGACGACGAGGTGCCGCATGCTGTCCACCTTTTTTTAACCCGCCTTACTCGATTTGAACCCCTGACCAGCGAGGAATTGAATGGTTTTTTTGCTGAACTGGCGGCCATTGAAAAACCTGATTCGGCCATGCACGATCTCGTTATTGGGCTGGTTAAAGCCATGGCCGTGAATTATTACCTGTCCATTGAACCCGCCATGATGGCGTTGATTCAGCGAATAGAAATGACAATACAGCAGGGCTTGCCTCTACCGGTTATGAACGAGGATGAATGGCAGCGTTACATCCCTCTGTTAAATTATCTGCTGCTAACCCGGGAGCCTCGTCTGCAACTGGTTAACACCACCCCGACCATGGATTTTCCCGGACAAACGCCCTACGCTAATCAGATCATTCAGTATGATCTGGTTTTTGCCTTCAATGCATTGGCGTTATGCCATGTTTTTTCAAGCCATGTCTCCTACCTGGATTGGGATTTAACGAAGCCGATTCTGCCGCCAGGGTTTAAAAAAACCACCAAAAGCATGACCAATGCCAGCGAGTACTTTCCCTATAAAAAAATGTTCAAAATGCACGAAGGCCGCGTGGGCGATACCTTCTTTTATGCAACCAATGGCAAGAAGATCCTCTGTACCCGGCTTCAATGCCGACGCCATTTCAAACCCGATCAAGGAAACAATCTGTCGTCTCACTCGTAATTGGACAAAGCATCTTGCAAACGTAAATGATAATCATTATCATTTAATTTTATTCTTATCCATGCCATGAAAAAACCTGCCTTGGGTGGCTTGTTTATCCTCTCCAGTTCAGTTGCCGCCTTGCCTCATCCTTTTGAAAATGAGCGATTCTCCTACCAGGGGCATGTGTTTTTTAACGTCAGTGATTCCGCGATGGCAGGAGAACGTTATTTACTCAATCAACAATTATCCAATGTAAAGCTTGAGTCCGATTGGGCTTTCCGGGAAAAAAGCCAGATCAAAGGCTTGTTGATTTACAACACCTTGCCCACACCAGTCACGCCAGAATTGTATTTTGAGCAACTTTACCTGGGTTTGCACGAGCCTGCCATGGCTTGGTTTTACGTCGATGCCGGCAGAAAATGGCTTCCTTTCGGCAATTATAAAAATGATCTGATTTATAAACCCTTGACGAAGGCCATGGGCCAGACGAATGAAGATACGTTAGTCATGGCTTTTGATAACCGCGTCTATGGCAGCGTGTCCCTGTTTTCTCCTCATTCACGGGTGCGTTCTTCAACACTTGATTATTATTACAATCTCAATACGGGTTGGCACAATGAGTATTACGATGTGGGTTTCAGTTATCTCTATTCATTCGCTGAGAGCCAACTGTTTCAATACAATAAGGGATTTGGAGGGTACCTGTTTTCCACTATCAATAGCCATGTGCCGGGAGGAGCGGCTTATGTGAACTGGCATTATCGTGGCTATTCAACCTACCTGACTTTCGTTTCGGCTTTGCGGCGCTTTGATAGCAATGAACTGGCCTACCAGAACCAAGGGGCTGCACCCAAGGCCTTGAGCGTGCAAAGTGGGTATGCGTTCCAGGTAAGGACTGTTCCAGTCAAAGCCAGTGTTTTTTATGATCAATCCTTTCAGGCGCTGGCTCTGCAATTGCCCGAAAAACGAGCTGGCGTTGGTCTGGCTTTGTTTCCAAAGCCTTACCTCACCCTGCAGTTGCAATATTTTAAAGACCTCAATTACAAACAGTCAGTCATGGCTTCAGGCCTTGAACGGCAGGTCAAAGGTTACCGTGGCAATCGCGATACCTTTGCCTTACAGGCTATTGTGAATTTTTAAATGAGGGGCGCAGGGATCCCCCGCCTGCGCGGGGGAGATGAAGCGGATGCCAGATGAACCGGATAGCGACCTTATACGCGGCATTGAGTGGTCATGACACCCACTTGTGCAAAGGCCGTTTTAAAGGTTTTCAAATCCAGTTTCAAATCGTTAGCGGCATACAAAACACCGCAAGCCCCGTTTTTGAAATCGGTTGTTGGTGTCCAGTAACGGGTGTTGGCAACGACCATGGCATGGTAGGCTTTTTTGATGCCAATTTTCTGGGATAACAGATAAAATGCTTTGTTAAACACGCCGCTGGCCGTGTGAACAATGAAACTTTGCTGATCCTGCGGATCCGAGATGCGTGATTTGGCAAAAGCCACCAGTTCAGGATAACTGATTGCGCAATAGCTGCCACTGCTGCGGGCGATCGTCTTATCAAGACAATCTGCCGAACTGCCATCTGAAGAGGGATAATCCATAAAACGCAGCGCTTTGCCAAACGAATCCTTCACGATGGTCTCACCAATACCCCAGGTCACTGCCGTGGGATTTAAATTGGTCTTGCTGAAGAGCAAGGGATTTTTTTCTAACAGGTAAGCGCGGGTCGCCTGACCGCCCATATCCGATAAGGATTCATTGAGCGCTCCGGGTTGATCATGGTATTCAAGGCCTGCGTGTTGCTCGGTAAAGCCATGCGTAACCTCATGTCCTGCGACATCAAGCGAAACCAGGGGATAAAAATCGGTGCCATCGCCAAATGACATGGTCTGACCATCCCAGAAGGCATTGTCATACCCGTCACCGAAATGAACGCGCATCACGAGAGGTATCGCCTTGCCTTTGGTGTTTTGCAACGCATTGACTCCGTACCAGTCTTTGTACATGTCAATGATGGTGTGACCGAAATAATAAGCGTCATCCGTTGGCGAATAGGCGCCGTTCACGGTTTCTTCGATGTTGGCATTGCAGGGATATTGATGGGGGGTCATGATTTTGTCGTCCCAATCCCACTTGGAATTTAAATTAACCAGTCGCACTTTCGAATCATCCATGATGCATGTGTCGCCGCGCTGAGTCACTTCCAATGCCGGCAGGCCGTCTTTACCGTACCAGTACTCATGAACTTTCTCATTTCCTCCAGGGCCGCTATCACCGTAGGTTTTGACATCGTTCCATTGACTCAAAACCGCGCCGGATTGCGCGTCAATGATGAAGGTTGGCTGCGCTGGTTTGCTGCCCTCGACAGTCTTAAAGGCAACCAGATAGACCAGACGGGGCGTATTGGGTTCTTCCATACGGATTTGTAATTCACTGCGAACAGAGCGGAGTTCACTGGTATGAGTGGTTTGATAGTCTTTTTCCGCGACAGCAATGGCTTGATGGGCACTGAGTGCGGGTTGCGTGTTTAAGTCTAATTCGTTGATCAACTGGCCGTTCACTTCGCCCTCGGCAGTGGCCGCCAGTGCGGCGGTGGTTGATTTGGCAACCATAACCTGGGCGCCAATCACCGGGATTCCTTTGTAGAGCTGTTGAAAACGGGTAATGGTTTTGTTGTTTTCCCGTGTTTGACTGATCTGTTGCAAGGCATTTTCTTGCGGTGCAGTCTTTTTAGCTGCGGCGAGATGGGCTTGAGGCTGGATGAGGGAAAAGGAGTTTAAACTGGAAAGCGGGGCCTGATAAAGGTCTACGGCGTTACTCGCCATTAACACAGGAGAGGCAGTGCCAAGCGACAAAACGGCTATTTTTTTTAACATATCTAAATCCAAATCAATAGTTAACGTGGTCATCATGGCATAAGGATGACCATGATGCAATAATGTTTGTCAGTCTACTCAGTGGAATGATGTTTGCTGCCGGAAGACAAAAGTTTGTTGGTGTAAGCAATGGCTAAAGCGGAGACCAGCAGGGTAAGATGAATGAGAACCTGCCACATGACCTTGTCGTTGGCCATCCTTGAGGGATCGATGAATGTACGCAATAAATGAATGGATGAAATGCCGATTAACGCCAGGGCCAGTTTAATTTTCATAGCCCCTGCATCAAGGTGATCCAGCCATTCCGGCTGATCGGGATGAGCATCCAGATCAAGACGTGAGATGAAGGTTTCATAACCGCCCATGACCACCATAATGAGCAAGTTAGCAATCATGACCACGTCAATCAGGCTTAATACGCCGAGCATGATTTGATTGTCATCCACCCCATTTAAATGGCTGATAAGATGGTAAAGCTCAGCAATAAAACGGTAGACATACGTGGCTAAAATAACAATCAGGCCGAGATACAGGGGGGCCTGAAGCCAGCGGCTCATAAAAATAAAGCGGCCCACGGCTTTTTTCAATGTGTTCATAAGGACAATACCCAGAGTAACTGATAAGGTCGTTATAGTACTGCCTTTAAACGGGGATTGACCAGTTTTTTAGTTAAAAATTAGAGCAGATACCGAATAACTGCTATCTTTTTATAAACAGGCCGTGAAGTGATGATCATGCACCAGATTACCCTGACCTATGATGAATCCATGGTTCGTAAAGCCATTTTCCGCTTTTGGAAAAGAACGGTGGGTCTGGTCTACCCGATTGCACTGGTCATCATGACTCTGGTTTTTTTTATTCTGCTTTATCAGGGCAACCGTTCCTGGTGGATCGGGGCGTTGGGGGCGGTGTTGCTTCTCAGTTTTTTAATGATTTTAACGCTCTACCTGGTGCATTTTCGTAATGCCTGGCATAAATTCAGGGAAATGGGCTCGCCTGTGGCGTCGTTTATTGCGGCAGAAAACAGCGCAACCATTTCTTCCAGCGCCGGCACCAGCACCTTCCCCTGGTCAGCCATTAAGGAAGTGTGGCGCTATGATGACCTGTGGTTGTTCTTTTTTTCAAAGAGTCAATTCATAACCTTTCCAAGCGCGCAGGTGAGCGAAGACGTACAGGCCTACATTCTTCATCACATTCAACAGGCGGGAGGCCGCATTGATTAAGCGCGGGGGAGGTGCCTGGCAATATCCCGGGTCAACCGGGTCAAGTTATTGTTCATGCTGATGACCATGGTGTTGGGGTTTACCATCGGCAGTTTTTCCGTGTAGGCTACCTTGTATTTCTTAAAGGGTTCGTCACCTTTATAAATGACATATTCCGCCTGTAAAATGCTTTGCCCTTGAGCGGTCACTTTGTATTGCGAAATATCGACCTGCAACTGATAGTTGGGTTTGAATTTAATATCCCAGGGCGCCAGTTCAACGAGAGCGCCAGATAAAAAAGTGGACAGATTGGATTTAATGACGCGTTTCACATTGCCCCGGACTTCTTCTGCCCATTGCGAATCTTCCTGTAATTCGCTGAGGTTGGGTGTGTAATAAAGGCTTAACTGCGGTTTATCGAGGTAATCCGGTACGCTGACCCGTTCAATGCCCAGCCTGACATGAATGTATTGATTGCTTTGATTCACCGGTGCTGCAACCGGATTCAGCACATAATAAGATGGGTCTTTACTGCGTGAACAGGCGGTAAGAATCAGACTTGCACTGATCAGTAGTCCGATAGCGCGCTTCATGATTTACCCCGCAGCAGAGATTCAGGGTGACGGGAAAGGTAATCGCTTAAGTTGCGGACAGAATAAGCGGCCTTGGCTACTTCCCTCATGCTTTCATTAAAGTAGACAAAGGTACCTGGCATGCGTTCGGAGATGGCGATGGCTAATTTATCAATACTGGCCGCCATGTCTTTAATGGCGACAATGGTGTCTTTGAATTCTTTGGAGCGAATTAAATTACTGATGTCCCGTAAGGTTTTCCGTGCAGCGCGCAGGGTATCATTGGCGGTCATGTCGTCTTCGTTGGACGTTTCGGTTGGGAACATGGAATAGCCGTGGAAGGTTCGAATCAACGGGGTTGTTCTCTGTTTGTTTTCCGAAGGCACCAATTCGATGCTGGCTGTGCCGGTGAGTATATTGGGTGCGGTGATTGTCGCCACGATGCCGTTATCAATCAGAATTTGAATGGGGTTGTCTTTCTGGACGAAGGACTTTTCGACAAAAAACTCAACATAGACTGGAATGGCCACATTGGATTTTGATTTATTCGCAGTCAATTCGATGCGTTTGACTTCACCGATTTTAACGCCGCGGTACGTGATGGGGGAGGTGACATTCAAGCCATTTAAGGATCCTTTAAAAAACATGGTATAGGTCTCAACTTTACCATGCATGTATTCTTTGTACATAAAAACCAGACTCAGCGCGGCAAGTACGATCGCGCCAAAAATAAATACACCAATTCCTATGTAGATGCGTTCCTGACGTTCCCTGGGCATTCTATTCCTTTTCGGTGGCTATGAGAGATACAATTTTAATATGACGCTTACAATAATTAACCAAAACAACCCGCGTGTAATGATGCGTGACACCGCTTTCCTCGTCGGTAATATTCGATTGGCCACATCATAATAATAATAACCTGCTGTGAAACTGGCAATGGTCGCATAGAGGATAGTCTTACAAAGAGAGTTCAATAAATCAGCCAGAGTAATGACATCGCCTAAACGGATTAAATACTCATTGATATCGGCCTTAAGGTAATAATAGAAAGTTAAATAAATGCTGGTTAAAAATCCTAACGAGACATAGGTGTACAGTAGCAGAGCCGTGACATTGAATCCGGCGACAAGAGGAATGATGTTTTCAAGCAACACTTTTTGCGGATCTTCATGAAGGCTTGGATGATAAAAATCAATGAGGTTCAAACCGCACTGAGTACAAAGAACGAAGCCAATGGTTAACGGCGCGAAATCATGAATGACGGTATTCTGGGCAATCAGCATGCCTTGATGCTGAAGGTTATACGAGGCCAGCATGTAATGAATGCTGACGGCCAGAGAGGTGCCCATCAACATACTGACGAAAAGCAGGGGGATTACCACCCAGGTTCCGGCGCGTAAGGTGGCAATAAAGGATTCGCGCCAGGCAATGGCGTTCCAGTTACACAGCAGGCTATAAAAAAAATGACCAAAAAACACAAAGAAGAAAACAGTGGATTGCAGTAAAGCGCCTGCTTTTTCGCCCGTGCGTTGAAATAGAATCAATGCCATAGAAACCCTTGATTATCCTTAATCCGCCAACTAACACACCCATAGTACACGTGAGTACCTGATTATTCAAAGGAACATGCAAACCCCTTTCCCGGCAAGAGCGGGGACAGAAAAAGTCATCGCGTGGGGTCACAAACGGTTTACTTAGCGATAGGAGTCTATGGTCAACGGGAGCGGCAATTTTTCTGGTTCCGATTCCTCCTCCGCGGGCTTAAAAAAGCCATTGTCCTTGACTGCGGTCAGGGTGAACAGGAATTTACTTCGGGTGGGAGCGCAGTTTACACCGAGTGTTCCCCTGGTCTGTATTTCTTTTGGTGAAACAAGTTCAATGTCGCGGTTATGAAGAGCGTCGCAGACGGTGGTTTTTTTTTCCACAATGGTAGTGAGGCATTTTTTTTGGTATTTACAGTAATCATCAGCCTTTATTGATTGATAATAATGATAGCCTAAATAGAGGCTGATGAAACCTGCCAGGCCAATGCCAATGAGAAAACCCGCTGGTCCAATGGTCAAGCCCGCGACGGCGGCCGCTTCAAACGCGGTTAAAACCGCATTGACTCCGAGAAAATAAGTACCAAACAAGGTCGTGCAGATCAACGCAGTGGTATTTACTGCGTCGCGGATAAGCAGGGCACGGTTTTTGTTGATGTACTCGGGGATGCGTTGTGTCTTCATGGCCAGGCCGTTTCTTTCAAGCAGGAGATCGGCTGTTTTGTTTTTTAGCGCATAGAGGCAGCAATATTTTTTATTTTTAAGTTCGTCTCGATGCAACTCTTTGTAATTGGCATAAATAAACAGCCCACCCATTAAGAGAGAGAGCAAGGCCATAATGCTCGTACTGATCAACAGGGAAATAACCCCCAGGGTGACGACGCCTACCACGCTCCATAACAAGATCAGTGGATAGCTTGAGGCATCGGTCAGTGGGAGGGATATGGCCTGCAACAGTTTATTCTTACGGCGCATTTTCGGGGCGATTCTGTGCCCGTAGGCAATCAGGGCATCGACGGTTTCCTCATCCAGAAACTCGTATAGATCATTTAACCTGTTTGAGTTTAACAGTTGCCGCAACTCGCTGTTATTTAATTGATTTAATTCCGACATGGTTATCAATTAACCATCAAGGTCATGTAAGAGGCGTTGCCATTATTCAGCATTTGACAGGTCATTTCAATAGAATGAGGGCGGGAACCACGCGTGGCACGGTTCCCTTCTGACTTATTGAAGCGCGGGGGTTGCACTGAAAGCGGTTTCTTCGTCTGCCTCCTCTTCCTCTGCACTGACATAACTGCGGCCCATGATTTCGCAGGCGCGTACTTTATCTTTTTCTTGAAGATAAGCCGCAATGGCTTCAACCGGATTTTTATAGCCCTCGTCATCCTGGGAGTCATTCGCCATTAAGGTGTTTATGGATTCCATAGGGCATTCGCTTTCAATTTTCCAATTGTCCACCATGGCCATGTAGAGGCTATTTAGCAGGACTTCGCCCTGCCTGATTTGGCCAAGCAAGGTGACCTCATACTGATTTCTGGGAATAGAGAACAGATGACGCATATACCCTTTCCAGCCAGGAAGCTCGGTCAGCGCTTCTTTGTGGGCTGGATTGGAAAATGCCTGATAGCTTGAGCGGATAAGCGCAATGAGCGCCTGGCGGTAAGATTCATAAGAAGCCGGTAATTCGGCATTAATGAATAACCACTCCAGACGTTGAAGACGTTTACAAAGCGTTCTGATTCGAGGCAAATGTTCCTCAGGCAATGTCACCCGCCGTAAAGTATCTGCCGAGAGGGCTTCGATTTCCTGAGGGGGCAGGGTCCAGCGTAATTTCACTGCGGGATCGGCACCATCACGAAAATGAACGGTTGTTCCATCCGACTTCACATGGGTTTTCAAGGGCCCTTCGCTGTGAAGTGCAAGGGGTTCCATGACACCGCTGTAGCGGGGGACTGCAGGGTGTTTGCCATTTTCCGTCAGTCGGGCAATCTGGCTGGCAGTCAGTACGCCTTCCAGCAAGCGTATTGCCTGAGATTTGCAGGTATGGGACTGGCTTAACGAAGGTCCTGACCAGGTCAGCGAGGGATTAATTTCAAAGGGTTTTAAACGCGGCTCGCGGCCCTCATTGCTGGCGCGGATTTTTTCAGTTTCATAAATTAAGGCGGACCATTGTTCATAGGCATAGACTCGCTTTTTATCGGCGGCCTTTAATTTAAAAAATTGAGCCGTTTCTTCAATGGTGTCTTCCTGCTCCTGGATCATTTTTTTGCATTTTCCCTGCAAGGCATGAAACTGTTCCATCGTCAATTCAAAGGAAACGCCGTGCATGCCGGAACCAAAATCCATAAACCGGGTTTCTTCTGAACGAAGCATGCCGTGATTGCCATTGAGATCGACATCAAACCCCACAAGCAGTTTCAGTTTAGCTGTCCAGGTATTGCGCGTGGTTGTGGGGACGCCGTAAAATCCGTAAGTATTGACCACCTCTATAGGCGCCTGATTGCCTTCCAGCTCATCCCACTGAGACAGAATAAAGGCGCTATGCCATAAAGGATTGCTGGTTTCTGTATCGAAGGCACAGTAAGTCACTAAATATTTCATGCATCATCCTTAATTAGTTGTGGAGCCCGATCGTATACGGAGCTTAATCGATGACTTTAAACCGCAAGTTACCCCCCCATCGATTACAATATCATTGAACCTTATTTTTTGACAATGTTGGTTATTTGATCAGAGTTGGCAGTTAGTTTCCCTATCAGGGGCAAAAGGTAAAGCAGCAAGGGAATTTCAAGGTAGGCATGAAAAAGGGCAGCGATGCCGTAGACTGTTCTGGTGACTGAAAAGGCGTAGAAGAAAAAGGCGCTGAATAATACAAAAACGGCCAGTACCGGTAAATGAACAGGCAAGGTCATGCCCACCTGGTTTGGAAGCACCCGCAGCACAAAGTAATAATGAATCATTTGCAGATAAACGGCTGCTGCAAACCAGGCGATGGTCAGGGTGCTGTAAGACGCATTGAGGATGTAATGGGACAAGAACTGGTGAATCTCCCGATGGGAAAACACAGGCGCATCGACAGTCAGATAAAGGGCTAAGAGAAAAACAGCGCAAGGATTGACAATAAAAAGAACCCAGGCTCGCGATGACGCTTTTTGCACTGACAGAAAGCCCCAGGGCGTCAGGTTATGTAAAAAGGCGAGAATAACCAAAAGCAGGGCTGCATTGAAAATCAGCAGGCTTGTGAACACAGCCAGAACGAGGCTGGTCAGCCAGTTGGTGCTGTAATAAAGGCACAGAAATAAAAGAGAGAATAAACAAAGAAGTTCTAAAAGCGTCATCGCGGGAAGAGGGTGTATCAGATGAAAGGTTTTCACAATAACCAGGAAAGAGAGTATGCTTAGCACGAGAATCATAAAAGATGCCGGTAACTGCGTGGCGATGTGTTTGCGAATATAAACCAGTTCGTAATAGACGTGAGGCGCCCCCAGTAAACTCAGGGAAAGCAAGTAGGAGCTAAAGGGAAAAATGGATGCTGACAGCATAAACATGACCACCACACTGCTCGTGACCATACTGTGTGAGTTGGCGGCTTTCTTACTGATTATCAAACGCTTGGTCCCCCAAAAAGAATTCTGGCTATGGATGGCTTTTATTATAGGATTAAACTGCGTCACCAATCCATTGGCCCAGATCGCCTTTCACCATCTGGAGCAGGCAACGCATGCACCGAACTTAAGCTGGGTTGTTACCGAAGCGGTTGTCATTCTGGTCGAAGCCCTGCTGATTCGCATTGCCATGTTAAAGCCGCTGAAATCGGGCCTCGGTTATTCCCTAATCTTAAACGGCAGTTCAATTATTATCGGAGAACTATTGTGTTGGTTAAAATTATTGCCGGCCTGTGCCTGATAGTGGTTTCTGTCACGGCAGCCTATGCTGATCTCATCGAACCATCCATTAATGTGAATTTCGTGGAAGGGTATTTTGGTGGCTTCGGAAAACTATCGCTGTCGGCGGTTGTTTTCGGTATTGCAGTGATTGTATTGGTTGCCGGCTACATGCGTAAAAAAAGGTAATCACAACCAGCGATGTCACCCCCTCCCCCTCATTCCCCGTTCTGATTTTTTCCAGGCGTTGTGGTGGCGGAAAAGAGCCGGTTTTTTGCCCATTTCACCGTTTGCTGTGGCGTCTCGTCAGCTCAAAAGGTGACAGACTGCCAAGGCGTCCACTGGCTTTCGCAGGTGGCAGCTTCAGCGTTGTCGGTTTGTTGAAATCGAATAAAGGCTTGTCGCCTGGCGGTATCAAAAACCACGCTGTAGTATGTCGCACTGGGATCACGGAGATAGTGAGGATCAGTGCCGCAGTAATGCACCGTCGCACCCGGAACGGTCTGCAGGGTATTGAGTTCTTTTTCCATGATGCCCTTGAGTGTCGCGGCGGAACTGTTCTGTCGCGCCCGGGCCAACTCGGTTAGATGAAGGTAACGCTCAGCTGAAAAACTGGGTGTCTGCTGGCCATGGTCATGACCCAGGTACAGCGGCCAATTCAACAATCGAAACGTGTTAGCGGCCACCAGGAAGTCCCTATTATTGTCCAGTTCCGGTTCAACAGTCTCTGCCTGACTGGGTATGCGTGAACGGATTTTAAACACATCTTCCGGGAATTGATCGAGGGGATAATGTCCCTGGACTTCATTATATGGCGAGGCTTCGAAGGACAGCAGATCATTTTCCTTTGGCCCGGCAATATTCACCAGATAGCCAAAGTCTGGTGCCGTGTGACGAACCCAGTTTGACAGTTGATCAAACTGGGTAGTTTTGAACATTTGAATCAGCATCTGACCAAAATAAGAGCGTCTTTGAAACACCTTGTACTCATTACCAACACTGGCCCCGGCGTTAATGGCCATGAAATAACCCTGGTCATTCATAAATGTGGCGGCGGAAATCAGACCCGGTTGCCCAATGCTCATGACGCGATGCGGGTAACGCGCTTTGTTCGGGTGTTCAAAAAGAATGACCTGAGGGTAGCGGGTGGTCATGGCCAGATAGTCCCTGGGGTAATCAAAATTACGCCCTGCCATGACAGTACCGTCTTTTAAACCCAGAAATGAGCAGGACTCAACAGAGGGACCGTGCTTTAATTCTTTCGCGAAGAGAGTCAGTAGAATGCTCTGATCAAGGAAAATAAAATCATCCATGGTCAGGCCATGGGTTTTGGCAAAATCGCTGTTGGCCTCGCCTTCTATAAATTCATAAAGTTCAGGCGGGTAACGAAGTCTGGCTTGTTTAAGCCACTTTTTTACCAGGCGTTCGAATTTCCGTTTTTTAACCGGATCATCGGGGTAAAGACTCTGAATGGATAAGGCTTTTTGCGCAATCAGTTTGTCTGCCGTTTTTTCGGCATACTGTATGCCCATGTCATAAAACGAACCATGAAGTTCAAGGCGCTGCAAAGTCGTATGGGCATACAGGTTCAGACAGGCGATTAGGCAAAGCCAGGTTGTTAAAATCCTTTTCATTGGTTTCATCCAAAAGACAATGGCGGCATTATAGCGAAACGGCGCAACGCCCGGGAGAGGTATAATCTACTTCTATAATTAAAGAAAAAGCAACAGGGATAGTCTTAATGAAACGGATTGTGATTTGCTGTGACGGAACCTGGAATTTGCCTGATGCCATGTTTAATGGACTGCCATTGAAAACCAACGTTACAAAACTCGCTGAAGCTGTCCTGTATGATTACAAAGGCCTTCAGCAGATGATGTTCTATGACACGGGTATCGGCACGCATGGCAACGCGTTCATCCGAATTTACGATGGCCTGACCGGCTATCGCTTATCGGAAAACATGCTGAAGGCCTATCGTTTTCTGGTGCAGAATTATGACGACGGCGACGAATTGTTTTTATTCGGTTTCAGCCGCGGGGCGTTCACGGTACGGACCTTGGCCGGCATGATCCGCAACTGCGGCATTTTACGGCGTAATCAGATTGATAAAATTGATCAGGGCTTTAAGCTTTACAGTGCCCGTACCTTGGCGTCTCATCCGCGTCTGGTGGAGTCGACCCTGTTTCGCCGCTCCTATGCGGTGAGGGATCGAACGCCGATTAAATTCATCGGGGTCTGGGACACGGTGGGTGCACTGGGCAATCCCTTATTTCTTAATGGTATTTTAGCGCCTCGCTACCGTTTTCACGACTATAAATTAAGCAGCATGGTTGATCATGCCTACCATGCGGTGGCTATTAATGAGCTACGGCGGCATTTTCAGCCGGCATTGTGGGAAAAAGATAAAAACGATACCCGCCAAACCATGGAACAGGTGTGGTTTGTGGGTGTCCATTCGGATGTTGGCGGCGGTTATGGCGCAACCGGTCTATCGGATATTGCGCTGCAATGGATGGCGGACAAGGCAAGGCATGCGGGTCTCGGGCTGTCTGAACTCCCCATCAAGCCTGATTTTATGCAGCCCTGCGCCAACTCGCGTACCGGCCTGTATCGGCTTATCCCGGCTTATTCGCGGCCAATCGACCAGCCGACGGCAGAAGGAAAGGAAACCTGTGAAATGCTGCATCCGTCCGTTTTGCAACGCTACAAGTCTGATCCGAACTATCGGCCGGCCAATTTACTGGACTACCTGCAAAAAAACACGCAATTGTTAAATTAATATTGTTTTATCCCCTTTACAAAAATATCATTGAATTTCATCAGTAAAGAAGGAAGGGATGATGGACAGGGTAAAGGGATTTGCAGGTCCGCTGCTGGCCGGTCTCAGTTTATTTTTATTGTTGCCGCTGACTCATGCTAATCCGTTGGATTATTACGTCCAGCGTGCCCGAACACCGTCATTGCCTTTGGCTGGGAAAAAAATTCATGAAGGCCGTTTCCAGCAATGGATTGATCACCATCAGCATGACCTCGGGACATTTGCACAACGTTATTATGTGGATGAACATTTCGCGGCCGGAAAAGACGCCCCCGTTTTTTTCTACATTTGCGGTGAGGGGGCGTGTGAAAAACGCCATTTACAGGGAGCTATCTGGCATTTTGCTCAACAGTTTCATGCCCGGCTGGTGGCTTTGGAACACCGTTATTACGGCGAAAGCCATCCGTTTGCTACGTTGTCCGCAGCAAACCTGCGGTATTTGTCCACCGATGCCGCGCTGGATGATTTGGCCAATTTCCAGCAACAATTGAGCAAAGAGCGGCACTGGACAGGACGCTGGATCGCGTTTGGCGGTTCCTATCCCGGGTCGCTGGCGGCCTATTATCGTTTAAAATACCCGGAGCTGGCAGCAGGTGCTTTGGCGTCCTCAGCACCGGTGATGGCTAAAAGTGATTTCATTGACTACGATGCCCACGTGACGGAGGTTGCCGGTTCTGATTGCGCAGGCAGAATGCGGGAGGCGGTGCGTGACATTGAAGCGTCCTTCACAGACCCGACGCGTCTGCAGGAAATTAAGCAGCTTTTTAGCGCCGAAGCGATTCACGAGAATGTCGATTTTATCTATGTGGTCGCCGATTTGGGTGCCATGGCGGTGCAATACGGCATGCGCGATTATTTCTGTGAACAGTTGGCCTCGCCTGAAAAAACGGTTTTAGAGAACTACGCGGCATTTGCCCAGGCCATTTTTAACCAGTATGGCATCACCGCCGTGGAACTCAGCGCCCAGGGCGCGATCAGTGAGAACCCTGCTGACTATAATAAAGGATTCGGACTGCGTGCCTGGCTTTATCAATCCTGCACTGAGTATGGTTACTGGCAGAACGCTCACCCCAATCCGGACAAGTCGACTCGATCCAGACTGATTAATGACGAATACCATCAAAGGCTCTGTCAACGGCTGTTTGGTCTGACGCAGCCGGCCAACACGGAGCGGATGAACACCGCCTATTATTTTCCCTTGATCGAAAGCGGCATTGACAACATTCATTTCACCAATGGCGAACAGGATCCCTGGTCCCTGTTGTCTTTAGCCGATCGCAATAACAATACCGGCAATCCCGGGTTGGCTTACAGTATGATTGCTGGCGCGTCGCATTGTGACGATTTGGCCGCGCCAAGTGCGGACGATTCAGATTCGCTGATTCAGACGCGTGAACGGACAGCGTTATTGCTGCAAGACTGGCTGACGTCTTGAATTCAGGACGAACAGGAAGCTTATACGCTATTACGGATGGGCTGAGCGCAGTGGCTCAGGACACTGATTACATGGAGAGAATAAATGGCAAAGGTACTTTGTGTTTTGTATGATGATCCGGTCACCGGCTACCCTGAGCATTATGCCCGTGAGGGTATTCCGCGCATCAGCCATTACCCCGGGGGCCAATCCTTGCCTAATCCTGAGCGAATTGATTTTAAACCAGGGGAATTGCTGGGCAGTGTCTCAGGCGAGTTGGGTTTGCGCGCTTTTCTTGAAAGTCAGGGCCATACTCTGGTGGTGACGTCAGATAAAGACGGCCCCCATTCCCGTTTTGAGCAGGAATTGCCGGAGGCCGACATCGTCATTTCCCAACCGTTCTGGCCGGCTTATCTGACGTCAGAGCGTTTGGCCAAAGCCAGGAAATTGAAGTTAGCAATAACAGCGGGTATTGGGTCCGATCATGTGGATTTGAATGCGGCCATGGCCCATGGCATCACGGTGGCTGAAGTCACCTACTCCAACAGCATCAGCGTGGCGGAACATGTGGTGATGATGATCCTGGCTTTAGTTCGCTACTATATCCCCTCCTACCAGCAGGTGATAGACGGGGGATGGAATATTGCTGACTGTGTGACACGTTCTTATGATCTCGAAGGCATGGCGGTGGGTTCATTAGGTGCCGGCCGTATTGGTCTTGCGGCCATGCGCCGTTTAAAGCCATTTGACGTGATACTGCATTATACCGATTATCACCGGTTGCCTAAGTCGGTGGAACAAGAATTGGGCCTCGTTTATCACCCCAATGTGCAATCCATGCTGCCACACTGTGACGTGGTGACAATCAATGTGCCCCTGCATGCGGAAACAGAGCATCTGTTTGACGATAAACTGCTGGCTCACATGAAAAAAGGAGCGTACCTGATTAACACGGCACGAGGTAAAATTTGTGATCGGGATGCCATTGTTCGCGCCTGCAAATCAGGACAGCTAGCTGGCTATGCGGGTGATGTCTGGTTCCCTCAGCCTGCACCGCATAACCATCCCTGGCGTTTCATGCCTCATCATGGGATGACTCCCCATATTTCCGGGACATCCCTGTCTGCTCAGGCAAGGTATGCGGCAGGCACCCGTGAAATTCTGGAGTGCTGGTTGGCAGGCCGTCCGATCCGTAACGAATACCTGGTGGTGAATCAGGGACGTCTGGCCGGGGTGGGCGCTCATTCCTACACGGCAGGTAACGTGTCTGTGGGTGTGGAATAAAGAGTTTGGCGTTATCCCTGACTCACAAGGTCAGGGAGGCCGCTGCATTAAATGGTTTCCCGCTTGTCGTCACACGACGGAAGTCAGCTATACTATGGAATTGATTAAAAGGTCTTGCTTAAAGCCGATTGTGGCTTTATCGACCCAATGAATTCAGATTGCTTATGGTGTGGGAAAAATTAACCCGGGATTTTTATAATCGCGACACGGTGGAGGTGGCTCAATCCCTGCTGGGCCACTACCTCATTCACCGGGTGGGGGATGAAGAACGTGTTGGCAAAATCGTCGAGGTAGAGGCTTACCTCGGTCAACGGGATTTGGCGGCGCATTCCTCACGTGGCATCACGCCGCGCACGCGTGTGATGTTTGGTCCCCCGGGCTATGCCTATGTTTACCTCATCTATGGCATGTACCATTGCGTCAATGTGGTGACTGAACCTGAAGGGCAGGGCACGGCGGTGCTGCTGCGGGCGCTTGAACCCATTCACAACATTGCCGGCCGTACTCAGGGTCCTGGCCTGCTTTGCCGGGCCATGGGAATCGACAGGCAGTTGAATGCCCATGACTTGTTGAGTGACACTTTCTTTGTCGCTAAAAATCCTGCAGTTGAACCCTTCTCCGTGATTAAGACTCCCCGCATTGGTGTGGATTATGCGAAAGAATGGGCAAAAGAGGAACTGCGTTTTTACATTAAAGACAACCCTTTCGTTTCCCGGCGTAAATAACGCTGACAAACTGCAATACCTTGGTTATGCTAGTGATTTAGTGATTAGTCAGGACAGCCATGGAATCAGGTTATCTGTTGGTATTGGGGTTTTGCACCTGGACGTTGATTTTATTGTTCAGTATTGGTTTATTGCGCGTTAGTCTCACCGTAAGCGGTCAACGCCGCGCCAACGCGTTTTCTCCGTTTGGTGATGATGTGTCGCCTTTTGCCAATCGCTTATGCCGCGCCCATGCCAACTGTTACGAAAACCTTCCTGTGGTTATAGGCGTGGTCTTTGTAGCCGCCTTGACCCAGCAATTGCCTGTTATTAATCCTCTGGTACTCACTTTTTTGACCTTAAGGGTATTGCAGTCCATTGTTCATGTCCTGTCGACCCGGGTTCTGGCGGTGCTGGTGCGTTTTGTATTTTTTGCTGGGCAGGTGCTCATTCTTTTCTACTGGATTATCCGCTTGTTCAGCCAGTCGATAGGCAGTGTTTAATACGGGTTTCCACACATGAAATGCCTGCTTTTCTGAGTTGACGGCGTAGTAAATACGGCTAAAATGGGCCTTCTAATAAGGAGATACCCATGCCGTTAGCCACGCTCGATATCCATTGTCTCGTCAGGGAAAAAACAAAGATTGCCATTGATCAATGCGGTTATGAGCAATTGCGAAACCTTTGTATTGAGGTCAGGCCGTTAGAGTCAGTCATTCAGGCGGTAGCCGGCTTGCTTTCCACTGACTGTGAGAAAGACAAGAAAGAAAGTAAGGAATCGCTCACGCAGGCTTTCTTCAAACAACAGGAGGAAGAAGACAAGAAAGAGGATCTTAACGATAAACGCGAGGCTGAGAACGACAGGCAATTGGCGGAATCCCTCTCCCAAACGCTCAACCGCTTAAACAAACAAATCAGCCAGGAACAAAGCCGTCTTGATGCCCTTGTTTTACGTCATCAGGGACTAAGCAAGCAACTGCTTGAACTGAACCGGCAGATAAGTCAACTGGAAAGCGTTCAGCACAGCCATGGTCATTCGGTGGGTGCGCATCATCATGGCCATGCCGCGACCACCCATCACCACGAACACACGCCGCTTGTTCATCATCATGGTCATGCTGTGGTGAGCCATCACCCTTCCGAGGACTTGCAGGCGTTGATTTCACGACGTAGTCATCTTGAAGGACAATGCCGTAATGCGGAGCTTGACGTTTTCAACGCGAAAACCACTCTCAGTCAATTAAAAGCAGCCTATGATAAAAACAGTACTGAATTCGACACGATTCCTCGACGGGAAAAGCAGAGGCAACAACGCAGTTTTGAGCGGGAAACCCGGACAAAAGCACGCAATGAAGGCACAATGAATCAGTTATCTGAAAAAAAACGCAAGGAACTGGAAAAAGACATTCTCTTCTGCGATAAAAAACTGGAGCAAAAGAAAGAGGACCTTTTAAAAACAGCCAACGCGATCAGTTATCGCTGTTTGATTGATGTCTTGCTTCATGACACAGACTTAAGCCGGCTCGATGGGCAGCAAAAATTTTTACTGCACATTGCCGAGACGATGAGTGCCTACCTGCAGGAAAAGGAAAAAGAAAGGCAGGAGAGGATGAATCTTGAGCAAGCTGAGTCGCTTCATAATAGCCTGTGGCAGGCATTGGCAAATGCCAGAAACCGCGTGCAGAATCTGTTGCAATCCAATCCGCAATTGATGCGGCGAAATGAGCAATTGGCGGCAGAGAATGAGGACTTACGGGCTCAGATTGCACGGCGGGAACCGGTGCGTCGCCGCGCCCTTGTTGCCTCCCTGTTTGCTTTCTTTGCTGCGGTTCTTGGCATTGGCATTCCTTCCGCCTTGCCATTGACGATGTTACCTCTCGCTGCGGGCTTAGGCCCTCTGCTGTTTATACCGGGCGGAGCAGCCGCGCTGGTCTTGGTGGGTTTGCTCGTGACGGTCCTGGTTTATACGTTAATGAATAAGGCAAGCCAGAGGCAACTTGAAGAAAAAGCCAGCGAAATGAGGCAAAACACCCAAACCTGGCAGGATCAGGCAGAGGAAATCAGTGGCCTTAAGGACAAAAAAATTCCTCAACTGGAAGAGGAGGTTAACCGGAGCTATTTAAGCGTGAATCAAATCAAAGGCAAGATAAGTTCTCATGCTGAAACAGCGGCTTTTTATCATAACAAAGCGTCCCAAATACAAGCCACAAACCTGGCGTTTGCTGCCAATTCAGAGCAGTTTTTCTCCCTCCCCGTGCAGGGTCCATACGCCCCTTCAGCACCGCCGGTTGATTCGTTGGGTATGGACTTTAAAAACTGATTTTGGCTATTGCCGGCTGCATGGCAATAGCTGGCGATTAATACCCAAAGGTGGATGTGCTGGAGTAGGTTGGATTCTCGTCCATGTCGCTCACTTCAGGGACAGGATTCTGCGTTTGGTCGGCTTTCCCGTTCTGTATTTCAGGGTCAGCGCTTGACTTGGAAGCCGATTTTTCTTTGGATCCCAGGTATTGGGTGCTGGATCTTACTTTTCCGTCATAGCCTGTTTTTCTCAAGCCCGACATCTGTTCGTTGGCATCTCGTTCCTCTGGCGTTTCAGCGCGGGAGGACATTAAGCCAACGGTCATAAGATCAATGGCGTCAGGGGAAATCAGGTGGATTGCGGCTAAGAATTTCGCCACATACAATAACGGATTGAAACCGCGGGTTTCTGCATCACTGGTGACGGCGGTGCCAGTGGCCATTTCCACGTTATCGTGCTTGGTGCGGGTACTGCCATAATTTTTAAAAAACGCCAGTTTGGCCTCAGGCGAATCATTATAACCCAGCAATACCCCGGTGTCGGCGAACTGCCGGCGCAACGCGGCACGTTGTTCATCAATTTCACCGGCACGATCTGCGGCACTCATGCAACCGCCCATCAAGGCGCCGATGCTTTCTGCCAGCAGCCCTTCATAATTGGCTTTGGCAATTTCTTTTCTGTCGGCTAAATGCTTGATGTAGGAAGGGGCATTAAGCGGAAAGGCGAGAATAGTAAAGACTGTTGAAAGTGTCCATAAGACAAATCGTGTAGTCCAATTGATCACGTGACCAATCACCGGAACGGTGTCGCGAACGTCGCGGGTAAAATTGGAAATCACGCGGCGCATGGAGCCAAACCAGGTTTCATGCACGGTGCATTTTAATTCGACAGCAGCTTGCAGGCTTAGATTAAGGGTTTCACGATCAAGCTCACTGAGGTCGCCGGGAAGAGGGTTGTCCCGCAGGGTCGCGCTCAGTTGTCTGACTGCCGCCTTCACTTTTTCGCCCCGGGGTTTATGAAGGGTAATCAGGGAATGGTCACGTGATTTTAAGAAATCGATGATGGTGCTTAAGTTAGGGTCATTTAATTGCGTGTTGCACTTTTCAAAGAGCTCGACGGCATTGTTAATCAATTGCCGGGCGTCATTCACATCCTTGTTGCGAATACGGGCCCGCGAATGCCACATGTTCACGCAGTTGTTGGTTTCCAAAAGATTCACCTTGACCACCCGGTATTGATCATACCCGTAGGTAGCAAGCAATTTTCCTCGCTGACCGGATGAGCCCTCGTACACCTCAATGCCGTTGTCTGTCTGCTTGAGTAATGATTTGTTCAGGATCACAACCCGATGGGGTTTTTCTCTCTCACAAAGAACCAGGCTTTTCGACAACATGGTACGAACCGCTTCATTGGCTTCCTGTTTCGCATCGATGACGCTGCCGTCAAAACCGCTGACGGCTTTGGTTTGATCCGGGGATAATGTGACTTCATCGCCAATTAAGGTCTGATGAAGAATGGTTAAAGGGATGGGACGATTGCCAGCATCCTGGAATAAACACCCCCAGCTGCTCATGAACGCCGTGATTTCCTGCGCCAGGCGAGCTCTGCTGAAAAGCTGCAGGTGATTGAAATCGGTCAGTTTCTGGCGCTCGATGGGATTTTTTATTTCAAGAGGATCGGTAATGGCCATGCGCACATGATGTCCCATGTGCACCAGGCGATTGGTGTCATCGACAATAAAGTCGGTGCAATCAAAGGCATTGGCCGGATTGGGGGTAAAACGCGTCATGGGCGTGGAAGACAGGGAAGCAAGTTGTTCCTTGTTGGCCTGCAGGAATTTTTGAAACCAGCTGCCAGCCATGTTGTTCTGGTTCAAACCCAGTTTTTCGGCAAAATCGTGAAGCCACGTCCGATTGTTTGTTTGCCATAAATCCAGGCGGCTGTCGCCTCCCGTTAAGCGAAACTCCGAGGGACCAAAGGTCATCGGCTCGGCATAGCGCAACATGGTATGAGACGAACCGGGCGCTTTTCTTTCTATGCTGCAGTGTGCAATACAAAGATCCCGCTTCCAGACAAAGTCTCGCACGAGGCCAATGGCTTTTTCAGCATGGCTGCGTTCCTCAACCACATTGTATTCCACAAGCAGCGAAGCCAGGGCGGCATTAAACCGCTTTAATTCTTTCATCGCAGCGGCAATCTGTTTTTTACCTTTTAAATCAGCCTCATAATTGGCCATGTTATTTTTGAATTGGAAAAGCAGCTTCATCAGATGGGCTATTGCCTCTTGATTGGGATGCTCGGTCAATGATTGCAGGGCGCCTTGGCTGTCTCGAAGCTTAAGCGGAAAAGCATGTTTTAGTATTTCAATCACTGCATTGGCCGAATCAATGCCCCGGGCAAAAACATCAAACACACCACTGTTAAAATTCTTTTGGCGGGAGGGATCGAAAACACGGATGGTTTTTTTGCCAAATGCCGAGTCTTCATCAAACTTGATTTTAACGGATTTAGTATCCAGATGCGCATTACGTGCATGGATGAGATGGCTCTGAAGTGTAGCTAATGCCTCAAGGTGTTTTGCCGTGTCATTGGAGGAGGGGGGCGAGAAGGGGTGGACGCTGGGTGCCATCAAATTTATCCAGCGAAGCTGCGCTATTTGTATTTTGTTTTCAAATTGAATACCGGCTATGGCTTGCTGTAACTCAAGAGCCTGCTGTTCAGTTAATGGCATTGCCTGTGTTCCAAATTCGCTCACACTATGTATATAAAATACCATAGTTTGCTTGGCTTAATATTAACAGATTATTAAGAAAGCGGTGTTCTGCGTCTTGGGCCCCATTGTTCTGCATCAAAAAACCGCTATGATAGGATTTTCACAAGGAGATTCACCTCATGGAAAGCCTGGTTCGACGTTTAATCTGGGTATTGATTTTATTTGCTTTTTTTGGCGAACTGACAGTGCGGGCTTCTTCTCCTCCCATCGCGTATACCGACACAGGGAAAGGGCCGACTCTGGTTTTTATTCATGCATTTCCAACGGACAAACGCTTATGGATTCCGCAACAATCCTTAGCCAGTCAGTTTCGCGTTATTACCCTTGATTTGTGGGGGTTTGGCCAGTCCCAATCCGTCAATGGCGAAGCCGTCAGTATGAGTGACTATGCCGAGGAGGTGGCTTTGCTTCTTCAGCACCTGCGGATTAAAAAAGCCATCCTTGCCGGCGAATCGATGGGTGGGTATGTGGCCTTGGCTTTTTTGAAAAAATACCCGCTCAAGACAGCCGGTTTAATTTTATCGGACACGCAGGCCATTGCAGACACAATACCCATGCAGGAAAAGAGAGAACAGGCTGCTCAGGACATCCTGCAGCATGGAAACAAGGCTTTTATTGAGGGATTTTTGCCTAAGGCATTGTCAGCCCACGCCGCGACGGCGTTGCGAACCTGGCTCCACAATGTTTTGTCGGCGCAGTCCCCCGCGGCCATGGCCTCGGCGTTAAGAGGCATGGCCATGCGAGAGGATGCCACCTCGCTTTTGGCGGTAACGGACTTACCGGTTCTTTTCATAACCGGTGCGGAGGATGCCTTGATTTCACCGGAGCAAAGCCGGGCCATGCAGGCCATCACCAAACAGAGCCGGCTTGTAGTTATTGAAGAAGCTGGTCATTTGGCGAATCTTGAAAAGCCCGAGGAGTGGAATCAGGCGGTGATCGATTTTTTCAACCCCCCCACTGGCGAGGAAGGCAATAAAAGATGAATTCCAGAAGGCTTTGGTGTAACCTAAGCCCGAGAAAACAGGAGAAGGCAGGATGAGGTAGATGACGGCGTATACCGTGTATATGCTTCGCTGTGTAAATGGCAGCCTTTATACGGGCTACACGACTAATCTGGAGCGTCGCTACCAGGCGCATCTGGCAGGAAAATGCAAGTATACCCGCAGTTTTAAACCAGTCGAAATTGCTGCTCATTGGCAGGTCTTTGACAAGTCTGCCGCCTTAAAGCTTGAGCGATTTATTAAGACGCTGTCGCGCCGGGAAAAGGAAGCCTTGTTGACGTTGCCCAGTCTTTGTCCATTCATGACTAATGCCCCGGATAAACGGGAGGTTGAGGAAAGCTGATGAATCAAAAAGTGTTTGTAAACCGCATTTTGAATATGAAGAAAATCAAGTACATTGGTCTGGATATGGACCATACCTTGCTCCGCTACAACACCAAAAAGCTTGAAACGCTGGTTTACACATTGGTTGTGGAAAAATTAATCAGCCACAACAATTATCCTGCCGCTATCCGCACGTTTCAGTTTAATTTCGATGACGCCATTCGGGGTCTGGTGATTGACAGCAAAAATGGCAACCTGCTTAAACTGAGCCGGTATGCGGCCATTCGCCAGAGTTATCATGGCACCCGTCCCATCAGCTATGCGGAGCAGCAGGACATTTACCGCAGTATCTATGTGGATTTAAGCGATGCCAATTACAAAGCGATTGATACGTCCTTCTCGATTGCTTTTGCTGTGTTGTACAGCCAATTGGTTGATTACAAGGATGAATACCCCAGTCAATTGCCCAGTTATCATGACATTGCCATGGACGTGCTGAAATACGTCGACATGGCGCACGCCGACGGCAGCCTTAAAAAAGTGATCAGTGAGAACCTTGACGACTATGTCATCAAGGACAAGGAGGTGGTGGAAGGACTTCAATGGTACATTCGCCATGGGAAGAAGGTTTTTGTACTGACCAATTCCGATTATTTTTACACCAAACTAATGCTCGATTATGCCATTAATCCCTTTCTTGACGAGGGAAAAGACTGGACCAGTTTGTTTGAGTTTGTGATTACGCTGGCGAATAAACCCCGGTTTTTTTATGACAATCTGCGCTTTTTACACATTAATGCGAAAGACGGCAGCATGACCAATTTGAATGGGCCGATTGTCCCAGGCATTTATCAAGGCGGCTGTGCCAATAAATTCACGCATGATCTTAACTTGAAGGGCGATGAAATTCTCTACATCGGTGACCATATCTATGGGGATATTGTCCGTTTGAAAAAGGATTGTAACTGGCGTACGGCGTTGGTAGTCGAAGAATTGGGCGATGAAATTGAGGCTCAGGCGAAAGCCTTGCCGACCACGCTCAAAATCGGTGAAGCCATGAATGTTAAAAAAACGCTGGAGCAGCAGTATGTGGAACTCTGTACCCAACGCATCGATGAGCACTCCAAAGCGTTTGATGAAGACATTAATGAGTTACAGAAAAAATTAAACGCCATCGATGCGGAGCTGGCGAAACTTCTGCAGGAGCAGCATCAGTATTACAATCCGAAATGGGATCGGGTTTTCCGAGCCGGTGCTGAGGAAAGTTATTTTGCCTATCAGGTGGATCGTTTTGCCTGTATTTACATGGCGAAGTTGTCTGATTTGCTGGCGCATTCACCCATCACCTATTTCCGCGCCAATCGCAGACCTCTGGCACATGACATTGATTTTATCGCGGCAACCCCCACGGCCGATAAATACCCCCCGCGTTAGCGCAGAATTACCTGCTGTAATTCCTTAACGTGGACTTATCACCCTCTCCCGCATGGAGAGGGTGGCAAAGAGTAAGACGAAATGATGCCCATGGCTTTTTCGGAAGCTCAAAGCATGCGCTGCAGTCCTCAAAATAATTATTTTTTGATAATCAGTGGTATTTAATTCTTCCTTAATCTGTCTCTGTTATTTTAAATACCTAAAGGGTGTTGAGGGTATTTGTCATGGCGGGTTACACGGATTTAGGTAATGAGGCTACGGAACTGATATTAGGGAAAAAATTCTCTGATACACACGTTGCCGAGGGCAATGACCTGAATCAATCATTCCAGTATTGCATAGAAACAGTAGATAAAGACAACAAGCTTCTCGTTATTTTGACCCCTATTCAACACGATCTAGGCGGTGTACTGGCGGGCTTCCGAAAGCGTATTCCCGAGCTTCAAACCGGACAGCCACGTTTTCATATTCTCGCCGGTGTCGTCGGCAACGGCGTCACGGAACGCCACATTGCCAGCATGTATGTGCCGCCGCATGGGGATATTCATTTTTTTGATCCTAAGGCAAGTGATCGGGAAAAATTTTTCTCGGATAAACTCACTGATCGAAAGTTTAGCTGGCGCCGGCTAATCCCCGCTCTATGGAATGCCTTGTCGCCAAGACCCACATCCTCCTTCACCCTCTCTGATGGGGAAAACGAAAACAGGCCGGCAGTTCATTTTGCCTTGGGCACCCAGTCATTTTTTGACGGGGTTTCCTGCGGTTATCATCATGCGGCGCAACTGCTGGTGTTAAAAGACCTCATCATGCACAAAAAACCTGTGACGGTGGAGGCCTTACTGGACCAACTCCGCAATCCCGTCCATGAAAGCAGTGAGGCGCTGCAGAAAACCCTTTATGAATCAATGGCCACGAACCGCTTTTGGGCGTTCATGAAAAAAGCCTGGCTTGACACATACCTGCCGGATAAAATCGAAGAGGAGCGTCCAGCCCTGCATTTTGGGCATTATTTTATGGGTTGGCCTTCCAAAGAGGGCACTTTGCGCCAAGTAGGGTACTTCCTCACGCTGGGTTTTATTTTTAATCCCTTAATCAACGTGATCAAGTTGCCGGAATTAGTGGCCAATGGCGTATCGGAGTCCTTCAGTTTTCTTAAAAACAGCCTGATAGCCTGGGCTCCAACCCATCCAGCGACGCAATTTTTTCGTAGCGGTCTGTTATTAACCATCATTGCCCTGCAGGGACTGTTTAAAGGCTTGTATTTTGCGATTCGCACAGTGACATCCCCTATCACCAGTTTTAAAGAGGCCTGGCGTGTTCATCCCGCGCTGGGGATTTTAAGCGCTGTTGTTTCATTGAGCGCTTATGCGGCCCTGGTGTATTTTGCCGCGCCTGTTGTGGTGCCGATGCTCATGGCCGCTGCCCCTGCGGCGGCTCCGGTTTTTAATGCACTGGCTTATCCTTTGGTGCAGTTATTCGGTTTGATGGGGGTGTCGCTGGCGACAGGCACGGCGGCTGCAGGGACATTAACGCTGGGTGCTGCCCTTGTTCAGGCGGGTCAATTAGTACTGAATACACTGATTGATGCCGTTGAAACAATCCTCCCCAAAAAAGAAGCAATCGAGAAACCCGTCGAGGATTCACCACTTCCGAAGACCAGCAATGTCAATGACGCGTTAAAGAAAAGAGGAATTACAATTAAAGGAGACCCGCAACAATCAGAAGAAGAAGACGATTTTGAGATTTTAAATCCCTCAAAGCCTGTCGACGGCAATCACGTGTTTCGGTCTGAAAACCCCGTGGATGGGGATGACTTTAGCAATCCGTCCCCGTGCTCCGGCATCGTCTTTTAATCCGCTTGAGATAAGCCGATAAGGATTTTAACCACTGCAGTGTTCTCTGATAGCCCTTGCTTCGGTCAACCAAAGGCTTTAATCGCAGCAATTCATATTCGCGATAATACTGGCTGAGCTTGATCCTTAAGGCGGGAAACTGCTGCCCCAAGGTTCGCAATTGATCATTTAAGGTCGCGGGTGGGGCGACATCAACGCCCAGGGCTTTAAGGTGTTTTTTTAGTCTTGCGTATTCACGCGCCATGGGATCGCGGTAACGGTACTGCTGCCATTGATAAATAAGGCTGCCGATCAATAAAAAAGCGAGGAGAGCTGCGATAGACACCCTGAGTAGAGTTTGTCCATCCCAGTGATTAAGACCAAGCTCCTTTAAAAAGGCACGCTGATTATCGTAATTATAAAAAAGCAGCCACCGCTCCCAGAAAAATTGCAGGGATTCGAGAAACAGCCCAGTCTGCGCAAGCCAGGGGAGCGATCCTTCCTGAGACCATTGCGAGGCGATTGCTTTTCCCTGCTTGTCACGGATGGCCCGATCAATCCGTTCAGGGGCAATGTAGAGTGTCGGATCCAGGCGCCGCCATCCCTTCCCTTCCTGCCAGTATTCAATCCAGGCGTGGGCATCATTCTGCCGTACAGTCAGGTAGTGGGACATGGGATTCCATTGTCCGCCGTGATAACCCACCACCACTCGAGACGGGATCCCCACCGAGCGCAGGATAAAAGCGACCGAGCTGGCGTAATATTCACAATACCCCCGGCGCTGCTCAAACCAGAAATAATCCATCTGATGAAAGCGCCTGGGATTGTTAACCGACAGGCTGTACCAGAACGGTTCATTATGAATGTAATGTTTCAGTTCATTAACGAACGCCTCTGTATCACCCTGTACAGCCTCGAATTGTTGTTTGGCAAAAGCGCGTAATCGCGGGTTGTTGGCGGGCGGTAAATAAGTATTTAATTGCCTGTCTCTGGGAGAAATGGGCAAATAAAAGGGTCTTTTCTCAACGACGGCGTAGGCAAACCGCTGATAGACCTCGCGATCACCCGGCTGCACGAGTCCAACTCCCGGGGCATACAGGAGGTTGGGGTTGGCGGCATAAGGGTAGTCCTGGTAAAAAAGCCATTTTTTCTGATGCGGCTCAAGAAGGATCTGGTAGTCTGCGGTTTGTCCCTGCGGGATTTTTTCAAGGGGAGGAAAATAGGTGCTGTCGCGTTGCAGGGCAGTCCATCGCCAGCCATCGTAGTGACTGAGCACAATGCCACGCCAGTAGAGTGTTGGCAAAAAAGTTGGCTTAAATGTTACCCGCATGACTATCGAATCATCATTGAAAAGCTCATTCATTTTGTCCAGGGTGAGTTCTTCATTAAACCCCAATTGTCCCCGTGACAGGGAGGGCACCTGCCAGAGGGGATTGGTTAATCGTGGAAAAAGATAAAACATCACCAGTGTAATCGGGATCGCTAGCAGCATGTGCCTGACAATCAGTTTGCCGCCTGAGACCCAGGGTGTTTCAGGCGCAACGAGTTTTATCATCAACAACAGATTGGCAAACACAGCAAGGAGAAGGTAAATAAAAATCCATAATTCCTGGTAAACGATGAGGTTTGTCAGGATTAAATAGAAGTTACACAGAATGATGACGCGCAAATCACGCAGGTTTTGCAGTTCCAGACTCTTTAAGGCCACAAAAAGCAGTAAGAAGCCAATAAAAAATTGCCCTGACCACACGGTACCGTATTGCCAGAATAACAAGGCAAGGCATAGCGCAATTAAACCGAGTCTTATTCCGCCTGACGGCAATGGTGCAGGGTAATAGCTTACCAGCAGGCGGTAGCCGATTGCGCTTACGATCATCAGCGACAGCAATACCGGCATGTTCATTCCATGCGGTAAATAGCAGAACATCATCACCAGCAGGGCCAGACGCAGAGTGGGTGTGTACGTGGTTAACTTCATCAGTACGCTGCCAATTGGCGTAAACAGTGTTTTAAATGATTGGCACCCTGAGAATAGGCGGTGCGAATCCCCTTTAATTCAAGTCCATACGCCAACCCCTGTTGCTCAGCCTCAATCAGCCAGTAACTGACATGCTGTAATTTCTGTTCAATGTCCATGGCCGGCAGGTCATCGAGTTTAAACAACCAAAAGCGGCCTTCGGGATTGCTCATCGTTTTAAGATACCAACCCTGACCTCGCGCGGCAATTTTCCAGGCGATGCGATTAACCTGAACCCAGGGATTACTCACTGGCCTCAGGTTTTCCAGATCTTCAATGCCTGCCTGGCTTATTTTATTACTGCCTTCCTCGCTTGAGGCGGCTTGCGGCCAGAAGCCGGGTGACACGGGCTCGGGGTAAACAAAATAGGTTTTGTCAAAAAAAACATAGCCCCAGGTTCGAAAGAGACCAAAGGGAAAAACACTGTGGAATTGGATAGGTGGCAGTGTAAAACAACCGCGTCGTTCGCCTGGCAGATAAAGCGTTAATTCCTTTCCCTCTCCGGGGAGGCAATCGATGGTTTGGTGTGCTTCATGAGGTATGCCGCAGTGCAAACTGAAGCGTTGTCCATGAGCGCTTTTAATAAAGAGCCGCACAACCACGGGTGAGCCTCTGGGTACATCGACAATCTCCGTGCTGGTAATGGTCAAGCCTTTCAGGTTGGCATGGGTGGCCCAGGCACTGATCATGCCGATAATCGCTAAAAAAAACGTAAATAAAAAAATGGCGCTGATTTGGTAATTGATGGCACAAAGAAACAAGGTCAACAACACTGCCCCGTAGGCCCAGCCAAAACCGGAAGGCAGAATGTAGAGGTTAGCATTTTCCAATCGTTGTGGCTCACCCGGGGCATTGCGCCGCTTTGCCCATTGAAACCAATACTGTTTAATGCGATCGGTCATAAGCGTGTTCAAAGCGGAACCTCAACGTGATTAAGTAACATTTCGGCTGGTGAATGCTGAATGTGGGCTTGCTTAATCACCAGGCGGTGATTAACCACTGCCGGCATCACCGCCTGCACATCGTCCAGGCGGACAAAATCGCGTTCCTCGGTTCGGGCATAGGCTTTAGCCGCCCGTACAAGCGCCATGCCTGCTCGCGGACTTAAACCATGATTAAACCAGCCCTGATGGCGGCTGGCGGCCAGAATGGTCTGAATGTAGTCCAACACGGTGTCGGCGACGTGCACTTGAAGGCTTTGTTGTTGCCAGGTCAAAAGCTGTGCAACGGTACTGACTGGCGGCTGCTCAAGAATTTTACCATTTTCCGGTAGTTTCAGCAGTTGCCGTTCTGCTTCCGGGGGAGGGTAGCCAATGCTTAAGCACATCAGGAAACGATCCAGCTGTGATTCCGGTAGAAAGTAGGTGCCGGTTTGATGGGATGGATTTTGGGTGGCAATGACAAAAAAAGGTTCCGGCAGGGGCTGTGTGCCGTTTTCTGTGGTCACCTGGCGTTCTTCCATGGCCTCAAGCAGGGCGCTCTGGGTTCGTGGCGTTGCACGATTCACTTCATCGGCAAGAATGAGTTGTGAAAAAATCGGGCCGGCATGGAAACGAAACTGCTGTGTCGATGCATCAAAAATGGACACACCAATTAAATCACTGGGCAACAGGTCGCTGGTAAACTGAATGCGGCGGTATTGCATGCCGGTAAAATGAGCCAGGGCATGACTGAATGTGGTTTTGCCCATGCCCGGTATGTCTTCAAGAAGCAAATGCCCATTGGCAAGCAGGCAACTTATCCCCAGCCGAATCACTTCTTCTTTCCCGTAAAGGGCTTGGCTAAGTGCTTGTTCTAATTCTTTTATCATAGAGAAAATGATCCTGATTTCGTTACTATTAGTATAGAAAGACTTACTGGGCTTTACAGCCTGAGGTTGCGTAAAAAGTTTCAAAACGCGGTTGGCCTGTGTCTATACTAATAAGAATAAAGGGGTTTATTACCGGCAAGTCGACAGGACGTTATGGAGAGAAGAACAGCATTTAATCCTCTGGCATGCGTGCAGAAGGTCAGTCTATCGTGGCAAGAAATATTCTGAGAGCGCAGGTCAAGTTGCTTTATGATCAAATCCCCGTGGCCTTATTCGGAGAATGCCTGGCGGTTACCTCCATTTGTGTTGCGTTATGGACTGTCTTTGATCAACGGGTGTTGATCGGGTGGCTGCTTTACATGTTCATTGCCTCGGCTGCTTGGCGAGGTTACATTGTCTGGCGTTATCGGCATCATTATGAAGCGCGGAGCCAGAAAGCCTGGCTTACCCTGTTTGTTATTGGAGTATTGATTTCAAGCCTTGGCTGGGGATTTGCAGCCGGTGTCTTCATTCCGGTTGACAGTGTATTTCAACAGAATTTCGTGGTGATCGTGCTGTTAGGCATCACCGCCTCGGCCAGTTCGTATTATTCCCCCATTCGTTCCGTGTACATCGCTTTCCTGTTACCGGCTGTTTTACCCTATGCGTTTTGGCTTTTTGCCCAGGGCGGGGATAATATTCTTCTCGGCTATTGCGTGTTTCTTTATGTTTTTGTCATGCTGGGGTCCTCCCACTACTTGAATTCACTGGTGGTGTCCTCGCTGGAACTGCGTTTAACCAACATTGATTTGGGTTTTAATAACCAGCTTTTGGAAAAAAAGGTGGCGGAGCGCACCAATGCACTGGAAAAATCCTCTGATATCCTGCGTGCCAGCCTTGAATCAAGTGAATTTGGCGTGCTGGTGGTCGATAATCATGGCCATATTGAGTATTTTAACCAGACTTTTCTGGACATGTGGGAAATCCCTCAGGATGTTATCACGGGTTACACTTACCAGGATATCAGCCAGCATATTTTATCCAAACTGGAAAATCCGGACTCCTATGCCCGGAAAATGCAGCATTTTCATGAGCAGTCAGCGCATGAGTGGATCGATGAGCTGACCTGCAAGGACGGTAAATTTTTTGAGCTCTATGTCAAACCTCATGGTGCGGACAGAGGCAAGGCTGGGCATATCTGGCAGTATCGTGACATCAGTGAGCGAAAACAGATGGAGCATCAGCTGGCCTATCAGGCTAATCATGACCTCCTCACCAGTCTCCCGAACCGCACGTTGCTCTATGATCGCATCGAGCAGGGAATCGTTTACGCGCAACGTTTTCAAAATCATTTAACGCTGTTATTCCTTGACGTGGATAATTTTAAAATCATCAATGATTCATTGGGCCATAATGCCGGCGATCAATTGTTGCAGGAGGTCGCTGCCCGTTTAAAGGAGTGTGTACGTAAAAGCGATACGGTATCCCGTTTTGGTGGTGACGAATTTGTTATCCTGTTCATGAACAGCCGCAGGGAAGACATCACTGTGCTTGCTGATCATATTCTTAATAAAGTGACGCAGCCGATTAAACTCAGCGGCCATGACCTTGTTGTCACCACCAGCATCGGCATCAGCACTTACCCTCATCACGGCAAAGATGCCACGACTCTGCTGAAAAACGCGGACATGGCCATGTACTTTGCCAAGCGTCAGGGGAGAAATAATTATCAGCTGTACGATGAAGAAATCAATTACCAATCGCAAAAGAAACTCGAAATTCAAAGCCAGATTCGAAAGGCAATAAAAAACAAAGAATTTTTTATGTTGTATCAACCGATTATCCATATTGAAACGGGTGAAATCTGTGGCGTGGAGGCATTGATGCGCTGGCAACACCCCGATTTGGGTCTCCTGTTACCCAATGACTTTATTCTTGCCGCCGAAGAATGCGGACTCATTGTTCCCTTGGGAGAATGGGGAATCAGGACGGCCTGCCTGCAGAATGCTGCCTGGCAAAAAATGGGGCTGCCGCCAATCCGCATCGCCGTGAACGTGTCCTGCGTGCAGGTCAAGCGCGAGGGATTTATCGATACGCTGGAGGATATTCTTAAACAATCAAGAATGGACCCCGGTTATCTCGAAATCGAATTGACCGAGAGCACACTCATGGACAACACCAAGAAAATCATTTCCCTGTTACTGAAACTGGATTCCATCGGTATTGATTTTGTCATTGATGATTTTGGTACCGGGTATTCCAGCTTGAATTACCTGAAAAAATTCCCGGTAAACAAGCTTAAAATTGATCAGTGCTTTGTCCGTGATTGCACCCATGACAGCAATGATGCGTCCATCGTCGAGGCGATTATTGCCATGGGGCATGGGTTGAAGTTGAAAGTGATTGCCGAAGGGGTCGAAAACAGGGAACAATTGCAACTGCTTAAAGATCTCGGCTGTGATCAGGGGCAGGGCTATTATTTTGCCGAACCCCTGAGTGCCGATGATTTTGCCGACCTGCTTCGCCAGAATACCCTGCGCGCGATTGCCTCGCGCTAGAGGTTAATAGGGCTTACGGTAAGGGACATACACCGGTTCCCAGATGTGAGCGCGAATGCATTTTTCAATGTCAGCCTCGGTTTTATAATCAGCCCATTCACTTTTAACGGCTTCTTTAGCCACCGCCAGAGCCACCCGGTAGGACACTTCCCGCACGTCGTCAAGTGGGGGCAGCAGATTGGCATTTGGGTTTTGCAGGGCTGGCGAGCAGCTGGCTAAGGCTTTGGCGGCGGCCATGAACATTTTATCCGTGACCCGTCTTGCCTGAACGGCAATCAAACCAAGCCCCATGCCCGGGAAAATATAGACATTGTTGGTCTGATCAATACGGAAATCCTGACCGCGACGTTTGATTACGCCAAAAGGACTGCCTGTACCAATGACAGCGCGATCATCAGTCCATTGGATTAAATCCTGAGGAACCGCTTCACTGCGTGAAATCGGGTTGGAGAGTGGCATGATAATCGGACGTTCCACGTGGGCGGCCATTTCCCGAACCAATTCTTCAGTAAAGAGATTGGGCTGGCCGGAAACCCCCAACAGGGCATTGGGATGCAAGTTGCGAATGACGTCCTTTAAGCTGATTTCCGCATTGTTTTCGCATTGCCAGCCTGAAATGGCGGCGCGGGGTTTTAATAGTTGCTGTTGGAAGGGAAGGAGGCCGGTCATGCCCTCGAGCAGCAACCCGTTTCGATCAATCATGTAAATCTGCGACCGCGCCTGCGCTTCCGAAATGCCGTCTTCGATCATGGCATGCACAATCAGTTCGGCAATGCCGCAACCGGCCGATCCGGCGCCGACAATGACAATGCGTTGCTCGCTTAAGCGGATACCGGTCACCTGAACGGCGGCAAACAAGGTGCCTGTGGCGACAGCGGCTGTCCCCTGAATGTCGTCATTGAAGGTGCACAGCTGATCGCGATAGGTATTGAGCAAACGGGTCGCGTTTTGCAGGGCAAAATCCTCCCATTGCAGAAGAATATGGGGAAAACGTTTTTTAAGCGCCTGAACAAAACCATCAACAAAGTCATCGTATTCCTGATCACGAACCCGTTCATGCCGCCAGCCCATGTACAGGGGGTCCTTCAGCAAATCGCTATTATTTGTTCCGGTATCCAGTAACACTGGCAGGGTGGATGCGGGATGAATGCCTGCGCAGGCACAATACAGAGCCAGCTTGCCAATGGGAATGCCCATTCCGCCTGCGCCCTGATCCCCAAGTCCCAGGATGCGTTCGCCATCAGAGACCACGATGGCTTTAACATTATCAAAGCGGGGATTAGCAAGAATCATGTCGATTTTATCGCGGTAGGGGTAGGAAATGAACAAGCCGCGCGGGCGACGATAGATATGACTGAATCGCTGACAGGCGGAGCCCACCACCGGCGTGTAGACAATGGGCATGATTTCAGTGATGTGTTCACAAAGTAAACTATAAAACAGTGTTTCGTTCGAGTCCTGGAGATCGCGCATGTAGATGTATTTTTCCAATTCGCTGCTTTTGCTTTTAAAGGCTTCATAGGAGCGAGCACGCTGCTGGGCGAGGTTGCTTTCCTCAGGAGGCAACAGACCGAATAATTTAAAATCCACCCGTTCCTGGTTGCTGAAACCGGAGCCCTTATTCAGGATGGGGTTGGTAATCAGGGCGAAGTCCGTTGTTTTAACTTCGTAATAAATTTGCCCGTTGTCATCGGTTAATTGTTTATAATCCATCGAATTCTCCCTGAATAATGGCTTACCTTAAGTCTAGAGTTAAATGTTACTTTTTGTTTAATTTTTCAGTGATTTCTTCCACACTGGCCGGTGACCCAAAATACGCGCCCTGACCGTAGCGGCAGCCGACGCTGAGTAATTTATCAACAGTCACTTCGTCGGGAATGCCACAGGCCATGACACTCAATTCAAGAGCCGCGGCCATCTGAATGATGGTATGAACGATGCGCGTTTTCTTTTCATCCTGGACCATTTTTACCACAAAGGAGCGATCAATTTTGACTTCGCGTATGGGGAAATTGGTCAGGTAGACAAAGGAGGTGTAGCCAGTGGAAAAGTCCTTAATGGCAATTTGAATGCCCAGTTGCGTCAGCGGCATCAACGTGTGCAACGCACGGGCCTGATCACTCAGGCATGCTTTTTCGGTCAGGGCCAATTTCAGGTATTTTCCGTCAAGCTGGTGGGCAGTCAGCAAATCCTTAATCGTCGTCACCAGTTCCGGGTCGCCAATGTCCATGATCGACAAATCGACTTCGCCGTAGAGAGTATGGCCCTCTTTGTGCCAGAGAGACAATTGCTTGATTAATGTTTTTAACGAGAAAAAAGTGACTTTTTTGGCATAGCGGGTGTCGTTCATTAACTGGAAGAGCTTTTCTTCATTTAAAATTTCCCAATCAGCCAAATCCAGTTTGACTGAGCCTTCGACGCCGACTAGTTTTCCCGTGGCCAGTTCATAATGAGGCTGGAGCTGGATGACAGCCTGTTCAGCATCCATGATTTGTTCAAATTCATCCAGCATTTCCCGATTGATGGTGGTTCTTTCCTGAATGTCTTTGTGGTAAATCGCATAAGGCTTGCCCTCTTTTTTAGCAAAATAAATGCTGTCCGTGGCATGCATCATCAGCGTTTCAGCCTTGGTGCCATGGGTAGGGTAAAGGGCGGCGCCAATGGTGGTCATGATGTTCATGTTAATGCCTTCAATCATGAAGTTGACGGAGGTGTATTGCTGAATTCGATGCAGCAGTTCATCGATGTCCTGATGGGGGCTTAAACGCGGCAGGAGAATGGCAAATTCATCATTCCTTAACCGGGCGATCACATTCATGCCCATGTAGGCTTCGAGCATAAAAGGTTCAATCAGCAGGCTTTTTAACTTTTCGGCAAACTGTTTAAGAAAGCTGTTGGAATGAAACGTACCAAAACTGTAGCTAATCTCTTTGAAATCACTGATGCTTAAGACAAAAACGGCTGCCCTGCTTTCCTGATTTTCCTGTTCAATTTGAGTGATGGCCTGTTTGATTCTTTCCACAAACAGCTTGTAGTTTGGCAGGTTGGTCAGGCTGTCGTGGGTGCTTTCGTACTTGAGCTTGATTTCAAGATCGTCTTTTTTACTGGTTAATTCGCGGGTTTTATCACGAAGGATGGTTTCAGCCTTGTGCACAAGGCCATAGCAGAAGGATTGCCCCCAGTAAGCAAACATAAAGGGAGTGAGATCAAGGGCCCAAATGGCGGGATTGGTGGTCTGGGCTAAGACAATGCTCTCGAGGGAGATGTTGCCTGTGATTTGATACGCGACAATCAATGTCGCGATTAAAATACTTCCCAGCGAAATCAGCAAGCCAAGCAGCGAATACCGGTTCACATGGCTTTTCAAAACTTCCGAGTTAAGAATGGACATGGTGGAGTCACTCTTCTTTTTCTTGATAACCTTGTTTCGACAGGATTTAAAAAACCTTTAAGTTGGATTTGCCTAAACTTCATGCGTGGGCAAATCCATGGAATTTACAGGTTCACGGAAGGGGTAGTGTCGGAGCGATGTGCTGCGGCATTGAGCATAATAAGATGATGCTCCAGTTTTTTTGTCCATTTTTTCAGGCTTTGACAGGTTTCAATTTTTTTCACCCTGAAAAAGTCAGGTTCAAGTCCCTGGTCCTGCAATTGCTTTTTTAACTCCTCATCAATGCCAGCCAGTAAACAGCGTTTGACGCTGCTTGCGCAATTATTGACAATGAACGAGTACTTTTGATCTTTTTCCTCTGCCATAGCCTGCATGATTTTCTTTTCATCAAGACCAATGGTGACTGAATCTGCGGCAGGTAAATAAAGGGTCATGTCCGGGTGGCGGCCGACAGTAACGTTTGAGTCGGCGGTTACGAATGTGTTTTCGCGCAGCCTGAGGTCAATGTATTGGGCGCGCAGGATTTTTATCTCTTCCTCATCGCGGCCGTTGAGGCGCAGGGTAGCGCCGTCAAGCTGGTCTTTCCACGCCTGCTCTTCCTGCCGACGTTGCAGCAATTGCTCATCAAGACGTTGGTTATCGCGATGGTAATGTTTCTCCTGCTTTTTCTGAGTACGCAGCAGCCCCTCTTCTTTATGAACAAGCCGTTGCTGTTGCTTGGTCAGTTTGTTGATTTCCTTGGTTAATGCCAGAAATTGCGCATTGGATTGGTCATCCCGCTGTTCAAGCCTGGACAGATAACGATGGACGGTTTTTTTCCTGTTTAACTGCGTCTGTGTCTTCTGTTGCGTTTTTCTGTTTTTCTGCAATTCATACTGAAGTTGCTGCATTTTCTGTGTGTGACCAAGATCCAGGGTCTCCTTTTGCTGAAGGAGGTTTTTTTGTTGCGCCTGATTCTCTTCCAGTTTGACCTTGCTGAGTGTGAACGTGGCATGCAGTTCGGCAAATTCGGCCAGTTCCCCCTTTAGTTTCTGCTGTTGCAGACTGATCGCATTGTCTTTTCGGTATTGTAATGATGTATGTTTGATAGTGACGGGTTGAGTCGCGGTTTCTTCAAGGAGCATGTCCTCAGCATGGGTTTTAAATTCCGGTTTAATTCCTTTAACGCGGGGTTTGCTGTCGGTTAGTTTGAAAAACAGGTGTGCCGCTTCTTTTAATAATTTGGGGCGATCTTCAGGCCAGAAGCTTAAGGTAAAGCTATTACAGCGCACCCATTGAGGTTTATGGGAGGCATGGCCCTCTTTTTTTTCATCCACTGGCACAGCAATGGTTTTTAAGGTGGCTTTGCCTTTAAGGGGCTCCAGAGCCGTTTGAGAATAAGCAAAATGGGTTGAGTTCTCAGTGATGTCAAGCAGAAGGTTGACATGCCCGATGTGTTCATTGTTATCCTCGGAAGCCAGTAAAGGCCCAAAATAGCCGTGGGTGACTCGCTTTTTAAATAATTGGGTGGTCGAAAGCCAGATATTGACAGTAATCATAAATACAACTCGTTACAAAACCGCTTTTATTGTAGCAGTTTTAGATTAAGACAATGTTAAATTCTGCCTGTCAGGCCGGCTCTTTTATCCAACGCGGGCTCGCAGAGGATTGATAATGCATGAACCGGTTCAGTAAATCCAGCGGCGACTGACCAACAAGAATCCCTTGATGACAGCGGCTGTTAAAAAACCCTTCAGCGACGGCATGGTCCATGAACTGAAGAAGCAAATCATAATAACCGGCGGTATTCAATAAGCCACAGGGTTTTTGGTGATGGCCGAGCTGTGCTGAAACGACCATTTCAAAAAATTCATCCAGTGAACCGGCGCCGCCGGGCAGCATCAGAAAACCCTCGGCCAGACGGGCGATTAATTGTTTCCTTTCGGCCATGGAATGGACGATATGAAGTTCGGTTAAGCGCTCATGGGCAATGTCGACTTCCACCAGGGATTGGGGAATGACGCCGATGACTTTTCCTCCCTGGTTCAGAAGGCGGTTAGCCAGAATGCCCATGAGACCAACGGTTGCACCCCCATAAACCAGGGTAATGTTTTTATCTGACAGAGCATCCGCCAGGACCTCCGCCTGTTCGGCATACACGGCGGAGTGACCCAGGCTTGCGCCGCAAAAAACAGCCAGCGTCTTCATTGTGCAAAAATTCCTGTTAACCGGGATGGAGCTGGAAGGATACACTGTTTGTCAGAAAGTCAACAGCAGGGCAAAGCAAAGTAAAATAAAACATTTGATTTTATGGGAAAAAATCATTATCGTATCCCTTCGTTTTAGCTTGCAGGCCAGGTCCTCAACGTGTTGAAAACGCCGGATTTTTTTGATTTTTCTCAATTGTCCAGGGATGAAGCGGCTTGCCGGCTTCAGGAGTTCAACCTGCGGCTTACCGTCGATGAAGCCTTAACCATCCAGAATGAATTATTAAAACGTCCTCCGACCTACGCTGAATGCGTTCTCTGGTCCATTCAGGGCTCTGAACATTGTTCCTATAAAAGCAGCAGAAAACACCTTAAACACTTCATGACTGACGCGCCGCATGTGATTCTTGGACCCAAGGAAGATGCGGGTATCGTGGCTGTAGCCGCCGACCATGAAGGGCGGCGTTACGGCATTGCCATGAGCCATGAGTCACACAATCACCCATCGCAACTGGTGCCTTATGAAGGCGCGGCGACCGGGGTGGGTGGCAATGTTCGCGATGTGTGCTGTATGGGGGCCGAAGTGATTGCGGTCGCTGATAGTCTGCGATTTGGCCAACGTCATCGCCCTAAAACCCGTTGGCTGGAACAAGGAGTCGTTCGCGGCATTGCAGGCTATGCCAACCCCCTGGGTATCCCTAATCTGGCAGGCGATGTCGACTACGATGAAGGGTATAATGAAAATTGTCTGGTAACCGTCGTCACCCTGGGCGTTGTCCGCGAAGATCAGGTGATCCATTCCTGCGCACCGCCCAATGCGGACGACTATCATTTTGTTCTGGTCGGTAAACCGACGGACAACAGCGGTTTTGGCGGCGCAGCGTTTGCCTCATCCAATCTGGACAGCGAACGGGAAGAAGAAAACAAGGGCGCAGTTCAGGAACCGAATGCCTTCCTGCAGCGTCACCTGTTGAAAGCCAATGAGGCGTTTTTTACCTGGTTGCGTGAGCAAAACCTGATTAATCGGGTAGGGTTTAAGGATTTGGGCGCCGGCGGCATTGCCTGTGCCAGCGTGGAACTGGCCGAAGCCGGCGGTTATGGCGCTGAAATTGATTTGGAAACAGTGCCCACCAGCATGGCCAACCTCCCGCCTGCGGTTGTCCTGTGTTCCGAAACCCAGGAACGCTTCATGTGGGTCGTGCCCCAAAGCCTTGTCTCCGATTTGCTGAGTCATTACAACGAACGCTTTGCCCTGCCGGAAATTTGTGATGGCGCCAGGGCCACCGTCATCGGCCGTTTGCGTCAGGATGATCGCTACGTGGTGCGTTATCAGGGCAAGAGCCTGGTCGATGCGCGCGCAAAAGACATTACGCAGGGAATTTTATACGATAGACCCTACGTCAGCCGGCTGAGTCATTTCTCGGAGGTGAACCGGCCTCCCAGCCAGCATTTAACCGAGGACCTGCTCCGTTTGCTCGCTCATGAAACCATTGCTTCAAGAGCCCCCATTTATGAAATGTATGATAAACAGGTGCAGGGGCGCACGATTCTGGAGCGTGGCTGCGCCGATGCAGGGGTAATGGCCCCTTTTAACGAAGACAAATACCCGCAAGAAATTCAAAAAACCGCCATTGCCCTGGCGGTAGGACAAAATCCCAGGTTTAATAAAATCAGCGCCTATTGGGGTGCTGTCAATGCCGTCACTGAGGCGGTGCGTAAGGTGGTTGCGACGGGTGCCTGGCCCTGCGCGCTCACGGATTGCCTGTGTTTTGGCAATCCAGAAAAACCGGAGCAGATGGGTGAGCTTGTGGAGGCGGTCAAAGGGATCGCGGATGCGGCGGGCGCCGTGAAAATGCTTGATACGGGAGCGGGTTTGCCCATTATCTCAGGCAACGTATCGCTTTATAACGACTCTTCTGCCGGCGCTATTCCTCCAAGCCCCATGATCAGTTGTTTAGGCCGTATGCCCGATTACACCCGGGCAGTCACCTTCGATTTAAAACAACAAGGCTCGGTACTGTACCTCATCGGCGAGCGGCGCCAACAGGGCGGCGGCAGCGTCTATGATGCCCTCCATTCCTGTGCCGCCACGGATATTCCTCAGCCTAATCTTGCTGTTTTTCAGGCCGAATTACGGGCTGTGTATGACGCGATTCAACGTCAGTTCGTTCTTGCCGCCCATGCCATCACGCGCGGCGGTCTTGCGGTGGCTGTCGCCGAAATGGCGTTTAAAAACAACGTCGGCGTCGATATTACCCCGCCTGCCGCTACCGCATTAGTCCCCTGGTTATTCGCGGAAGAGGGCGGCTTTATCCTGGAAGTACCGCCGCAGCACACCCGTGCAATTGAACAATTATTCAAAGAAAGCGCTGTTCCCTGTGTCGCTATCGGCGAGACAACGGCTTCCGCTACCCTGACAGTGCATTCAGCCATTCATTTACCCCTGGCCCTGGCTCGCGAGGCCTGGGAAAACGGTTTACGTGAAGGAGATTGTTGTGACAAGCATTGATTACAAGGCGGCCGGGGTGGATGTCGAAGCCGGTAACCGGGCTGTGCGAAGCATTAAAGCGGCCGTGGAGAGCACCTTCTCACCGCACGTATTAACCGGAATTGGTCATTTTGCGTCGATGTTTGATTTAAAACCCTTACTGGAGGAATATGAGCATCCAGTCATGGTGCAAAGCATTGACGGTGTCGGCACGAAAATGATGGTGGCGAAACGGATGCAAAAGTTTGATACCATCGGCATGGATTTAGTCAGCGCCACCACCAACGACATCATAGTCCTCGGCGCCAAACCCCTGACTCTGCTGGATTACATTGCCAATGATAAACTCGATGCTGCCATTGTTGAACAAATCGTCAGCGGCATGGTCGTTGCCTGCCGGGAAAATCAGATTTCGCTGGTGGGCGGTGAAACCGCGGAAATGCCCGGTACTTACGTGTCCGGGGAGTTTGACCTGGTTGGTGTGATTACCGGCGTGGTTGACAAGCACAAGGCAATTACTGGAAAAACCATCTGTGAAGGCGACAGCGTGGTGACGTTTCCTTCCAGTGGGCTGCATACCAACGGTTACTCGCTGGCACGCAAACTGTTTTTTGGGGTCTTAGGTCTTGATGTCGACAGTTATCATCACGATTTGGGACGCACCATTGGCGAGGAATTGTTAACGCCTCATCTCAATTACACGCAACCCGTCCATCGCATTTTAGCGCAAGGCCTCACCATCAAAGGCATGGCCCACATTACTGGTGGCGGTTTATTGGAAAATATTCCACGTATCCTGCCGCCGCATTGTGGGGTGGAAATTGAAAAAAAACGCATCCCGCATTTGCCTGTTTTTGATGTCATGAAGCAGTTGAGCCGCCTGGATGATGAGCACATGTTTCGCACTTTTAACATGGGGGCTGGCCTGGTTTTAATTCTTTCGCCTCAGGACTTGAGCGCGGTCAGGGAAGTTCTGCAGAAATCTTATTCCCTGCCTGTCTATGAAATTGGCAAGGTTGTTCGCGGCCCGCAACAGGTGACCTTACTATGATACGGATTGGATTGCTGCTCTTTCCCGGTTCCAATTGCGAGCGTGAAACCGCGATGGCGGTAAAACGGGCAGGCATGCATCCGGTTGACGTGTTATGGAATGTACCACCCGAGACACTGCGAGCATTGGACGGTTTTATTCTGGTGGGTGGTTTTTCTTACGAAGACCGTTCCCGTGCCGGTATTATCGCAGCGCTTCAGCCCATTATGCAGGAAATCAAACAGCAAAGCCGCCTCGGTAAACCCATTCTGGGTATCTGTAACGGGGCGCAGATCCTCGTTGAGGCCGGGCTGGTACCCGGCTTGGCTGATGCCGAGGGGCAAATGGCATTGACTGAAAACCGCCGTATCCGCCAGGGCCACCTGCTCGGTACCGGTTTCTACAACGCGTGGGTCACGCTCTGCCTGAGCGAGGGACATCAAGCCAATGCCTTTACCCGTCATCTGAATGCCAGCGACAGGCTTCACCTTCCCGTTGCGCATGCCCAGGGGCGTTTTGTCATGCCGGATGGCTTATTGCAGCAACTCATTGCCCGCGGATTAAACCTGTTGCAATATTGCGATGCCGAAGGCCGGATTGTGGATCATTTCCCGGTAAACCCTAACGGCTCAGTCAACAACCTTGCTGCAGTCGGCAATGCCGCCGGTAACGTGTTGGCGATAATGCCGCACCCGGAGCGCACGGTGAATGGCGATAAACTGTTTACGTCCATGCGCGAGTACATTGAAACAGGCATTCGCCCTGCCGTCTCAGTCGATTGCCCGGCCCGCACTGCATCGGGATCTTATGAGACTTACCGTCAGGCCGCCCAGGCTCACCAATGCCTGGTGAAGTTAACCATCACAGACAATCAGGCCATGACCGTGCAAAAAACCCTGCAGGCAATGGGTATTCCGGTGCGCGTGCATCGTTATGTGCATTGGGAGTTGATTGGTCCGGACGCCGCGATGATGCAGGCCATAAAACAGGCAGGCGTGTTGTTTTGCGACCGCAAGGAACAGGAAATGCCGACCGACGCCATTCATCAGGCCAGGGCAATGTCCTATTTGGTTCGAGCCAAAGACGATGTCCACGGTCAGGACATGCGGCAAACCTTAATTGGCCAGTATGGTTTTGAGGCCGTGAAAATGGTTCATCACGGCATAGTCTGGCAGTTTGAGAGTGGTGACGCCGATGTCACCACCCTGATTGATAGAATTCTTTCCATCAACATGATAGGGAATCCATACGCTCATGAATGCTATCGCTACGACACCTCGCTATCAGGATGACATTCGCGCCCAGTGGCCGTTTCTTCTCGATAGGACCCATCTGCCCATTAATCACCGCACCCAGGGCAAAGTCCGGGATGCCTATGATTTGGGTGAGCATATTCTACTCGTTACCACCGATCGCCTGACTGCATTTGACCGGCCCCTGGCGTTGATTCCCTGCAAAGGACAGGTGTTGAACCTCACCAGTGCCTGGTGGTTTGAGCAAACAGCCAGTCTGGTTCCCAATCATGTGATTGCTGTGCCGGATCCCAATGTGGTGGTCGCAAAAAAATGCCAGGTTTTTCCCATTGAATTTGTGGTACGAGGCTACATTACCGGAACAACGGACACGTCCTTATGGACCCAGTATCAACAAGGCGTACGCCAGTATTGCGGCATTACCTTCCCTGAAGGCCTGAAAAAAAATCAAGCCCTGGAGCGGCCGGTACTTACCCCGACAACCAAGGAAAAAATTCATGATCGTCCCATTTCACCGGACGAGATCATTGCAGAACACTGGATGACGGAAGAACACTGGGTAAAAGCCAGTGCGCTGGCACTGACGTTGTATCAACGCGGTGTGGAATTGGCGGCCCAGCATGGATTGATTCTAGTGGATACCAAATACGAGTTTGGGGTAGACGACGCAGGCAATGTGCTGGTTGTCGATGAAATCCATACTCCCGATTCCAGCCGTTACTGGCTGGCCTCGTCTTATCAGGAGCGCCTGGCGGCAAGCCTTGAGCCGGAGAACATCGATAAGGAATTTTTAAGGTTGTGGTTTGCCAAACACTGCGATCCCTATCACGACAAGGACTTGCCGCAGGCTCCACAGGCGTTGGTTGAACAGTTATCCGAACGCTATATTCAATTGTATGAAATGATTACCGGAAAACCGTTTGACTTTCCAACCCACCACGAACCGGTCGAGCAGCGCATTTTAAGAAATATTGCCCCTTACTTACGATAGGCGAACGTCATGTGCGGAATAGTAGGGATTTACAGCGTGGAACCCGTTGCCTCCGAGCTATTGGATAGCCTCGTGCATTTGCAGCATCGCGGTCAGGATGCGGCCGGTATTCTGACCAGTGACCAGCGTTTTTATGTCAAACAGGGCCTGGGGCTGGTAAGAGAAATCTTCACAGCGGAGAACGTTCAGTCCCTGCACGGAACCATAGGCATTGCTCACTCCCGCTACCCTACTGCGGGAGGATACAGCGAAGCCGATATTCAACCCCTGTGGATCGGCAGCCCGCGCGGCATTGCCTTGGCCCATAATGGCAACCTGTCCAATTACCAGGAGTTAGCCGATGAAATCCGGCTGAATCAATACCGCCATCTCAATTCCTCACTCGATTCGGAAGTGCTGTTATTAATGCTGGCAGATCAATTGGCCAAGGGGGCTTTTGGTTATGAAAACGATGAAGCCTTTTTCGAATTGCTCTGCGAGGCCGTAGCCCACCTTTTTGATCGGGTGCAAGGCGCCTACTCCATTGTCAGCGTCATCATCGGCAAAGGGCTGGTTGCTTTCCGCGATCCGTACGGCATAAGGCCCCTGGTTATGGGAAGCCGCGACAATCAATCTGGCCATCAGGACATCATGTTTGCTTCCGAAACCACGCCGTTTTATGCGCTGGGGTTTAAGGATGAGGGCGATATCGACGCTGGGGAGGTGGCTTTCGTCAGTTTAAGCGGCAAGGTCTACCGTCGGGTTATTCGCCGCAAAGACTTTCGCCCCTGTGTCTTTGAATACGTCTACTTTGCCCGTCCGGATGCGACGCTGAATCATGTCAGTGTGTATCGGGCGCGTTTGCGCATGGGGCAGAATTTAAGTCGACAATGGCAAAAAAAATACCCCAATATTATTCCCGATGTCGTGATTCCGGTGCCGTTTACCGCCAACACCTCCGCCATGGCGTTTGCGCATGAACTGGGTGTGCGTTATTCCGAAGGGCTTTATAAAAATCCGTTTATTGGTCGCACCTTTATTATGCCTAATCAAAAGGCAAGAAAACAGAGCATTGGTTACAAATTGACACCACAGCGTACTGAAATTGAAAACAAATCGGTGTTGATTGTTGATGACAGCCTTGTGCGTGGAACCACGTCGCGCGAGATTGTCAAAATGGTCAGGGCGCTTGGGGCAAAGAACATTTATTTTGTCTCCACATCGCCCGCCTTGAAAAACCCTTGCTTTAGCGGCATTGATATCCCTTCGCGGGGTGAATTGATCGCGGCCAACATGAGTGAAGCGGAGATAGCCTGTTTTATTGGCGTTGATATCCTGATGTACCAGACTCAGGAGGATTTAATCGAGGCGGTGACTCGCCGTGGCCAGCATCGCATCAAAAAGCCCTGCATGGCGTGTATGGATGGTGATTATTTTTGCTCATCCATCACGACGGCCAAAATGCAGCAATTGGAACAGCAACGGCAACAATTACGTCTTGAACTAAAAGAAGAGGAATTGACCAGGTGAATATTCTTGTTATTGGCTCAGGGGCTCGGGAACAGGCGTTGGTTCATGCCTTGCACCGCTCACCGCAAACCCCCTCGCTGTTCTGTTATGGGCCATCATTCAATCCGGGTATTGGCTGTCTGACAAGCCAGTATGCCTGCGGGGACATCACCCATTGTGAGGCGGTCGTGACCCAGGCACTGGCATGGGGCATTGACTTGGCCCTTATTGGCCCGGAAGCGCCGCTTGAAAAGGGTTTGGCGGATGCCTTGTGGCTGGCGGGTATTGCAGTCATTGGCCCTCGCAAAGCGGCTGCCCGAATTGAGACCAGTAAGCAGTTTGCCCGCCATTTAATGAAAAAACACGCCATCGCGGGGCTACCGGCTTACAGTCAGTTTGATTCCATGCAGGGTATTGAAGACTATTTAAAGCGTCTGGGTGAGGGGCAGTATGTCATTAAAGCCGACGGCCTGATGGGAGGCAAGGGGGTTAAAGTGGCAGGAGAACACCTGCACTCGCTGACTGAAGCCCTGAGTTATTGCCAAAGCCTTCTGGCTGAAGGTCAATCCTTGATTATCGAAGAAAAGTTAATCGGTGAAGAGTTCTCGTTCATGGCCTTTGCGGATGGCAAAACCCTGGTGCCGATGCCACTGGTCCAGGACCACAAGCGGGCTTATGAAGGGGATATAGGGCCCAATACCGGCGGTATGGGCAGTTATTCGGCCGCGGATCATGGCCTGCCTTTCCTGTCAACGGCTGACATTGAAGCGGCCTGGGCTATCAATCAGTCGGTTTATCATGCCTTGCAGCTTGAATTGCCACAGCCCTACATCGGCTTTTGGTATGGCAGTTTTATGGCGACAGCCCGGGGGGTGTCTGTCATTGAGTTTAATGCGCGGCTGGGTGATCCGGAATCCCTGAATGTCCTCTCCCTGCTTGAAAGCGACCTGGTGGACCATTGCATCGCCATGGTGCAGGGCGAACTGAATGCCGCCGACGTGCGTTTCGCCCCGTATGCGACCGTGTGCAAATACACCGTCCCTCAGGGTTATCCAGATGCCCCCCTTAAACAATTTCCAATTGATTGCAGTCTGATTCAGGATCCGTCTCATTTTTATCTGGCGGCGGTTCATCAGCAGGGTGAGCAATTGGTGGCAACAGGGTCAAGAACCGCGGCCTATGTCGGAATTGGTGCGACATTGGCTGAGGCGGAAAAAAAAGCCGAAGCGGAGATTGCCCGTGTTGCGGGTCCCCTGTATCACCGGCGCGACATCGGCACCTCCGAGCGGGTTGAAGCCCGCAGGGCTCACATGAACCGGTTGCGCCAGCCATGATCCGGCTTGGCATTCTGGGCTCCACCCGGGGAACCAATCTATTGGCATTGCAGGAAGCGATAGCCGGCAAAAAACTGGCTGCCCGCATTGAATTGGTCGTTAGTAATAAAGCCGAGGCTTTAATTCTTGAAAAAGCCAGGCATTCGGCTATCCCTGCTTTTTTTGTTGATCCCACCGGCTTAACCCGTCCAGATTATGATCAGCAACTGAACCAGGTGTTTCGCCGTTTTGATGTGGAATTGATTGTTCTTATTGGCTATATGCGCATTTTATCAGCCCCCTTTGTTCAAACCTGGCGGCAGCAGATCATCAATGTTCATCCTTCCTTATTGCCTGCTTTTTCAGGATTAATGGATTTGGATGTTCACCGCGCGGTATTGGGGGCGGGAGAGACACAAAGCGGTTGTACCGTGCATTACGTTACCGAGGACGTGGATGCCGGTCCGATTTTAATTCAAAAAACCTGTCCGGTTTATGCTGACGACACGCCAGACAGGTTGCGAAGCCGTGTGCAGCAGTTGGAAGGGCACGCGTTAGTGGCAGCTATTGCGCGCATTGCAGCCAATGCCTCCCGGAAAACAATTATTAATTAATCAGGAAAGGAATATGTCAAAAATTCTTGTGTCACTGCTTATGGGTTCAAACTCCGATTGGACCATTATGGAAGAGTGCAGTTTAATACTGAAAAAATTTCAGATCCCGCATGAAGCCCGTGCCTTGTCGGCGCATCGCACCCCGGAGGCGCTGAGTGAGTATATGCAGTCCGCCGAAGCGCGAGGGGTTGAGGTGTTTATCGCCGCCGCAGGGGGAGCTGCGCATTTACCCGGTGTGGTGGCATCTAAAACCCTGCTGCCGGTATTGGGGGTACCCATGCCGTCATCAACGTTTGGCAATGGACTGGATGCCTTATTGTCCATCGTGCAAATGCCGGCAGGTATTCCTGTGGGTACATTGGCCGTAGGCAAGCCAGGGGCTGCCAATGCAGCAATCCTGGCTGCCATGATCCTTGCCAATAAATACCCGCAATACCGTCAGGCCGTCAGTGAACATCGCCAGGCGCAGGCTAAGAAAGTATTGGAATGCGCTGAACTGGCAGACTGTCCGGCCTGATGAAAATAGCCCGCCGCTGTGGGCTGGCTGTTATTCATCCACACGGGTTAATGGCGGTAAACCCGGACGATCCGGTCGTGTCGGTTCTGGCCTTGTGAGGATGGGCGGCTTGCGGCGGCGCTCCTGCTGTCCGCCGCTGACCTGTTTTAAATGCTCTTTACTTAACTGGCCCTTTTTGGTCTTGTGTTTGCTCATCATTAACCTCTCTTATTCACTGGAACCTTGACGGTGCCTGATTCTTGCTTCATCCACATACCGGGGTCTTGATCGATCCCGTCTCTCATGGGATCCGCCCGAGACTTGACCTAATTCATCGGGATTGATGGATTTATCGGGCTTGCCTGTGGGTTTTTGCGGTTGACGTTTCATTTCATCCCCTCGCTGGAAAGACTGTTTAAGTATAGAATATTTGTACTGGATTTGATCAATCGATGAGTTGACGCGTGGCCATTTGACGAAAAAGACCGTCTTCAGCCATTAATTGGGAATAAGAACCGCATTGAACCACCTGGCCCTGGTCCATCACCAGAATAAGGTCTGCTTTCTCGATGGTGGTCAGACGATGCGCAATCACCACGCGGGTGATGTTGAGTTGTGCAAGGCTTTGAATAACAATGGCCTGGGTGACGTTATCCAGCGCGCTGGTGGCTTCATCGAAAAACAGCAATCGTGGCTTTTTGGCCAGTGCGCGGGCAATCAATACCCGTTGCCGCTGCCCCCCTGACAATGTGCCGCCGCGTTCGGAAATGACGGTGTGCATACCCATCGGCATTTTTTCGATGTCGGCAGCAAGGCCGGCCATGCCGGCCGCGTCCCAGGCTTCATCGAGACTGAGGAGGGCTGAGCCCGCAATGTTTTCAAACAGGGTGCCCGAAAGGAGCGTGCTGTTTTGCAGGACGACGCCGCATTGTTCGCGCACGCGTTGCACGTTGAACTGCTTGATGTCATGGTCATCGAAAAAAAGATTGCCCTGATCGGGTTTTTCAAATCCCAGGAGAAGGCGAAGCAGGGTCGATTTGCCTGAGCCGGAAGGACCGGTAATTGCCACGTATTGCCCAGGATGAATAGTGAACGACACATTTTTAATCACCGGTTGTTCTTTGGTATAGGAAAAGCGCAGATGGTCGACTTCAATCTTTCCCTTCAGTACTCCAGGATCCCGTTTGCCAGCATGGGTTTCAGGAAGGGCCTCAAGAATGGGGGCTGCCCGTTTCAGCAAAGGGATGCTGTTAATCAGCGTACCGGCGATGTCGGTTAGGCCAAGCATGCCGGCGGTGAATTGTCCAAGGGTGGCATTAAACGCCAGAAACAGTCCGAGACTCAATGTGTCGGTACGGTGCAGAAACTGGGTGAACACCACGACGGACAGGAGGGTTAAAAAGAAGCTGTTGAGACTGGCCAGCAACGCACTGGCATGGTTAGCGCGGTAGGCGGCCTGTTTGATTTGACTGTTTTTAATGGCCCACTGGGAAAAGGCGGTTTTTTCCCGTCCCGAGCTTTGAATTTTACCAATGCCGCCAAGTAACTGCACTACCATGCCTGACAAGTCGCCCTGCAGGGTTTCCTGCTCCTTGTAATGCCGTAATTGCCTGAGACTGATAAGCAGGGTATAGGCACAAACGGCAAGAATAATGAGCATTGCTGTCACGGCGAGGCTTAGGTCATAATAAAATAATAAAATCAGGCTGAACAAAGAAAAAATGCCGCTGAGCAGGGAGTTGACCACTACGCCGGCTAACAGCGTGCGGATGTGGCTGATTGCCATGGCCCGCTGCGTCAGATCCCCGGTGGTGAATTGTTTGAAAAAAGTCACCGGCAGGCGGATTAGACGATCCCAGATGGCCACTTCAAGGTTTAGGTTTAAGCGACTGCTTAATCGCAGAACGGTAATGGTGCGTACCAATTCAAATAGACCAGCGGAAAAGGCGGCAACCAGGAGTGCCAGAATAATTTGCTGCAATTGGCTGATGTCGCCGGCGGGGACGACCTGTTCGAATAGAATCCCGGTAAACCACGGGGTGACCAGACTGAGCAGTGCTGCCAGAGAGCCCACACTCAACAGGCGAATCAGGTCGCGCTGGCCGCCCCGGAAGGCAAAGGGGATCAACTCTTTTATTTTCAACGGCTTTTGCGGCAAGGGACAATACATTTGCCAGGCCTCTCTGGAAAAAACAGCCGCGTCCTTTGGGGTGAGTTTTTTACTGATTCCCTGAACCGGATCAATCAACAACAGGCCCCGGGTCAGGGTAGGCAGGGCCAGGTAATAGGCTTTGTCTTCAGGCTTTTGCAGCAGCAGTGGATGGGTGGCGCCGCGCCACCAGGCGCTGTTTAATTGCACGGGACGAATGGCCATGCCGGTTTTCAGGTTGATTTCCTGAATCTCATCGACGTGAACATGCTCAGGAAGTGCCAGTTGATAGAAGGCGGCTGTTCGTTGTACACAATAGGTCAGGGTATCTTGCCACCCGGTTTGGGCAATAGCCTGCTTGCTTCCAAGCGTGGAAATCATCGACAGATACGCCCGTTTTAATCGGTTGTTTTCTATTTTTTTCCTTTGGCGGGCGCGCTCCTCTTCCTGCTCCCCTACCCATTCACTGGCTTGAACCAGGGCAGGGAAAATCGATTTAAAGAATTCCTTGCCGGCAGCCACCCGTTGCGACGTGCCGCTGTGGGTATCGATGAGTGGGCTTACTTTGTCATCGAAAGGGGTGTTGTTAAGGTAGTTGACAAAATGCTGCTGCCAGGCTTTAAGAGAGGCCTGCTGCTCGTCTTTATTCAGCGAGGTGTCCGTCATAACCTGCAACGCCGTGTCTGTACCGCAGGAAGCAAGGAGCTGCCAGCCGGTTTCAGGTGAGTGCCCCTTAAGCCCAAGAAGCACATCGCCGGGTTGGCAATGGCCGACAAGATACCGTCGATAAGGGCCTTCGCCTGGTACAAGAAACAGATCAACATGGCCTTGCAGCAGCAGGTAGTGTCTGTCGCTTTGCAGGAGATTCCATTCGTGCGGGGGAGCATGGTCTGTCATTATCAAGCCTCGTTCGCCAATAGCTGGCAATAAGCGCCTTTGAGCGCCAGTAATTGGTCATGGGTGCCTCGTTCAACCGCCTGGCCCTGCTCAAGAACAATGATTTCATCGGCATCCCGTATGGTGCTTAACCGGTGCGAAATAATCAGCAGGGTGCATCCCATACGACGTAAGGTGGTATCAATGGCCTTTTCCATCTGCGCATCCAGAGCAGAAGTGGCTTCATCCAGAATTAAAATGCTGGGTCTCTGCAGCATGGCGCGGGCGATTTCAAGGCGCTGGCGCTGGCCGCCGCTGAAATTGGAACCGCCTTCATTGATGAGGCTTTCATAGCCCATCTCCCGTTCACCGGCAATCATGTCATGCATGAAGACGGCTTTGCAGGCATTAAGGATGTCTTCATCGTCAACGGTGGGATCCCACAAGGTTAAGTTATCTTTTAAGGTCGCATGAAACAGGTTAATGTCCTGATCGACACTGGCGATGGAGCGAGCGCGGACGGCATTCGGGATTTGGCGCAATTCCCTGCCATCAATCAGGATGCGTCCTGTCCAGGGATCATAAAAACCCAACAGTAATTTACCAATGGTGGATTTGCCGCTGCCTGAACTGCCAACCAGGGCCAGGCGGCGGCCGGGCTTAATTTCCAGGGAAAAATGACGCAGCAGCGGCTCAGCAAGCGGGCTGTAGCCGAAGGTGACGTTTTCAAAGACCACATGGCCAGTTAATTTGGTTTCGGGAATGCTGTCCTGTTCAGTCACAGGGTCGTAACGCTGGGCCAGGGGATGAGAGGTGATGTCTTCCAGATGAAATAAATCGGCTGCAATATCCTGAAGGGTGCCGGCGAGCATCACCAGCATTTTGACCGGCTGGATAAAGCTGCGGTATAAAATCTGAAAAGCGACGACAGTCCCGATGCTCAGTTGCCCTTCAATGGCTAACCAGGCCCCAAAGCAGAGAATGCCGGCATTGGTCAGCAAATCGAGCGCCATGGGAAGTGCGGCAAAACAATCCCGTGTCCAGCTCAGTTGTTGTTCGGCAGTTAAATAATTGGCATGCATGCCAGCAAATTTTTTAAAAAAATCCTGTTCAGCGCCGGATGCTTTGTAGGTTTCTATCATTTGCAGACCGCTGATGGCGGTGCTCATCAGTTTATTCTGCGCCTTGGTTTGCCGCTGGCTTTCACTGCTTCGCTTCTGTGCAATCAGCAGCAGGGCGATGACATTGATCGCGGTGGCGAGTAACACCAGCAGGGTCAGCGGCACACTGAGCAAAAAGAGGATAACCAGGTAAATCAACGCCAGAAGAAGGCTCACCATGTTGGTGCCGAATTGCTGCGAGACCAATGATGCCACCGAATCGCTGGATTGCAGGCGATTAAGAATGTCGCCAAGGTAGCGTTGATTGAAGAAAGACATGGGCAGGCGAAGTAAATGCCAGAAAAACGACGCGCCATTGACAAGGGCCATTTTCACTTCGAGTCGGCTTAACATGGTTCGCTGGTACCAGGTGAGCAGGGCGCTGAAAAGGCCGGCAATCAGTAAGCCCAGTAAAACGGGTCTTTGCCAGTGATTCAGTTGCTGAATGAGGACATCATCAATAAAAATTTTGTTGAGCCCGGCGATGGCAATGCCTGGGATGGCAAGACTTAAGGTTGCAAGAATAATAAAACCGACGGCTTCTTTGGAGTGACGCAGGCGGGTTATCAGATTGGTGAAAATTTTAGGTTTATGCCCGGCCTTGACGAATTGCGGGCCTGGGGTTAGTTCAAGCAGCACGCCCGTAAATGCCTCATCAAATTCTTCAAGGCTTACCTTTCGTCTTCCATGGGCGGGATCGTTAATGTAAACGTGGTGCCTGCCGATTCCCTCAAGTACTACAAAATGATTGAATTCCCAATGAATAATGGCAGGGAGGCGGCATTCATGAATGTCAGCCGGTTCAAGGCTGTAGGCTTCAACCTCCATGCCATGCCGGACGGCCGCACGGTAAATGTTGTCAGCACGGCTGCCATCCCGGGATACGCCGCAATCCATGCGCAGAACATCCAGCGGAATCCAGCGATCATAGTATGCCAGAACAATGGCCAAGGCGACTGCTCCGCATTCGACGGCTTCCATCTGCAGAATGGTCGGTGTCTTTGGTCTTTTTTTAAACGCCTTTCCCATGTCCATGCCCGTTAATCTATCCCCAGAAATGCTTTAATGGCTGGAATGACCAGTGTAATCGGCGGCTGGGATTTGATAATGATGTCAGCCGTGCACAGGGTGCCATTGGTAATGACCATGTTGGGGCCTTTGGATGTTGTCCATTGATAATGGCTTGGCGTATCGGCTTTCATCAGGCGAACACGCACGTACAATTGCGGTCCGCTTTGACTGAAATCCTCCACCAGTTTCTCATTGGCCAGGACCGCCATCATGCTGCTTTGACTGCTGGGAAAGCCAGCCACGTCCTCCACCACGCCGACAATGCTGCCGTACTCCTGCTTTTTAACGGTACTGGGTACCACCTGGGCTGGCATGCCCCGCAGGACGACTTTACCCAGGCCGGCCGGCACGTAAATGACCGCATCCACGGTTTCGGCATAGGGTTCGATGTCCATGATTTTACTCCCGGGCTGCACAATTTCCCCGGGTTTGCCGATGATATTGATAACCTCGCCATCAACGGGGCTTACAATGATGCTGTGGACTTTTAATTTTTTTATTAAAAAAGCAACATCCTGTTCTGCCTGTCGCAGGCGATTTGTCAATTCAATCAGCCGTTGTTGATTGGCTTCTACACGGCGTTTAAATTCAATGATGTTGTCAGCGATTTTTTTGCTGATCTCGTCGCGCAGCTGCAGCTCCTTAAAATAATTGCTTTTCAGTTCGGCGAGTTCCTGACGTGAAATCACTTTATCCACCAACTTTTCCCGCTCTTCCAGGGCTGTTTTTAGAAATTGCAGATGAAGATTGGCGTTTTCCAAATCTTTTGCCCAGTTTTTCCGCAACGTTTCATTGTTCTGTTGCTCCAGTTTAAAATCCTTGGCAATGAAACGCTGTAAATCATCGACCTGTTTCCGCAGCGACACGACAGTTTGCTGCCTGTTTTCGATGTCCAGCAGCAGGAGCGGCAATTTCAGGGTTGCCAATCGCTGCCCCGTTTTCACCACATCGCCCACCTGGACCTCCACGGTTAATAAACGTCCGGAATCTTCAGCAATGGCATCGTAAATTTTCTGACCGCCGCTGATGAGGATGCCGTTTCCGGAAACCCGCGTATCAATGCTGCCAAACACCGACCATGCGGCAATCATGCCCAGCAGCAAAACCAGCGTGGCGAGAATAAGCCAGTTTAAGGGAGGGACAATACGAAAGAGCGTATCCAGTTTTTCCGGATTGTTTAAGCGGTTTAAACTTTTTTCACGAAACAGTTTATCCATTGCTGTCCTGAATCATGGCCCTCTGTTTCAGTATATCCCGGATAGACAATGATTTCGAATCAAGCACGCCGGACTTTGGCTGATGTGTTAGTTTTTACTGGGCGCGGTGGCTGGGTAGGGATTGGTGCCGGGTTTGAAGTCGATGAGGTTGGCGCCGCCAGATATGTCGCGTAAATTGTGGTGAAGAATTTTTTTATTTTCTTTGCGGATGTGCTTGCCGGGTTTGTGTGATTTTCGAGACATAGTGAACTCCTGCTCATACCAGTTCATCCCAAATTATAGCCCAGAATTGCCGGCTGTCCTTTACAGCCGCGGGTTGCCGCGGTAGACTTGAATAATGAATCACAATTCAAGAGAGGGTTTATGTCACACGGTGGCGCACGGGTGGGAGCAGGGCGGCCGCGGGGGAAGGGGAAGTTTGGCGAGGCGACCAAATCGGTGCGTATTCCGGTGTCTCGGGTTAGCGAGGTCATGCGTTTTCTGAATAAAGGTGAGGCAGCCGTCCGTATCCCACTGTATTCCAGTTCGGTTAAAGCCGGTTTTCCTTCACCTGCCGATGATTTCATCGAGCAATACCTCGATTTGAATGAGCACCTGATTAAGCATCCTGCGGCTACTTTTTTTGTCAGGGCGTCGGGTGAGTCCATGATCAATGCCGGCATTCATTCCGGCGACATGCTGGTGGTTGACCGCAGCGTCGAGGCGGTGCATGGGCACGTGGTGATTGCGGCAGTCAATGGCGAACTGACGGTCAAGCGCTTATCACGCGTGCAGGGCAAAACCCGCCTGCTGGCGGAAAATCCCGAATTTGCGGCCATCGATTTAACCCACGATCAGGATGTTGTCATTTGGGGGGTGGTCACCCATGTCATTCATGCGGTGCTGTGATGTATGCGCTGGTGGACTGTAATAATTTTTACGCGTCCTGCGAGCGGGTCTTTAAACCGCATCTCATTGACAAACCGATAGTCATTCTGTCGAACAATGACGGCTGTGTGATTGCCCGATCCAACGAGGCTAAAGCCTTGGGTATTCCCATGGGAGCGCCGTTTTTTAAAATTCGGGGCTTGTGCCGGCAGCAGGGCGTTCATGTATTTTCATCCAATTTTAGCCTCTATGGCGACATGTCGCGGCGGGTGATGTCGATTATCGAGGAAAGCTGGCAGGACGTGGCGGTTTATTCCATTGATGAAGCCTTCCTGGATTTAAAAACCTTGCCTCTGGAAGACCAGGAGCCTTTCTGCCGAGCCCTGCAGAAAAAGATCCTGCAATACACCGGCATCCCGGTGTCCATTGGCCTTGCTCAAACCAAAACGCTGGCTAAATTGGCCAATTATGTCGCTAAACGCCGCCTGCATGTCCCGTTTTTTAACTGGGTTGGCCAAAACCACTGGCTTTCGCAGATTGAGATCGGTGAGGTCTGGGGCATCGGCAGAAAATGGCATAAGGTCCTGATGCAGCAGGGCATTTATTGGGCCAGTGATTTGGCTGCCTTGCCGCTGCAGACACTGAAAACCCGCTTTAATGTGGTGTTGCAGCGTACAGCCCTTGAGTTGCGTGGCATTCCCTGCATTGGTTTTGAAGAAAGCGAGGAGCGCAAAAGCATTCTATCCTCGCGGTCATTTGGCAGCTTGCAACGTGAACAGGGCATTTTAGCCCAGGCGCTGAGTGCCCATTGTGCCCGTGCCTATGAAAAATTACGCCAGCAGCATTCTGTCGCCGGCTATCTCGGTATTTTTATCCGCACCAATCCTTTTCGGGCTGATTTGCCGCAGTATGCACCGTCCCTGGGTGTGTGTTTACCTCAGCCTACGGATGACTTGCGGGAATTAACGCGATGGGCCAAGTGGTGTTTAAACCGGATTTACCGTTCGGGTTTTCAATACAATAAAGTCGGCGTCTATCTGGGTGATTTGCAACCTCAGACTGTGCGGCAACCGGATCTGTTTGATTCGACGACCCCCTGTCAACAGCAGCAGACCAGACGGTTTCTGGCGGTTTATGATGCGATTAATCAAAAATACGGCGGTCACATGATTCGTCTTGGCGCGCAAGGGCATACCAAACCCTGGGCCATGCGCTCCGCCATGCGCTCTCCCTGCTACACTACACGATGGTCCGATTTGCTTGTTGTCAAATAGCGGTTGACGTCGCTTAAGGCAACGCGTAAAAATCATAGTTCACTTCAAATGCAGGGAAAAGAGATGCTGAAATCCATGGTTACAATGCTGTTAGTCACAATGGTCCAGAGCGCTTATGCAGTGGCTGAACCCGTTAAACTGGATGGCCGCTATGAATGTGGAGGCAAGGAAATCGATACCCATGCCGATTTTAAATGCAACATGTCCATTGAAAAAACCGGGGAAACTTACCGCATCAAATCGCTGTGTGATGATGGCTCCTCTTACCTGGGCACGGGCATTTATTTTCCAAAAAAACAGCAGCTGACTTTCGTCTTTATCAACCCTAAAAACGCGGCGGAAACCGGGGTCGTGGCAGCGGAAGTCAAACAGGATGGCTCCATGGCGTCTACCTGGACTTACCTGAATAAAACCAGCATTGAACAGGGCTATTGCTTACGCGCCAAAACCTATGCGAAGCAATAAACGCTTAAGGGTTATTTGGTATTGACAGTAACGATTGCTCTATTGCATCGAATCCGTCACACTAGGAAAATCATTAATTAATTAGGTTAGGGATGATCATGATTAGCCGGAAAGTTGTTTTTTCATCGCTGTTGGTTTTCACCATGGCGCCGATGGTTACCCCCCATGCAAACGTTGAAGCCAGCGCGCCAAAAACTAACCAGTACTGGTTTCCGAAGGCGCTGGATCTCAGCCCGCTTCGCCAGCATGATGCCCTGGAAAATCCAATGGGCCCTGATTTTGATTATGCCAAAGCGTTTAATACTCTGGACCTCAATGCTGTCAAAAGCGATCTCACCGCGTTGATGACTCAATCTCAGGATTGGTGGCCTGCTGATTTTGGCCATTATGGTCCTCTGTTTATTCGAATGGCCTGGCATAGTGCAGGAACTTATCGTATTTTTGACGGTCGTGGGGGCGGAGACGGTGGAATGCAGCGTTTTGCCCCATTAAACAGCTGGCCGGATAACGTCAACCTTGATAAGGCGCGACGTCTGCTTTGGCCGATTAAGAAAAAATATGGGAATAATATTTCATGGTCTGATTTAATGATTCTGGCAGGCAATGTCGCATTGGAATCAATGGGATTTAAAACGCTGGGCTTTGCCGGGGGGCGTGTCGATGCCTGGGAGCCGGAATTGGTGAATTGGGGCTCTGAAAGTGAATGGTTGGCCAGTCATCGGGAGACAAAAGACAAGGTATTGGATAAACCTTTCGCCGCCACTCAAATGGGACTCATCTACGTTAATCCTGAGGGTCCGCAGGGGAATCCCGATCCTCTGGCTGCTGCCAGAGATATTCGTGAAACCTTTGCCCGCATGGCCATGAACGATGAAGAAACGGTGGCTTTGATTGCCGGTGGACACAGTTTTGGTAAAGCCCATGGTGCGGCTTCCGGAAAGTATTTAGGCCCTTCACCCGAAAATGCAGCCATTGAAGAACAAGGCTTTGGTTGGAAAAACAGTTATGGTATAGGAAAAGGAAAGGACACCATAACCAGTGGTCTTGAGGGTGCCTGGACGGTTTCCCCGGTACAGTTTACCCACAATTACCTGGACAACCTGTTTCGCTTCAACTGGGTACAAACCAGGAGTCCAGCGGGAGCCATTCAATGGATGCCCGAAGATAAAAGTGCCTCATCCTTGGTACCTGATGCTTCGGATGCAGCCAAAAGACATCCGCCGATGATGTTTACAACGGATTTGGCGCTTAAATTTGATCCTGCCTACAGCAAAATTGCCAAGCGTTTCAGGGATAATCCCAAAGAGTTCGAAATGACGTTTGCCAAAGCCTGGTTTAAATTAACCCATCGGGATATGGGGCCGCGTTCCCGCTATTTAGGATCGATGGTGCCTAAAGAAGTGATGATATGGCAGGATCCAATCCCGGCTGTTGATTATCCTCTGGTCGATGCGAAAGACATCGAGACGCTGAAAACGAAAATTATCAACTCGCAATTAACCGGGCCTCAGCTGGTCAGAACAGCCTGGGCATCTGCTTCAGTATTCCGCAAAACAGACAGGCGTGGAGGTGCTAACGGCGCCCGGATTCGCCTCGAGCCGCAGAAAAACTGGCCTGTGAATAATCCCCTGGAGTTGGCTGGTGTGTTGAGTACGCTTGAAAAAATAAGGGATGAATTTAATCAGGGACAAGCCAATGGCAAAAAAATCTCACTGGCTGATCTCATCGTGTTGGGAGGAGGCGTAGCCATTGAGCAGGCGGCAAAAAAAGGGGGGGTTGATATTGTTGTCCCTTTTACTCCCGGTCGTAACGACGCGCTACAGGAGCAGACCGATGTGGACTCGTTCGCGGTCTTAAGACCCACAGCTGATGGCTTTCGAAACTACTTTGAAAAAGAGAATGTGAAATCCCCTCCGGAAATGCTAGTTGAAAAAGCGAGCCTGCTTGATCTCACCGTTCCTGAAATGACTGTACTGATCGGCGGGATGCGTGTGCTGGGCGCCAATGCGGCTAATGGCAATGACGGTGTGTTCACGACGAAACCAGGTACCTTGAGCAATGATTATTTTGTCAACCTGTTGGACATGTCGACTGAATGGAAAAAATCTTCATCAGTGGAAGGCGAGTACGAGGGATACGACAGGTCTACAGGGAAATTAAAATGGAAAGCCACTTCTGTTGACCTCATTTTTGGATCCAATTCCGAATTGAGGGCAGTGGCCGAAGTCTATGGCAGTAATGATGCTCAGGAACAATTTATTCAGGATTTTGTTAAAGCCTGGGTGAAGGTGATGAATCTCGATCGATTCGATCGCGCGAATGATGGTGTCAGCGGCAAACAAACATCCTAGTCATCAAGGCCTGGAAATGGCTGCGGGGAGCGTTTCGGTAATCATTTCCAGGCACGGCAAAGCAGCAGGAAACGCACCTCATCCTCTGTTTTTATGGTATGATGGTCACATAATCAATCATGGGGCGTAAAGACCATGGGTGTAGAGCTTCTGTCGCGAATTCAATTTGGATTTAGCATCGGGTTTCATATTCTGTTTCCTACATTGAACCTGGGGTTGGCGGTATTCCTGATTATCATGGAAGGCCTGTGGCTTAAGACAGGAAACAGCGACTACCTTAAAATTTGTAAGTTATGGACTAAAATTTTTGCCCTCACCTTTGGTATGGGCGTTGTTTCAGGGATTGTGCTCGCCTATCAGATAGGCACCAATTTTGGTCCGTTTATCAGTGAATTTGGCAATGTTCTCGGTGCACTGTTTGCCTACGAGACACTGACTGCTTTTTTCCTCGAGGCTGGTTTTTTAGGCATTATGTTGTTTGGCTGGCAACGGGTTCCACCCTGGCTGCATTTTACCGCGACCATCCTGGTCGCTCTGGGAACAACCGTTTCTGCTTTTTGGATTTTATCGGCCAATTCCTGGATGCAGACGCCCAGCGGCTATCAGCTCATGGATGGCAAATACATCGTTGCCAGCTGGTGGGCTGTTGTGTTTAACCCCTCCTTTATTCCTCGCTTCATTCACATGCTGCTGGCTTCTTACGTGACGACCTCGTTTGTGATTATTGCCGTATCCGCTTATTACCTCTTAAACGATAAAGCCGTTGCGCTTGCGAAAAAATGCCTTTCGTTCGCATTGTGGTCAGCTTTAATCCTCGTCCCCCTGCAAATTGCTGTGGGTGATTTGGTTGGATTAACGATCCACGAGCATCAACCCATTAAAACCGCCGCGATGGAGGGGCTTTGGACGACTCAAAAGGGTGCCCCGCTGGTGGTCTTTGCCTTGCCGTCGCAGGAAAAGCAACAAAATGATTATGCCGTCACCATTCCCAAGTTGGCGAGCTTCATCAATACGCATGATTGGGATGGGCAAATGACCGGTCTTGACACCGTCCCTCGACAGGACCAACCACGGGTTGCCGCCGTGTTTTTTTCCTTCCGCATCATGGTGGGCATTGGCCTGCTCATGCTGTTTACGGCGTTGGTAGGCCTCTATTTGCGTGTAAGGAAAACGCTTTACACCAGTCGATGGTTTCATTATCTGAGTTTAGGTTTAGCCCCTTTGGGTTTTGTAGCCAGCGTTGCGGGTTGGTTAACAGCTGAACTAGGCCGTCAGCCCTGGGTGGTTTATGGGCTATTGCGTACCTCTGAGGCCGTATCGGCAATTGGATTGGAAGAGGTGATCATTTCGTTTGTTTTATTAGTCCTGGCTTATGGCATTGTTTTCGGTTTTTATCTGTATTATCTCCTGAAATTAATAGGCCGCGGCCCCGAGGAGGCTGAACAGGATAAACCCGAACACCATGCCTTCCAGTACATGACTGATTTATCACGGGAGGATAACTAATGTTGCCATTAATCTTTGCCTTCCTGCTTGCTTTTATTGTGATCATGTACGTTATTCTGGACGGATTTGATTTGGGAGTCGGCATTTTATTTCCCTTTACTGCCAATGAAAGCGAGCGGGATCAGATGATGAATTCCATTGCGCCTGTCTGGGACGGCAATGAAACCTGGCTGGTTTTTGGCGGGGCCATTCTTTATGGCGGTTTCCCGCAGGTGTATGGCCTGTTGCTTCCCATTTTGTACATGCCTCTGATGCTGATGCTGATTGCCCTTATCTTTCGTGGGGTCAGTTTCGAGTTTCGTTTTAAAGCAGAGCAGTCAAAGCCGTTATGGAATTGGTTGTTTTCGATCAGTTCTTTGGCTGCGGCCTTTTTTCAAGGGGTGGTGCTCGGTTGCTTTGTCCAGGGCTTTCCCATCAATGAAGCGCAAATGACGATTAATGATGCGGATTGGCTGACTCCCTTCAGTTTGTTAACGGGGGTTGCCTTGGTGAGCGGCTACGGGCTTTTGGGCGCCACGTGGATGATTATCAAAAGCAGCGGTTCCCTGCAAAAAAACATGACCCATTATGCCAAGGGCCTGTTGATTATCGTCAGCCTCTTCTTATTGTTTGTCAGCATCTGGACGCCGCTTCACAACACTGAGATTTTTAATCGCTGGTATAGCTTCCCCAATGTCATTTTATTAAGCCCCTTACCCTTAATAACCCTTGTTGCCATTGTCCTGGCCTGGAAAAATTTAGCCGCAGGCCATGAAAGAAACCCCTTCCTGTACAGTATTGTTATCTTTTTCTGCGCTTACGCCGGCATTGCCTTAAGCGTCTACCCTTACTTAATCCCCCATCAGGTCACCCTCTGGGAAGCCGCAGCCCCCGATTCCACTTTGCGTTTTATTCTGGTTGGAGTCTGTATCATGCTGCCAGTACTTCTGGCTTATACGTTGTATGCCTATCATTTGTTCCGAGGCAAATCTCAGGACAACTACCATTGAGGCGCGGATTGTATTCGGGCATGGTAAACCCAAAGAGAAAGCGGTAAAGCCATGGCCCAAAAACAACCCAGGATGATGTAAAACCAGGGATGAAGAGGCAAGGCCGCGCCGATTTTTACTCCGAGCCAATAAGCAATGGGCACGCCGGTCAGGGCGAGGAAGCCGACTGTTTTGTAATAGGTGAACAGCGTTTCATAGGTCACAATCAGGTAAAAGGCAAAGCTTAACCAAAGGGCGATAATCCAGGGCGCGGCCACGTAAGGCGCCCAAGGATTGGCTTTGTAGACAATGAGGCCTGCCCATAGCCACACGCTGTCGACAACAGCGCCCAACACACCAAAACACAGCGTGAAGAGCAGCGGACGGGCGAGATTAACGCCATTCACTTTCTCCCAGAGTGCTTGTATCAACAGCAAGAATAGCGTAAGGAGCGGACCCGTCCAGGGGGCTTCCCTATGAGCAAAATAAACACAGGCTATCCAGCTCAGGTAATAAAGCGCCCCATGTAAAATGATTCCAATGGCTTTTTTTGTCACGATGATTAGTGCGACCTGGCTATTGTGTTAAGGTTCAATCTCACACATTATCATTAGATTGAAGTTGGCCTCAATCCTGTTTAAGGGGAAGGAAAAAAATGGCTCATTATTTGGTGATTGCAGCAAGCAGCGCGATTGGTCAGGCGGTAACCGAGGCCTTGCTCGCACAGGGAGATACGGTTTTTACTACCGCCCGTGATGAAAGCAAAATAACACCGGACGCCGTTCTTGATGCGTCTGATTTTAGTGCCGTGGAAGCCGTGTTCAGGCGGGCCGGTGACATTCAGGGGGTGGTGAATTGCAGCGGTTCATTGCTGCTTAAAGCGGCTCATGTGACCACTCAGGAGCAATACCAGTCCGTGATGAATGCGTCATTGACCACGGCCTTTGCGACCGTGCGGGCGGCCGGCTTGACCATGAAACAGGGCGGCTCGGTGGTGCTGATTTCCTCTGCTGCGGCCACCGTCGGCTTGGCAAACCATGAAGCCATTGCGGCGGCGAAATCCGCATTGATTGGTCTGGCGCGCTCGGCCGCAGCCACGTATGCCAATGCCAATCTTCGCTTCAATGTTGTGGCTCCCGGCCTGGTTGCCTCGCCTCTAACGGCAGGTTTATTAAACAATGAGCTTGCATTGAACGCTTCAAAAGCCATGCACCCCCTGGGAAGAGTAGGGCATCCGGATGACATTGCCCGAGCCATTCTTTTTTTAATGGATCCACAGAATAACTGGATAACAGGCCAGGTTCTCGGCGTCGACGGCGGATTAAGTGCTGTGCGTGCGAAAATGAAAATGTAAGCCGGAGTCTGCATGTCGACTTTATGTTTTGTTTTAGGGGATCAATTAACGCATTCACTGCACGCCCTGCAAGGCCTTGATAAGCAGCACGATGTTGTTTTTCTCTGTGAAGTGATGGAGGAAGCCACTTACGTCAGGCATCATCCCCAAAAAATCGCGTTTCTGTTTTCAGCCATGCGTCATTTTGCTCACGAATTGAAGGCGGATGGCTACAGAGTACGTTATGTCCAATTGGATGATCCGGCAAATACGGGAACCTTTGACGACGAGTTAAAAAGGGCTGTCGCTGAGGAAAAGGTGACGCGCCTCGTTTTAACCCGTCCAGGTGAATGGCGTGTCTGGCAAAAATTTTCCTCATGGAAAAAAGAATTGCCTCTGCCAGTCCAGGTGTTCAAGGATAACCGCTTTCTATGCTCAATTCAGGACTTTAAATCCTGGGCTCAGGAAAGAAAACAATTACGAATGGAGTATTTTTATCGCGACATGCGAAAAAGGTATCACCTCTTAATGGCGACGGATAATCAGCCTGAAGGCGGGCGATGGAACTATGATGCTGACAATCGCAAGCCTTTAAAACAGCCGCCTGATCTCCCTCAACGGTTAATTCACGTAAACGATGACATAACCCTTTCTGTTTTAAATTTGGTCAAAAATCGCTTTCAAGATCATTTCGGTACACTCAAGGCCTTTAACATGGCGGTTACCCGAGCACAGGCTTTAGACGAAGCGTGTTATTTCATTGACCACTACCTGCCTGCTTTTGGTCCTTATCAGGACGCCATGATGACGGGCGAGGCAACGCTTTATCACTCCAAATTATCGGGCTATCTCAATGCCGGGCTGCTATTGCCTCTTGAACTGTGCCAGTGGGTTGAGAAGGCCTACCTTAATAAAAGAGTGGCTTTAAATACGGCGGAAGGCTATATTCGGCAGGTATTGGGTTGGCGAGAATTTGTGCGTGGGGTTTATTGGTTATGTATGCCGAATTACGCAAAACTCAATTACCTTGAGGCCAAAAGGCCGTTGCCGTCCTTTTACTGGGGAGGACCGACCCGCATGCATTGCCTCAGTGAAGTCGTATCTCACACGCGTGAATACGCTTATTCGCATCATATCCAGCGGCTAATGGTGACTGGCAATTTCGCCTTGCTGGCTGGGCTTAACCCCGAGGACGTCTGCGCCTGGTATCTGGCCGTTTATGCCGATGCGTATGAATGGGTGGAGTTACCTAATACGCTGGGTATGGCTCTGTTTGCTGATGGCGGTATAATGGCCAGTAAACCGTATGCAGCCAGCGGCAAGTACATCCAGCGAATGAGCAATTTTTGTCAATCCTGTGCGTACGATCCCAATGAGACGCTAGGGCAGACCGCCTGTCCGTTCAATTCGCTTTACTGGAACTTCCTCCATACTCATCGTCAAAAATTACAAAAAAACCCACGCCTTCATTATGCTTACCTGAATTGGGAAAAACTGACTAACGAGAAACAGACAGCTATTCTTTCCCAGGCTGAACAGTATCTGAGGCAACTGGCCGATGATGCCTTATAAGAACAGGAGAAGGCCCTCTGTGCAGCAGAGGGCCTTTTCACCGCTACAGCCTGCGGGTGTGTTACGCTTGCTCATAGGCAGCAAGGGCTGCTTCAATGGCGGGGCGCTTGCCTAAGGAATGATACCAGTTGGCGAGATGGGGAAACTGCTTGTCATCGAGGGGTGTTTTGTAAAAGACTTCATAACAATAAATCCAGGGCCAGATCGCCATGTCAGCAATGGTGTAGTCGTGACCGGCGATGAAATCCTGTTGCATGAGCTGCTTATCCATGACCGCGATAAGGCGCAACACTTCATCGCTGTAGCGTTTTTTTGCATAAGGAACCTGCTCAGGAGCATAAACGGTAAAATGTCCATATTGCCCGAACATGGGTCCTACGCTGCCCACCTGAAAATAACACCATTGCAGCACGTTAAATTTGGGCTTTAAGGCCGTGGGTAAAAATTGACCGTGCTTTTCCGCCAGGTATTCAAGGATGGCGACGCTTTCAAACAAATGAAAATCATTGTCGCTGTCATGCAGGGCGGGAATTTTGTTGTTGGGAGAAATCGCTAAAAAGTCGGGCTTGAATTGCTCCCCTTCGCGGATATTCACCGACTTTATTTGATAAGGAACTTGCAATTCCTCAAGCAGAATGGTGGGTTTAAAGCCATTGGGCGTAGCGAATGAATAAAGCGTGTACATGATTGTTCCTTGTCATCCCATGAAGCCTTAAACTATAGCGGACGGATGTCCATGTTGGAAATAGTTTCGTTCTCCTGCCAGACAAGGGGAAAGAGGGGATGGTCAAGCGCTGAGCCTGCGGTCAGCTCGTCATTGAGGCCTGGAAAATCCGGTGAGGTGGCCCAGCTTCGCGGGGCATACACCATGTCATCGCCAAGAAAGCGAAGCGAAAAAACCCGCCTTCGCGTGGCGTCTACGCCACCGGCCGCATGCAGGGTCAGCATATGGAAACACACGACATCGCCAGGCTCAACCGCCCAACCCAGAATGGGAAAATTCTCGCGTGCTGCGTCAATATCAGGCAATTCTGCGAGCGATCCTTCCGGAAACCATTTGGCCTGATTATCCATGAACGTTCGCGGCATCAGCCAGGGCCCGCGATGAGAGCCGGCGACAAATTCCAGAGTCGATGCACGGCTGACCGGGTCCGCAGGAATCCAGAAGCTGATATTCTGATGGCCGCTGACATTATAGTAGGGTTGATCCTGATGCCAGGGCGTCGGTTGACGGGTGCGAGGCTCCTTGACCAGCAGGTGATCATGATAAAGCCTGACCTGACGGCTTTTCATCAACTGAGCAGCGACTTCACCGAGAGGGGAATCAAAAATAACCTGTTGATAAAAAACATTGTGTTGCCAGGTGCAGAAATCTTCAACGAAAAAGCCGGGATCATCCGGACGGCTGGCTACTTTAGCGCGGGGACTTAAGGCAGCTAAATTGAGCTCAATGCCCTGCCGCAATCGGTGAATCTGCTGTGCATTGAGCAATTGCCGCAGGCAAACCGCCCCGTGCTGTGCAAAATCATTCGCCGCCTGCAGAAGCATGCGAGCCCGCTAAACGGAGTGAGGCTGTATCCAGCCCTGGCTGAATGCCACAATAAGGAAGATAAAAAGCGCGAGCGACAGGCCAATGCGCCAGCTTAGGGCTTTGACGGTGCGCGTTGTTTTCCCCTCATCCCGGATTAAGAAAAAAAGGCCGCTGCCCAGAGAAATCAGAATGATGAGCATGGCAAGGATGATAACAACTTTAGTCATGGAACAATCCTTAAAAAACTTTCAATTAAAATACCACAATTTGAACATCGGGGGGTATACTCTCACTCTGATTAACAGCGTGACAAGAGTAACCCGCTTCTATTTAATTATGACTCATTTATTCTCTGGTAATTATCAATTCGCACCCAAATGGGGCATGACCCTGCTGGCGGTGATTGTGGCCGCATCGCTTGCAGGCCTTGGCTATTGGCAAATTGCCCGGGCCCATGAAAAAGAGCACACGCTTGAACTTGAAGCCCAACGTGCCCAAAAACCGGTCGTTGACTGGCAGCCTGATAGCCCGCCTCCTGCTCAGTATCAGCGTATTCGCGTACAGGGCAGGTTTCTCCCCACCGTGTTTTTACTGGATAATCAATTTTATGATCACGCGTTTGGCTACCACGTTTTCAATCCCTTATTGCTTGAAAATGGCCAGCTTGTTTTAGTTGACAGAGGATGGGTTAAAGGCAGCCTTCATCGTAACCAGTTACCCGAAGTGACAACACCGCGACAGCGTTCAGTCATTGCCGGCCGTGTTTATTATCCGTCGACTAAGCAGTGGGTATTGGGTGATGCTATTGAGCAGAAAAAAGACAAATATTATGTTATCGAAAAAATTGATGCAAAGTTAGTCAGCCAAGTTTTGCATAAATCAGTCTATCCGTTTATCATTCGCCTCAATAAAAATGCTGCGAACGGGTACGTTCGTGAATGGCCGGTCGTGACCCTGTCTCCGCAACGTCATTATGGCTATGCGGTACAATGGTTTGCCATGGCCCTCGCGGTATTGGTAATTTATATCGTACTGAATCTTAAGAAAACCCATGAAAAAAACTAAAAATCAGAAACTGGCTTTAATTCTACTCGCGCTGATGTTTGCAGCGCCTGCGCCCATTGCTTACCTGTTTTTTAAACATCCCCAGTGGTTGGGCGCCCAAACCAACAAAGGGGAACTGCTTAAACCTGCCGTGTCGCTCAGTGCCATCAATAACAAGGAAAAGTGGCACCTGCTGCTCTGGCATCCGGGCCATTGTGACTCAGAGTGCAGCCAGCAGATCGAGAAGCTTGCTCGCGTGCGCCTTGCCCTGGGACGACGGCTTTATGAAGTCGAGCAATGGCTGGTTATCAATGACAACGACCCGGCCTTGCCCGCGCCGCTGCTGAATACCCTGCACGAGCAGGATATTCATGTCCTGCGTCTTAATCACGCCCAGCGTCAAGTGATTGAGCGCTTGACTGGCGAAGACCGGGTATTCATCGCGGATCCTAATAATTACCTGATTCTGTCTTATGAGTTAACAGCCAAATCAGAAGACATATTCCACGATTTAAAACAATTACTGACCACTGTTGAAAAAAAGAGTAGTTAGCATGCAGACAAAAACCAGCCGTTATGCCGCCGTCCTGGCGGTTGCCTTAGCCTTGTTTGTGGTCATGCTTGGGGCCTACACGCGTTTGACGGATGCGGGACTGGGTTGTCCCGACTGGCCCGGATGTTATGGGCATCTCGTCCTGCCGAGCGCTAAACCCGCATTGACCGCCGCCCAGCAATCGTATCCCGATAGCCCCATTGAGTCGCGCAAGGCCTGGACAGAGATGGCGCATCGCTACGCGGCGGGGACTCTGGCTTTAGTCATTGTTTTTTTAGGATGCCGCGCGATGGTATTCCGTTTAAAAGAGAAAGCAACACCCTGGGTGTTGCCAGCGATCCTAATCGGGCTGGTTATTTTTCAGGCCGCACTCGGTATGTGGACGGTGACGATGAAACTCTTGCCGGTGGTGGTGATGGCCCACCTCCTTGGCGGGATCGTTATTTTTTCCTGCTTAAGCTGCCTTTGCCTCCAATCCTTTAACACCGCATCCCCCGCACTGCCTCAATGGCGCTTTGCTGCGGGTCTCGGCTTGATTATTGTATTGATTCAAATTGCTCTCGGCGGTTGGGTTAGCTCCAATTATGCCGGTATTGCCTGCATCGGTTTCCCGCAATGCAATGGCCAATGGATCCCTGCGCTGCATTTTACCCAGGGCTTTAATCTGTTTTCCCCGGTTGGGGCAAATTATCAGGGCGGCGTTCTTGATAACGAGGTGCGGGTGACCATTCAAACCATCCATCGCCTCTGGGCATTGGTAACTGCGGTTTATGTGATTGGCCTGAGTGCAATGATGCTGGCCAGGGTTTCTTATAAAACGCTGCGGCTACTGGCCATTGCCGCGCTGGTGCTGGTCGCCGCCCAGTTCACTTTGGGCGTACTGAATGTCCTTTATCTTCTGCCGCTTGGTGTGGCTGTGTTACACAATGGGGTTGCTGCTTTGTTAATGGCAACAGTCTTCATGATGTTTTATCTGACAATGAGGGAACAACGCGATGCAGGCTAAGCATGAACTGGCAACACCGGTAGACTGGCGCGACTACCTTGAACTGTGCAAGCCGCGTGTCGTCGCCTTGATGTTGCTGACAGTCGTGGTTGGCATGTACCTGGCCGCACCCGGGTGGATTCCACTGTCGACGGTGCTGGTGTCTTTGGCAGGCATCGGGCTTTGTGCCGGCAGTGCGGCAGCCATTAATCACCTGGTGGATAAACGCATTGACGCCATTATGGCACGGACTAAAAAAAGACCGGTTGCCCACGGCCGTGTGTCGGTTGCTCAAGCCATTTATTTTGCTGCTGTGTTAGGCATCAGCGGGCTTGTTTTATTGTGGTTATGGGTCAACACGCTGACGGCGGTGTTAACCTTTATTACCCTCATTGGTTATGCGGGTATTTATACCGGTTATTTAAAGCGGGCAACACCGCAGAACATTGTCATCGGCGGTTTAGCTGGTGCAGCGCCGCCGTTACTGGGATGGACGGCGGTGACTAACCAGCTTGATCCTCAGGCCTTGTTGCTGGTTTTGATCATTTTCACCTGGACTCCTCCGCATTTTTGGGCCCTGGCGATTTACCGCTTTGAAGAATATCAACACGCGGAAATTCCCATGTTACCGGTAACGCATGGCATTGCGTTTACCAAATTAAACGTGCTGTTGTATACCATTTTATTGCTGGTTGTCAGTATTCTTCCGTTTGCAGTGGGCATGAGCGGATTTTTATATCTGGCAGCGGCATTGGCGCTGGGAGTTCGTTTTCTTCAGTGGTCGCTTCGTCTCTATCGAACCGACCAGGGCGTGATTGCCATGCGCACGTTCCGTTTTTCAATTGTATATTTAATGCTTTTGTTTTGTTTTTTATTGATTGACCATTATCTCTAGGGGGAAACATGACGGCTCAGAAAAATCGAATTAATCTGACAGTGATTTTATTACTGGCTTTGGTTGCACTGGTAACCGGTTTTTTTGTTTCACAGCATTTACATAAAGGCAAAAAAATCGATGTCGCTCAATTTCATGGAACTCTGCTTGAAACGCCGCGCGGCGTAAATGAATTTTCCTTAATCGGCATCGATAATCAACCCTTTAATAATCAAAGCCTCAAAGGTCAGTGGACCCTGGTTTTCTTTGGCTTTACGAGCTGTGGTTATCTTTGCCCGACCACCATGGCGGAACTGGCAAAAATGTACCGGTCTCTGGAGGAAAAAGGGGTTAAACCCTTGCCGCGAGTGGTTATGATTTCAATTGATGCCGAGCGCGATGATCTGCAAAAGCTGGCGGGATACGTGAAATCCTTCGATCCGCATTTCTACGGTGCGCGGGGAGAGGGCAAGGCGATTAAAAAAATGACACGGGAAATGGGCATTGCCTATGCCAAAGTGGCCATGCCGACGAGCCAGGATGCGCAAAATTACGATGTACAGCACAGCGGTACTGTCATGTTGTTCAATCCTGAGGGGGAATTGAGCGCTTTCTTTACGACACCGCATCAGGCATTGACACTGGCCAAAGACTATCAGTTGTTGGTCGGTTAATGGTTGGTACAGGACCAATGGATGTGCCCGGGATAGGCCAAGCATAAAGGTAAGTTTTGAGCTAGGCTCTGCTTATAGAATAAAAAAATCAGATTCGGGAACAGCGCGTTATGAAAATTGCAATATTGGCCACTAACCCCCAATTGTATTCCCATCAGCGGCTTAAGGCGGCTGGTGAGGAGGCGGGTCATGAGGTGAGTATTATTAATCCACTCTATTGCTACATGAATGTGGCTGCGTCCTGTCCCAAAGTTCATTATCGCGGCGGCGAGCCGTTGCCGCGCTATGATGCTGTCATTCCCCGCATTGGCGCTTCCATCACCTATTACGGGACAGCAGTGTTACGTCACATGGAAACCATGGGCATGTACACGGTTAATGAATCGATTGCCATTTCCCGTTCACGGGACAAGTTCCGCTCCCTGCAATTGTTGGCGCGCAAGGGGATCCCCATGCCGCTCACCAGTTTTGCCCAATCCCCCGACGACACTGAAGATTTAATTCGCATGGTAGGCGGTGCGCCGCTGGTGATCAAATTACTGGAAGGCACCCAGGGTAAAGGGGTAATTCTCGCCGACAGCCATCAATCCGCGGTCAGCATCATCAATGCCTTTAAAGAAATGTCAGCCAATATCCTGGTTCAGGAATTCATTGAAGAGTCACGGGGTACTGATATTCGCTGTTTTGTGATTGGCGATAAAGTGGTAGCGGCCATCAAGCGCCAGGCCAAGGAAGGGGAATTTCGTGCCAACGTGCATCAGGGCGGTAAAGCCCTTAAAGTCAAATTGTCGCCCCAGGAACGCGCCATCGCCGTGGCTGCAGCGAAAACCATGGGTTTGAAGGTGGCGGGCGTGGATTTGATTCGTTCAAACCATGGTCCCTTAGTGCTTGAAATCAATTCATCGCCTGGGTTGGAAGGCATTGAAAAGGCCACGCATGTCAATATTGCTGCCAAAGTGATTCAGTACATTGAGAAAAATGCCAAGCCGATAAGCGCCAATCATCGTTTTCACGGGTAATGCTGCAATAACAAGGTCAAGGAACACTTTCCTGAATACCCTTTCTGCCTGGTAGACGTAAAGCGAAAAAAAATAAGCCCAGCTTTCTTTTGTTAATTTTCTCTTAAGAAATGTTGTTTAAAATGAATCACATGTTGTTTTGAGACGATTGAAACAACCCAATCTCCTGATGTAATCAAGTGAATTGTTGCAGGGCATGGCTTTGCAACAAGGCTTGATTGAAGCGCAGAAAACCCGGAGGGTTACCATTAAGCCATTAACTGGCTTTCGTTTTTTTTTGTTTCTGCTCACTTTTTCCAATGAGCCAGTCCGGATTAACTTCCAGCTCTTCAGCCAATAGTTTCAGTAGCGCGTCATCGGGGACTGTAATGCCATTGAGCATGGCCTCGGCTTTAAATTTTGGTATTTTAATCAGCTTGGAAAACACCTCAATGCGTTCGTCGCTGCGCAGAGGGACACCGATGGCATCAAGCTCCCGATTAAGACGTTCAGCAAATTGTTTGTTAGGCATGGTTTTCCGTCAAAAGTTTTCACTAACTACTTCTATAGCATAAAAAAATTGGATTTTGCAATCTTCTTGGCGGTAAGCTATAAGCTTAAGTAAGAATACCCTCAATTCAAAGCAAGCGAATTGAAAAAAAAAGGGAGAGTGCCGTGGGATCATTGATTACTCTGGGGTTATTGGCAATTTTTGCCATTGCATTTGTTCTAGCGGGTGTAAAAGTGGTCCCGCAGTCCGAAGAATGGACTGTTGAGCGTTTCGGACGTTACACCCAAACACTCCTGCCAGGCTTGGGTTTAATCATTCCTTTTATTGACAGGGTCACTTATAAAGTGAACATGAGAGAACGGGTGCTGGATATCCCGCCTCAGGAAGTCATTTCGTCTGACAACGCCATGGTAACCATCGATGCCGTGTGTTTTTTCCAGGTGGTTGATCCCGCCAAATCAGCCTACCAGGTTGATAATCTTGAACATGCCATCCGTAACCTGACCATGACCAATATCCGTACGGTATTGGGTTCGCTTGAATTGGACGGTATGCTGAGTCAACGCGATGAAATTAATAATCGCCTGATGCATGTGGTTGATGCCGCCACCAATCCCTGGGGCGTGAAAGTGACCCGCATTGAAATCAGAGACATTCGTCCGCCGCAGAACCTGATTGATGCCATGGCTAACCAGATGAAAGCAGAAAGGGAAAAACGGGCTGCGATTTTAGCCGCGGAAGGGGACAGACAGGCTGAAATTCTGCGTGCGGAAGGGGATAAGCAAGGTCAGATTTTAAGGGCAGAAGCCGATAAGCAGGCGGCATTCCTCGCGGCAGAGGCCAGAGAAAGAACAGCCCAGGCGGATGCCAATGCCACCAAAATGGTTTCTGTGGCCATTGCTGAAGGAGATATTAATGCGATTAATTACTTTATCGCTGAAAAATACGTTGATGCCTTAAAAACAATCGGTAATGCGCAAAACAGTAAAATGGTTTTCCTGCCGGTGGAAGCCACTGGTGTCATTGGTGCCTTGGGCGGTATGACTGAAATGCTTAAGAATATCAATCCGAGGAATGCGAACAAAGTTCAATTGTAAGGTCTCTTCATGGCATGGTTATTATATTGGCATTGGTTGGCACTGGCCCTGTTGCTTATCATTGCAGAAACACTTGGCGCCGCGGGTTTTCTCATTGCATTGGGAATGGCGGCGGCTATTACGGGTGTTCTCACCTGGTTACTGCTGATAAGCTGGCAGTGGCAATTGATCTGGTTTTCAATCTTCAGCATTTTCTTAGCCTATGCCTGGTGGCGCTTTCTTAAACATCGGACGGCTGTAACACCGCCTTCTCTGATTAATCGTCCCTTTGAGTCGATGGTGGGACGAACAGTGACCCTGGTGGAAGCCATTGAAAATGGCCGCGGTAAAATCCGCATCAACGATGCCCACTGGTTTGTAACCGGGCCGGAGTTGCCTGCCGGAACCCGCGTTAAAGTGGTTGGCATCGAGGACGGAACCCTGCTAATAGTCGAGCCGCTTACACCGTAAGCGGTTCTTCCTGTTGTAATTGACTAATGTCGACCAAGCTTTCCACCCATTGCGGCATGTCATTTAAACAGGGAATGACTGTCAGTTTTTCACCCCCAAGTTTCATCCATTGCAATTGAGCGCGCAGGCCGATTTCTTCCAGCGTTTCCAGGCAATCGGCGACAAAGGATGGGCAGGCAACGGCAAGTCGCTTGATTCCCTGTGAAGCTAACTCCGCCAGTACCTCATCGGTATAAGGTTTGATCCAGGGTGTTTTACCTAATCTGGATTGAAAAGCAACCTGGTAGTAGCCGGCAGGCAAACCCAGGCGCGTCGCGAGCAATTGGCCAGTGGCGAAGCATTGGGCCCGATAGCAGGCCTGACTAGCCACTGCGGGCGGAGGGCAGCTGCCAGCACAAACCGTTTCGCAACCACTGGTTTTCAGATGACGTTCCGGAATCCCATGAAAACTTAACAGTAAATAATCATGCTCATCCAGGTAAGGTTTAATCCGCTGGGCCTGGGCTGCAAGAAAGCGGGGATGATTATAAAAATCCCGAATAATGGTTAACGAAGGTTGGACCGGTTTTGTGGCTAGTAAGGTCAATACCTTCTCAATGGATGAGCCGGTTGCTGCTGACGAGTATTGAGGATACAAGGGCAACAGGGTGATATGGCTACAATGCTTAAGCTGGTCAAGAGCCTGCTCAATGGAGGGATTGCCATAACGCATGCCCAGAGCGACCTGACATCGATCACCCAGAATGGATTGCAATTTCGCGGCTAAATTTCGACTGTGGGTTATCAACGGGGAACCTTCCTCTTTCCAGATGGACTGATAGGCATGCGCCGATCGACGCGGTCTGAATGGAAGAATAAGCCCATAGAGGAGGGGATAGCGAATGAGTGCCGGTAAGTCAATCACACGTCGATCGGCTAAAAATTCGCGCAAATAGCGACGCACGGAACGCGTGTCAGGTGCATCGGGCGTGCCGAGATTAATTAACAGGAGACCTTGCTTCATCATGTTCAAATCCAGCATTAAAAAGGCAATGATACATGATGTTCTGTAACACAGCAGCAAAAAGCTACTGTGTCACTGCATGGAATGGCTTAAGCTGAAGTGGTTTCAGACAATGCCACTACATTGGAAGCATGCAAGCCTCGATCGCCTTTTTCTACATCGTAACTTACGTGTTGCCCTGGAATCAGTGTTTTATAGCCTGTACCATGAATGGCAGAGAAGTGAACAAAAATGTCTTCACCACCCCCCTCTGGCATGATAAAACCCCATCCCTTGGCATTGTTAAACCATTTGACTTCGCCTGTAGCCATGACTCCTCCTTTTGCTAAAGCTTATCAATCGTCGACTGGATTATCCTCCAGCTGATCAATTGCATTCGTCCCTAAATGACAATTGTAAACACCATAAAAAGCATGGGTTGTGTCCCTTTTTCAAGAGATACAATCCACCATAACGCAAAAGTAGCACCGGGAACAATAGTTTTTTTAAAAAAAACCATTTTTTTGTTGACATTGTTAAACATTGGAAACAAAAGGGTTTCGGGTGAGTACCTGGCCATTTAAACCCGCCTGCAGGTTGTTTGTATGGGAACCGAAGTCATGCGTTCAATATGGGGCTTATCCTGCTGAAAACCAATTCCCCATAAGGAGACAACCGCGTCAAACCCTTGAGTGTACCGTGCGTCGGCCGCAAGGGGGGGCTTGCTGCGTGCCAAGATTAAATAGTCATTACTGAACCAGGAAAAAACTGCCAGATCGCGCCGCTGACCTGGCGACAATGGGAAAGGCAATTGATGCGCAGAAAATAAAACGGCAGGCGAGGCGGATATTAATGTCTTGCTTCCCCAGAGCGGAATGCTGGCGGTGGCAATAAAAAGACAGGGCGGCTCCTTGGCAATAATCCGCCAACGGGTGGAGCTTGCCAGTTCGGGCATGGCGCGCAAGCGGGTTAAATTCAGATGGTGCGCTGTCGCATAATCCTGCACAAAATGAATGGCTCGCTGATGCTGCACGCTGTTAAAAACCAAAAACAGGGCCGCTGCAGCAAGGCCAATTCGGACCGCCTGCGGCTGCTGATGAATGACTGACCAGGCAGTGCCTAATACCAGAGGCACTGTAAACCAGGGATCAATGATGGACACAATATCCCAACTGATGCGCTGGAGGCTAAAGGGCCACAGGAGCACAGTGCCATAACTGGTGCAGGCATCCAATAGACCATGCGTCGCATAAGCCACCAGCGATACGGCTATAACCAGTCGCCAATGGTTACGGTAATAGGAAAACAGCATCAGCAGAAGAATACTTAATAAAGCACCTGCCGGAATGAAAGCCAGTGAATGGGTAAAATGGCGATGCCAGAGTTCGATGCGCAACGGATCGCTTCTTGAACCGAATAAAATATCGAGATCGGCTGTCATGCCGGCCAAAGCCCCGACCTGCCATGGGATATGTCGGCTGTACCTGCCAAAAAACGTCTGGGCGCAGGCCGCGCCGAGGGCGCCTTGAGTGATGGGATCCATGGCTGGTTATTCCAAAGAGTTATCCTTTATCATACACCCAGTTAAGTGCTGTGAAACAGTAGGGCTTTCCTTCGGACGTAATTTTGTTACACTGCGCTTTTACTCTGTTTTCGATACCATGTCTTTTAGTGTTGACCCCCGACTTGAACAGTCGTCACTCTTTCTTGGCGACGCGCCCTTATCACGAGTGTACCTTAAAAACGAAGCCACTTTCCCCTGGCTAATTCTTGTGCCTCGTCTGCCCGGACTTAGCGAGCTTCATCAACTGACGCCTGAGGACAGTCAGCAATTGATGTGCGAGATCAGTAAAACCTCCGAATTGATCAGCCGGTATTTTAATGCGGACAAGATCAATGTCGGTGCCTTGGGTAACATTGTTCAACAATTACACATCCATGTCATTGCCCGTTACAAAGACGATCCCTTGTGGCCTCACAGTGTGTGGCAACCTGCTGTGGGTGAGCGGTCAATTCCGTATGACGAAGTGAAAGCAGAGGAGTTAATCACGGCTTTGCGCGAAGTGTTTGTCTGCTTGATAAAGTAAGCAGAATCACTCCAACGAAAACGCCAAGTATTGTCCAATGGAAATTCAATACGTTCATTTATTTAGTATATACTTAACTTAAGACCACACCATTGGAGGGCGGCCATGGCAATAGACACCTCACTGGCCAATCACATTCTGGTTGCGATGCCCTCTTTGACCGACCCTAATTTTCAACGTACCGTCGTTTATGTTTGCGAACACCATGTGCAAGGGACGGTGGGTTTAATCATTAATCGCCCGATGCAATACCCGTTAAGCCTTGTGTTTGAGCAAATGCAAATCGAACCGGCGAGAAAAGAAAGAAGCATGCAACCCCTGCTTTATGGCGGCCCTGTGCAACCGGAACGTGGTTTCGTCATTCATCGCCCGATTGGTGGATGGCGTTCCAGCTTATCCTTGCGTGATGATGTCACAGTGACCACGTCAAGCGACATCATTCGCGCCATTGCTGCTGAAACGGGTCCTAAAGATGCCTTGATTACTTTAGGTTACACCGGTTGGGGAGAAAACCAACTTGAAGAAGAAGTCATGAATAATGTCTGGCTGGTTTGTCCCTACAAATCCGAACTGCTTTATGATGTCCCCTTTTCTGAACGCTGGGAATACGCAGGCTTGCTGATTGGTGTTAAAATGAGTCAATTGTCTTCTGATGCAGGGCATGCTTAATCTGCTGCTCTTTTTCCTCATGGAGTGTTTGTATGCCAGACGGTGTATATCTGGGCTTTGATTTTGGTTACAAACGCATTGGGGTGGCGGTAGGGCAAACCGTCACGTTGAGCGCCAGACCCTTGCCGACCCTGGCTGCCAGACAGGGCATTCCTGATTGGCAGCTTGTGACCCGGCTGATTGAGCAATGGCAACCGCAAGCCCTGATTGTCGGGCTGCCAACCTGCATTGACGGCACAGAACAATACACCACACCCCTTGCCCGCCATTTTGCCAAACAATTAAAAAAACGCTTTTCGCTGCCCGTGCATCTGGTGGATGAACGGCTTACCACCGTGGAGGCTCGTTCCCAGTTGTTTGCCGAAGGGGGATATCGTAAACTTAAAAATTCTCAGATCGACAGCACCGCTGCCTGTATCATTCTTGAGCAGTGGCTGCAATACCCACATTAACGAGTTCAGCATGAATCATTTTCTAGATATAAATCAGCTTTCAACAGCAGATGTCGAGGCCTTATTGCAACGTGCCTTCCATTTTAAAAAACACGGGCAATTTCCTGACTATTCTTCGCATGCGCTGGCTAATCTTTTTTATGAAAACAGTACCCGTACCCGCATCAGCTTTGAACTGGCCGCCAAGCGCCTGGGTGTGACCGTCGTTAATCTGGACCTGGAGAGCTCCTCAGTCAGTAAGGGGGAGTCTATTGAAGACACGATTAAAACCCTGGCTGCCATGGACATTACTCTTTTTGTCATCCGGCACACGCAGGAGGGTCTGCAGGAAACGCTGGCGCAGCAGTTACAGGAAAGCCCTGTGCACATCATCAATGCGGGCGATGGCAAACACGCCCATCCGACACAGGCCATGCTCGATTGGATGACCATTGCTGAAAAAAAGAAAGACCTTAAGCAATTAAAAATTGCAGTAATAGGAAATCTGCGTCATTCACGCGTGGCGAATTCATTGCAGTCACTCTGCAAACTCATGGGCGTCGGCGAATTAATGCTGGTTGCTCCCGAGATCTGGCAACCGGAAGAAGTGCATTACGGACGTCTGACTGAGAGCTTGCGAGAAGGAATCAGCGAGGCGGATGTGGTGATGTGCCTTCGCGTACAACGCGAGCGTCTAGGTAAAAAGGAGCACATGGATCTTTCGACTTACCATCACTTCTTTACCTTGACTCAAGAGCGTTTGGCTCTGGCCAAACCGGATGCTATTGTCATGCATCCTGGACCGATTAATCGCGGCGTGGAAATTGAAAGCGACGTCGCTGACGGGCCGCAATCCGTGATTCTTGAACAGGTGCATAATGGGGTATTTATGCGCATGGCCATCATCGAATCGCTGATTCAAAAGCAGATCGGATTAAAAGCCGCGAATTAACGAAGCCGTTAAAAACACGCCAATGATAAAAACAATGACTGCGAGCAGTGCATCGAAAAAGAAGGTAGGGATATAATTCCCCGTTGTGATCTGCTTTTTGAGTTTGTGGTAACGAATAAAAGCGACGGGGCAAATCAAGGCCCCAAGCGCGACAAGCAGAATGCCGACCATCGCAGAGTAACTTTGTAGGCTGGGGGACACATTGTTCATCAGCGGCAGATGGGCTTTATGAAAAAAACTGGCTGCCTGCCGCAGAAACAGGGAGAATTTTTCCACCACAAAGCCAAAGGCCATGATGCCGATACTGGTTCTTATCCAGGCCAGAAACGTCCGTTCATTGGCAAGATGATCGCGGACTGTGGCGGTTTCAATGTTGGCTTTGCTATTCATCATCGAGTCCTGTCAGGGCCAGGCCTTTTCTGAAGCCTGGTATCTATTGATTGCATGGCTTTCCATTCTAGGAATTTACTGCGGCATCTGCAAACACTGTTTAAACGACAGGGCTTGTTGCAGGGCGGGCCGTTTAACCTGTTCTTCACCGTTCATGTCGGCAATGGTACGGGCTACCTTCAAAAAGCGATGGTAAGCGCGGGCAGACAGTTGCAGTGTGTCCAGTACCTGTGACAGGAACACCTTTTCTTCCCTGCCAAGATAACAAACCTGTTCACAGGTTTTGCTGTCAAGCCGGGCATTGAGCTTGCCCTGCCGACTGATTTGCACGGCGCGTGACTCTTGCACCTGAAGCCGAATGCGCTGACTTTCGCCTTCCCGGGTGGGGCTCGCCTTGAGTAATTCCTGTTGTGACAATGCCTGCACATTCACCTGCATGTCAATGCGATCGAGAAGCGGAGCGGACAATTTCCCGAGGTAGCGTTTAATTCGTTCCGGGGTACACAGGCAATTGGCCCTGGGATTGCCCCATTGGCCACAGGGGCAGGGATTCATGGCGGCAATGAACTGGAACTCGGCCGGAAAATCAGTCTGCATGGCGGCACGTGAAATGGAAATAAGGCCTGATTCAAGGGGTTGGCGCAGGGTCTCCAACACCTGTTTAGGGAACTCAGGCAACTCATCAAGAAAAAGGATGCCGTGGTGTGCTAATGAAATTTCCCCGGGTTTGGGCGGACTGCCTCCGCCCACCAGCGCGACGGGTGAGGCTGTATGATGAGGGGAGCGGAAAGGAGGAATGCGCCAGTGTTCATAGGGTGGCACTTTGCCGCGAAGCGAATGGATCGCAGCGCATTCTAAAGCCTGCGTTTCGCTCAATTCTGGAAGCAGGGTGGTGAAGCGTTTCGCCAGCATGGTTTTACCGCTGCCCGGTGGACCGCTTAATAAAAGACTATGCCCGCCGCAGGCTGCGATGGCCATGGCCTGTTTGGCGTGGTACTGCCCTTTAACATCTGACCAATCCAATCCCGGCTCAACGGCAGGAAGGGGAGGCAGAGCCGGCATCGCATTAAGCGGTGTCTGGTGAAGAAGATAATCACACACCTGCCGCAGGTTGCCCGCACTGAATACCTGATCGTAGGCGGTAAGCGCGGCTTCACGTGCATTTGCTTCGGCAATGATCAAGCGCCGCTGCTCGCGGCGGGCAGCCATCACGCTGGGAATAATGGGTGTATGGCCGCGTAATTCACCGCTTAACGCCAACTCACTGATAAACTCATGGGAGGTCAATCCTTCCGAGGGAATTTGCCCGGATGCAGCCAGGATGCCCAAGGCAATGGGTAAATCAAAGCCGCTGCCGGTTTTGGGTAAATCAGCCGGCGCAAGATTGACGGTGATTTTACGGCAGGGAAATTCGAATTGACTGTTAATGATGGCGCTGCGAACGCGATCCTTGCTTTCCTTCACGGCAGTTTCAGCAAGACCGACGATGGTAAATTGCGGCAGACCATTGGATAAATGCACTTCGACATGTACCGCCCTGGCATGAATGCCCTGTGCGCTACGGGTATAGGTTAACGCGAGATTCATTGATTTCCTTATTGATTGGACTTAAATGTCAGCGGGTGTACAGGGTCCTTCCAATGCCCTGTACAGCGAGCCGGTTAGTGCGTTTGATTTTTAGCCATCATGGCCTCCACTTGCTCGTTTAATGCATCAAGTTTTTCGCGGGTTCTGGCCAATACTTTGGTTTGAATATCAAATTCTTCACGCGTAACCAGATCCATACGGGCAAAAGCAGCCTGTAAAACATCCTTGAATTTTTGTTGAATCTCCTTTTCAAAATTCTGTAGACTGACAGGCAAGGTAGAAAAAAGTTTTTGGGCTAAATCATCGAATTGTTTTGGATCAAACATGCTAATCTCCCGGCGAGGATCGTTCATTGGGTGCCAGTCTAACAAAAATTAGACCTTGCAGTCATGTATTTATTAATGAGTTAAGTAGGGGACGTTGCCATGAAAATGCTAACCGCGATTATTAAACCATTCAAACTGGATGATGTGCATGAAGCGTTGATGGAAATTGGAGTACCGGGCATCACCATTTCTGAAACGCGGGGTTTTGGGCGTCAGAAAGGACATACCGAATTGTATCGCGGAGCGGAGTATGTGGTGGATTTTCTGCCAAAAATTAAAATTGAACTGGCTCTGCCGGACAACATGGTCGAACCGGCCATTGACGCCATCTGCAAAGCCGCTTACACCGGCAAAATTGGCGATGGTAAAATTTTTGTGTACAACCTGGAGCAGGTCGTGCGTGTACGCACCGGTGAGGTCGGTGAAGACGCAATCGGTTAATCCCGAAGCGTCCTGTTTATAAAATCCCATTCACCCTGGCTGACTGGCAGGACCGATAAACGGTTTCCTTTTCTGAGCAGGGGCATGTTTGAAAGTTCGGGGTATTGCTTTAAGGTATCGAGCGCGATCAGATGCTTGAATTTTTCTTTAAAGCGGATATCGACCATAAACCAGCGGGGATTCTCGGGTGTGCTTTTATCATCCGGGTGCTCGCTTAAGGGATCAAACGCGGTGTGATCGGGATATGCTGTGCGAGTCACTTCGGCAATGCCGGCAATGCCGGGTGGATTGCAGTTGGAGTGGTAGAAAAAGACCTGATCGCCAAGCTGCATCTGATCGCGCATGAAATTGCGCGCCTGGTAATTGCGTACGCCATCCCAATGCGTGGTTTGGTTGGGGGCGCTTTGCAAGTCATCAATACTGAAACAGGACGGTTCCGATTTCATCAGCCAATAGTTAGGCATTAGACACTCCAGTAAACGTGTTTGGGGGTAATGGTAGCATGCAGACGAATATCCCATTCCTGGGGAAAAAGGGACGCTTGTCGCTGAAATTCATAGGCTACGCCAAGCAGCAGAGGCGAGGTGATGTTGGCTAAGGTCCTGTCATAATACCCGGCCCCCATGCCAATGCGTGTTCCCAACAGGTCAAAGGCGACAAGCGGCAGAAAAATGATATCCAGTTCATGGGGTGGAATGGCTTCACTGCGTGCAACATCGGGCTCCCTAATTCCAAATCGATTGGTTACAAAAGAAGTCGCTGGCGTAGCAGGTAAAAAAGCCAGGGTTTTGTCTTCATTTAAACTGGGGAAATAGCAATATTTTCCCTGCATTGGCGCGGAACGCCAGATGGCACTTAAATCAATCTCTCCCTGCGCAGCCTGGTAAAGGGCGATGCGCCGGGCCTTCCGATAGTGTTCAAGTGTTTTGATGCGTTCACATACCTTAATGGAGGCGCGTTGCTGATAATCGAGCGAGAGCCTGCCGCGCAAACCGCGCAAAGCTAGCCTTAATGCATTTTTTAACGGATCAGCCATAACCACTGCTTATTTGTTTCATTTTTTTATTATTGCCCAGATAAGGCAATGACTCAACATTTGTCATGAAAAGCGGTGAGGGCATGAACGTGAAAAATTTTTGCAAATACTCTAGGAAAATTTAAAAAAATAAGTTATACAGCTGGAAAATTTTGTTGGGTTCTTTATTCAAAATTTTTAGCTGAGGTTAACTATGACTGAATTATTTGAAGGCGAAGAAGAAGACATCATCGAAGAGGAGTCCTTTGTCAATGACGGGGATGACATCGACATTGATGTCGAGGCGTTAGCGGCTGTGGATGGCACGCTGGATGCCCGTCGTCGGCTGGAAAATATGCTGGAAGAAAAACGTCTGCGTGAAGAGCTTGACGATTTTCTTGATTACTGAACATGCCGCCCCTTTCGCCTGATTCTGCGGTATTAAGTCCGTTTACAAGGGACGACAGGATTTATCTCGGTGAAGGGCTTTTTGAAACCCTGCGAGTGCAGGATGGAACGCCCTGTTACCCTGACTTGCATTGGCAGCGTTTGCATGATTCCGCCGCCCGTCTCCACATTGCCCTTGAATTGCCTTATGCCCACTGGCTGCAACGCCTTCAGCAATGCCTGCTTGAAGCCAAAGAGCCGGTGAATGGCGTGAAGGCCTTATTAAGCGGCGGACGGGCAGCCAGAGGGCTTTTAACGACAGGCACTGAGCCTCAATTAGTACTGACAGCGTTCCATTATTCACCGGCTACCACCCCGCTCACGCTGGTATCCTCCCGTTGGCAGCGGGATCGCAACAACCCCGTGTATGGCCTGAAATCAATTAATTACCTTGAAGCCATTATGGCCCGCCGTCAGGCGGTAGAGCGTGGAGCTGATGATGTGCTTTTTTATAATACGGAAGGCGAGGCGACTGAAACCACGGTTGCCAACCTGTTTATGATTAGCGGCAATTGCCTTTATACTCCGCCCTTATCCTGCGGTTTGCTGGCGGGGATTATCCGCCAGCGGCTATTGACTCAAGCGGGTGACTGGGGGGTAATCTGTCAGGAATTGCCATTAACGCAACACCAATTGTATAGCGCCGAGGCGCTTTTTGTCTGTAATGCGCTTCAGGGCGTTCAAGCCGTTCAACGGTTGGATAATGCCGCTTACGACAGCCATCATCCGTTGCTTCTTTTTTTAAAAGAAAAACTGAAGGACGATGCACTCGTTTAAATCGGCCTTGGTTTCCTGTCATTAGCAGGGAACCCAAACTGCTATGTCCGGTGATATAGACGGTACTGCCATTGCCAATCCGTTCAAGCACGGGTTTTTCATGCGCGCGAGCCTTACTGTCATTATGCATTTTGACGACAGGTAATCCCGTAATGGCATGAAGTGCCAGGGCTGTACCGCCTTCCTGAGGGAAGGCCTCTTTTCGTTGTAGAGTCTGGCTACTGATAATCAGGCTTTGCTGGGGATAAAAAATAATCTCTTTTGTGTCCAGACCGTATTCGTTTGCGCCGAGGTTTTTTAGAAAAATGAGCTGTTCATTTTTGTTGACCGAGGGTGCGCAGGGATAGGAAATGAGTAGGGGCTTGTCACTGCCCTCAATGGCATAGCGGTTAACGCCGATACGGGCAGGTTTTCCTTCATGGATTCTTTGGATTAATTGCACCTTTTTCCACGCGCAGCTGCAAAGCAGCCGGCGACAAAATCAGGGTGACTTCCTGAGGTGATTATCGCACTCCCATCACCTTCATCGCCAAGACCCAATACCGTCTCTTTCAAATGGATTTTTTCCGCATATTCAATCCCCTTTTCATAGTCAGTTAAACTCATTGATCTTGCTGTAGGCGCGTGTGCATTGTTGGTATCAAAACAGATCGCTTCAAAATCAAAAAAGGAGAACATATCAATCAGCCTCTGGTTGCATGAAGAAAGGGGTAGCGAAGTAGTCTTAAAATTAGTGAGAAACATTTTGAAAAAATTAATCGAGAGGCGTTCGATCAATTCGTTGATTACGCCGCTTATACCCCATTAGCTCTCAAGCAAGCGATTTTTATGCCACCCCATTTGAAACGCGATAGGAAATTTTGTGCTATGCTTTCTTATACAATTTTAATTTTTTCAATAAAATTTGTGCTACATTATTTTTGACAATAACAAAACAAGGAAGAAAAAAATGAACGGAAACAATCAAGATTTTACCCAAAGAAATAATTCAAGAGATCACGAAGAAACGCCAATCCAAAGAGCTGCGAAAGATCTCCTTGATGACGGGAAAAAATTAGCAAATGAAGTGTATGAACAAGGGATGAATAAAGTCAACGAAGCCGGCACCAATGTGAAACAATACACTGATGATTTGCTGGTCAGAGTCAAAGAAAATCCTTTGGCTTCCATCCTGATTGCAGGGGGTATCGGTTTCTTACTGTCTTCATTTTTGAAAAAATAAATGAAACTGTTAACCGAACTGGAAGGCTTTATTACCGGCAAAATTAGCCTGGTGAAAACGCTGGTTTCGCTGATCAGGCTTGAAGCCCGATTAGCGGGACAAAGCGTCTATCCTCTCCTGGTAAACGCCTGCCTGTTGCTGACCTTGCTAATTACAAGCTGGGCAACAGTCGCGGTATTAATCGGGTACGGGCTTTTATTGGTGTCAGGAAGTTTGATTGTCACGCTGCTGCTGATCCTTTTTATTCATCTCGCCTTATTGGCTTTGTCAGCCGGACGATTGAAAACCAACCTGCACCGCATGAGTTTTGCCAAAACCAGGCATTATCTGAATGCGCCCAAGGATAAACCCAATGCACGAATCCCGCAAAAAACTGATTGAACAGATTGCCCATCAAGAGGCTCTCCTTTATCGCTGTTATGACAAGGTACTTGCCCATAAGCAATACCTGAGTTTGGTGATTGAGCGTCAGGAGAGTCTGCTGGTTTTGCTGGTCATCCCCTTACTCTGGGGATGGCGGCAAGGTCGAGTACATCAGGGGTTTCGTCACTTGTTGCGTCTGACCATGTCCACTCTTCTGGTACGCTCTGCCGCTTTGTTCAGAAGAAAACTGGTGCAGGCTGCCAGACGAAGCCTGGTTTACACTCCGACTGATGTTGGCAAACCGTAACAAACCAGTTAATCTGAATGCTTGTCAATTCGCTAATTAAAAGGATTCGATGATGCGACTGATTAACAACATTGGTTTTATTCTTCTGGCTGTTTATTTAATTATCGTGGCCATCATTGCGATTGTGCCCGGCGTGATGATTCCGTCGTTTATTGTGGGTGTTATCGCTCTGGCCGCAGCGATTTTTATATTAATCGGCCGGTAGGGGGTTACCACAGCCTCACGCCGCTCTGGTGGTTATTCCCCTGGCATCGACAATGGGTTGCTGCCGGGTTGTACTTTACCCGCGTGTTGTGAACGCCACGTGAGTTTAATCACCAGACCTGCTCCCAGGCAGGCGATCAGAGAAAACAATGGCCAGACATAGCTGTAAACGGAGTGAGCATTGATCAGCGCATCCATTCCCGCATGACCGCAATAGGTATAAATGACTTCACCCGGTGCAAGGAATAGGAGAGTCGTTAGCAAATAATGGCTGAAGCGGATTCGGGTCATCCCCAGGCCATAATTCACCAGATTGAAAGGAACAAGGGGAACCAGCCGCAGCACCGCAACAAACTGCCAGCCCCGTTTTTCAACCCCTTGAATCAGCCTGTTATGGCGAATTCCCTTTTTATGAGTAAACCAGTCATTCGCCAGATAACGGCTGATGCAGAAAGCACAACCGGCGCCTAAGGTTGCGCCGGTAAGATTTAAAAAGGTACCCATCACAGGACCAAACAGGGCGCCTCCAGCTAAAGTTAGCACCATGGTGGGTAAAAAAAGAAGGGTGGCCAGGCAATAGATCAGAAGAAAAAATAAAGGCCCAAGCCATCCGAGACCCTTAATCTGGTTCAGCAAAAACGGAGCGTGCTGTTGGAAACTGCAGGCGCTAGCAACAAATACCACCAGGATAAAAACGATGAATACGCTTCTCATTAACCAGCATAGCGAGGCAACATGCTGCACACTTTATTACAGTCGGGCCATTTGAGCAAGGTGTTAAATTCTCTTCTTGCTTGGATCCTGCAGGTAATCAGCAGGTAAGTGGGAAATTTTAGCCGAATGCGCAAAAAATTGCGGCGAGGGACTGGCCAACAGTTTTGGGGAAGGCTTTAAGTCCCGGGGGCAGTCATGGATTAGTTTTCCTATCTGTTGATGCCATTCCTGGTATTGATTGTCTGTCAAGTAAACCTGAAGGTCGACAAGAACAGCATTGGCCTCGCGTAAGGCGTCTAAATCGTGTGGATTGATTTTCTCAAGCGCCACGACAAAGGCATTAACCGCGGTCAGCGAATCACGATATTCCTGTTGGAACTGGTTACTGCTTCCGGCCAAAGAAGCATTTAATTTGTATTGCCTCACTTTTTCCATAGTCCATTCTTCATCTCCCGGTTCAAAAGCGCCCAAGGTGCTTTTTTCCCATTGGCACAATGCTTTCTGCCTTAACTGGATTTGCTTCTCCAGGGCGGCCTCAAGGTTATCAGTCAGGTAATTTTTGAATTGGGCGATGAACGAGTGTGCCTTGTCGAACGTGTCAGGGCGACTTTTCGGATGGTCAATTAACTGGATGAGACGATTTAAAAGGATAGCAGAGGCCTCATTTTCTTCTTTAGCCCGATGGTTCTTTGAAGCATTCAGGAGTCTCCTAAACTGCTCCTCAATCTGTTTTTCAAGTTCAGCGGGGTGATAACAGAAGTCGGTTATTTCATGGGACGGCAGGTCCTCTGTACCATAAATAGCCACCTCCCCTAAAACATACTTTAAATCCGCCACGATAGTTGGACAAAACGGGGTAACCCGTTTCACTATCCAGCTGATGATAAAAGGGCTAGGGTTTTTGATTTGAACGTACATTTGTTTGATACGGCGTGCGTTGAGCAAGGCCATTTCCGGGCCGATGAGCGCGCCCAGGATAATCTCGACAGCATAACGTTCGGCATGTTGGAAATCATAACCGTTGATTGGGAATATAGGTATGGTAGGAGTAAACGGGTCAAGGCCTGAAAGATAAGTATTGTAAGCGGCAGGAATTATAGCGGGTTTCCCCAGTATTTTACCGATTAACCGAAAGGTTTCTGCCCCCTCGTGTCCTTTGTGCCAGGTGTGCTCCGATTTTTGATCGGCATTTTGGCAATAAGTTGCCAGTAACTGTTCCGCTCCCTGTCTGGCCAGGTGCTTTAAAAAAGGATGCTGTACCGGTTTGATGTAGTCGAGAATGTCCTCAAGCATTTGCATGTAAGATGAACCATCGCCCTTGGTTACCGAAAACCTGCTATTCAGTTCACGGTTCTGTTTGGTGTTGGTTCCCAGCAGTGGTTCAATTTGTTCCTGGAGGTAGCGTTTTTTGTTGCTATAAACAGTTAATAACAAGTTAATGGGTGACTCGCTGCGGGTTTCAGACCACAATTTAAATAACTCTCCAAAAAAATCAATCGGCTGTTTTCCTTTGCCTAAGAGTAAATGCGCCGATGAATTTTTGGTACTCAACGAGGTGGGAAGCGAGGGGATAGCGCTTGATAAAATTAACAGGAGTTGAATGGTATACACTGGCGTGGCGCTGTGTTTTACAAACAAGTCCATGACTGTTTTTGCCCAGAGATGCTGCTCAATGAATTCATACGAATTCGGCATCTCTTTCGGATCGCTTTGGTAGAGGCTGTAGAAATAACTCAAGGTGTTTAAAGGTTGATGCTGATAGAGTTTTTCAAGCAGATGATAGTAAACCAAGGGGTCCACGCTGGTTTTAATTAAATCCAGACGCTTAAAGAGAGGGGCTAATTCTTTTTGGTCGTTGGTTTCCGAGATGGCGTCCAATTGGTGATCAAGAGCCAGCAGGGCTGCACGGGGATTATGCAGCAGAGCCTGTTCAAACTCAGACTCGGTCATGAAAATTTTGTCTTTAGGTAAGTCTTCTTTTTTGGGCAAGTCCTTTTCCTTGGGCAAGTCCTCTTCTTTGGCCGGATTTTTTAAAGCATCGGCCTTCACGGCAGAAGAGGTATGCATTAGAGTCTTTTCGCCGACTTGACGCGTAATTGCCTGCTCTGTCGGTGATTGGTCAGAAAAGGAAGTCTCAAGCGTCGCATAAGTCTCCGTATGAGGCGTGGTGTCTGCCCTGTAGGACAGGGTTTGCTCCATCCTGAGTTGGTCTGTCTGTACGCCCGCTGGGGAGAGAAGGTCACGCTCATCCAGAATATTAAATTGTTCGAGCAAGGGTGCTTCCAGTAAGGCTTGTCTTAATGCTGAGCCCTTAAAAAAACGCCAACCAGCCGGCAAAAAATAAGTCAACCAGTCCAGTGCCCATTGAAAGTGAGGTTCCCAGGTGAATCCCTGCTGGTGATTGTCACTTAATAACTCCGCCCGTTTCTTTACAAAAGTATGGTATTTTTCCTCAACTTTGTCCTGATCACCGAGCGTGGCCAGACTAATTAATTGATTCTTTATCTCTATTCGACGGGTAGGGACGTTGGCAATTTTTTGCTTCCATAGCCTTAGAAGCTCTTTTTTTTGGATGAGGTTCATTGTGCGTCAGAAATGTTCAATTCGATTTAATTATAATAACCCAAATCGCGATCGGCCATTGTAAAGTTATTGTAAGGCTTTGCATCATTTGCTTAAGTGTCCTGCTTACTGCCGGGCGCGCATTGCAATTTTTTTTAAAAAACAGTTGGAAAATTAATAAAACCTTAATATTGTAGAGTTAGTCTATTTGTATGAATTACCGCAGGAGCTGTGCATGATGAATAGCACGCAAACGATGTTAAGCCGTATGAGCCGTACTGAAGTGAATCAAAAAGCAGTATCGCCTGAATCGGATTCTTCTGCTAAAACCCAGGCAGAAGTCCAATCCCCTGGTCTGGCTGATTTCATGAATTGCCTCACGAAGAAGGACAATTACGATCTGACTCCTTTTTCCTGATTGCCGTCTCTCTTGAATTATCAATCCTGAGCGATATACTTGATATATCCCGGATAATAATGAGGTTCTTATGGCAGGCGGTTTTTCTCCTACTTCTCATTGGCGTGATTCAGCGAGAAGTGCCCGCTTTTTTATCGTCGATGCCCGAGCCGCTTTTCCTATTTTTCTTTTTCTTATGCATATTCGCGTCTGGACAGCTGTTTTGGTGTTGGTATCCGCTGTTTTTTTTGGTGTGATTGAGCATTATGGCTTCACCGTCCCCGTTTTTTTACGCTGGCTCAGGAGTTTTGCGGCTGGCCGGGTTAAATCCTCACAACCCTGGTGGCGATAAATGGAAACTGATATCCGTAAAAGCATGGCTTTGATTGCCGCCGGCATGAATGCCAAATTTTATTTAAATGATCGTTTTGTCAGCTTCGAAGAAGTTTTTTCTGACACCGGCTTGTTGCCTGCCATTGCCCGTCGGGCCGATCAGCTTTGTTCGTTGTGTTTAGGCTATGGCTTGGGGGCGACATTTGATGAGGCGGAAAATGCCTTGCTTGGCATTCGCGTCACATTTGACGAAGTGACACCCAATGCTCTAAGGTTACTGTGTATGACGGATGTCGTGAATGAACTCATTCAGGGCGGTCCAAGCCGCGATTACACGCCTTTGGACGAGTTAATGTATGACTAGGACGCAGACGTTATAAAAAAACATTAAAAAAAGCAGCGTTGTTAAGATTACCTTAAGGGCAAATCTGTTAATCTGTAAGCATCAAGTTTTAGGAGTGACAACATGGCAAACGAAAATAATAGTCGCGCTTCCACTTTAGGGCTGTTTTCTACTCCTAAGCCGCAGGCATCAACCCATAAAATGCTAAGCCCTGCAGAAATAGCCGGGTACTGTCACGAGGGTTTGAATGATGCGGAAAAAATGAAAGGCCCGATAGAAAAAATCATCGCCATGCGCCCCAATACCAGTAATGTCGAGGCGTTAAGACGGGTTGACATGATGAGCGGCGCCTTCCTCACGGCCGCCAACAACCTTAAAACCCTTGAAAGCCAGGAGCATCTGGTGCACAAGGAAGAAGAAACCAGTTCTTCAGGCCTGGGCTACACTCGCTGATTCCGATCTTTAATACAGCATTCACTCACTAATCGCAGTGAATGCTGTTATACTTTGCAATACTCTTCCAAATAAGAAAAAGCACTTTGCTAACCTTGCCGTATGAGAGACGATGACGTTCAGAAACAAATAGATATTCTTATAAAGACCCTCAATGAAGCGATTGATAATGGTCCATGGGAGGATTCTAATTTTTTACGGGTCGTCGGTAAAAATTTACGGGAAATCCGTGATAATTTCATTCGGCAGGTGGGATTAAATCCTGAAGAGAAATTAAAGTCAGCCGTCAATGCCCTGCAGCGCAACCTGCACAATGACCAACAATTGGTTTTCGTCAGTCTCTACTCCAGTGAAGGCCAGAATTTGCAGTCCTGGGAACGAATTATCGCCAATCTGCAGCGCCAGATTATTTCGCGTCCTATTTATGCTGACGAAGCAGACATCGTTAATCTCATCAAATCGAAAGAGAAAAAAATCAACGAAGCCTATCTGGCGATTTTTATCAACCAAAGTGATTTGCTGCTTCTGCCGCCTGATAAAACCCCGTTGGATAAACTGGGACGGCCGTTGATTACACTTAAGGACAAAGCGATTAATCTCGACAATATCGTCCGCTTTGTTCATTTTTCTGGCGTCTATACTTATCTAAAAGGGCGGCTTGTTAAAAATCCTGCAACAGAATCAGACAGATAGTCGCACCCGACTTAAAGTATGTATATACTTGGACTAGGTAATTTTTATTTCTGACTTCAATGGCTCAGCAAGCACAGCAACAAGGCGGCAGCGGCGATAATTCAATGGCTCCGGTCTGGATTATGATCCTGCTTTTTGTTACTGCCTACATTATTTGGGCGACGGGGCATCAGTACATTGTTGCTTTTGTGTTCAAATTAAACATCTGGCAGGCGAAGCTGGTTTCTTTTTTTATTACCGACAAGACCCTGCAGGATAACGTTTACCTAATGCAGACACTCGATCCGGCATCCGTTGACTGGAATCGCTTTCTTGAATTGACCGGCAGCGTCGGTGATTACATCCGTTATCCCGTGGTGGTGATTCTGGTGCTTCTCGCTATTTTTCTTTATCAATCCAACATCACCTTAAAATTTCGCCGTGCGCATGATATGAAATCCTTGCGGGCGCAGGAGCAGCATAACTGGCCGGCCATCATGCCGGTGGTGAAGGAGGATTTGGTTTCGCAGGATTTGAATAAAGGGCCTTGGGCGATGGCGCTGACACCCATGGAATTTTCCCGCAAATACCAGTTATTAAAAAAAGACGACGCCATATTGGATAATCCAGTACCGGGTCAGGAAATGACCGCGGGTATCCGGCGCGGCGATGCCAAACGGGTTTTTACCCTGCAGTTGGGGCCCTATTTTGACGGCTTTGATCGTTGTCCCCAGCATGCCATGGCCTTAGCCGCTGTCTTCATGGCCCGCATGAATCGGGACAGGGGGGCGGGCGCTGCCATTCTTGAGGGCATTGATAAAGGCTGTTCGGAAGGCAAGATTGACTTTTCCATTGCCAAACCGGTGATTAAAAAATACCTGAATACAGAGCTGGTACAGGAAGTGTTGGCCAAGCATGCCTACTTGTTGACGGTTATGGCTTCCTTATTGCAGGAAGCCCGCGAAGACGGGGTGGTGCCCAGTTCGGAATTTTTATGGCTGAAGCCCATTGATCGACGATTATGGTATATGCTTAATTGTGTAGGCCGACAAACTCCTTTTGCCGAAGTCGCAGGTCCATTTGCCCATTGGCGCGCGGAACAAGCGATGGGAAGACGTTCACTGGTCCCGATGATAGATGAAGCGATCAAAGCGCTCGAAGTAGCCGTGAAAGAAGTCAAACTGTCGCCGAAAGAATTGCAGGAATTAAAACCATGATGCGCGGTATTGATACACGACATGAAATAGATCCTTCGCAGCTGCTTCGGGATACGCGAACCATGGGGCAGCGGATAGCGGATTTTTTTGCTGATCCCAGCAACATCTCCATCGTGCTGATTTCCCTGGCCGCCGTCGGCTATTACCTTTCTCAGGCCGCAAGCCTCATTCTGATTTTAGGCGGCATCAGTTTCCTCTACAGCTATACCCGCAAACAGATGCTGCCTTTCCGTCTGCCCCGAATCGCGCGGGTCAAAGATTACAATGATTTAAAACCCGGCATCAAAACACCCAATATTGCCCGCGGCATTGCCTTTTTTGGTAATGACCGCAAAACCAATGAAGAATTGTGGTTTGCCAACGAAGATCTGCGTACTCATGCCCTGATTTTCGGATCGACCGGTAGCGGTAAAACGGAGGCTCTGGTCTCCTTGGCCTTTAACGCCCTGGTACAGGCCAGCGGTTTTATTTATGTCGATGGTAAAGGGGATAACTCACTTTATGCCAAGGTATTCTCCATGGTTCGCAGTATGGGACGTGAAGACGATTTATTATTAATCAATTTCATGACCGGTGCGCGTGACATCGTGGGGCCACAGGAAAAGCGTCTTTCCAATACCCTTAATCCATTTTGCCAGGGGTCATCCAGCATGTTGACCCAATTGGTGGTGAGCCTTATGGGTTCCTCGGGACAATCATCCGATGGGGATATGTGGAAAGGCCGTGCCATCAGTTTCGTGGAAGCCCTGATGAAACTGCTGGTGTACATGCGTGATGAGGGCGCTATTCTGCTCGACGCCAATACTATCCGTAACTATTTTGACTTAACCCGTCTTGAAGCGATTGTCATCGACAAGGTTTTTCCCCGTGACGAACAGGAAAGCGTTAACATTGAATCCGTACCCAAGCTGGTTACGGATCCGCTGCGTAACTACCTGTTCAACCTCCCGGGTTACAACAAGGAAAAAAAGGGCAAACAGGTTTCTCAGGTTCTGGAGCAGCACGGTTTTATTACCATGCAGTTAGTTCGGGTGTTTTCTTCACTGGCTGATACTTACGGTCATATTATCAGAACAAACCTTGCGGAAGTGGATTTCAAGGATGTGGTTTTAAACCGCCGTATTCTGGTGGTACTGTTGCCGGCACTTGAAAAATCGCCGGATGAATTGGCTAACCTGGGTAAAGTGATTGTCTCTTCCCTTAAAGCCATGATGGCTGCCGGTTTGGGTGAGGAAGTGGAAGGGGATTACCGGGATGTCATCGAACGAAAACCAACCAACTCCCCGACACCTTACATGTGCATCCTTGATGAGTACGGTTATTATGCGGTGCAGGGGTTTGCTGTGGTGCCAGCCCAAGCGCGTTCATTAGGTTTCTCCGCCATTTTTGCCGGTCAGGATTTGCCAGCCTTCCAGAAAGCCTCGAAAGAAGAGGCAGCTTCCATCGGTGCAAACACCAACATCAAGATCTGCATGAAGCTTGAAGATCCGACCGAAACCTGGGACTTCTTTACCAAGACGGCGGGTGAAGCTTACGTCACCAAGGTGGATTCCTTCCAGACGAAGGATACCAGCTTCTCCAACAGTTACATGGATACCAAAAGTTCATCCTATGAGAAACGTGCCCGTATTGATTTGCTGGATCTAAAGGAGCAAACTGAGGGCGAGGCCCACATCTTTTTCAAATCCAAAATTGTACGTGCCCGGATGTTTTATGCCAATCCCAAACCGGTCAAACAATTAAAACTGAATCAATTCCTGAAGGTGGAACCACCGCCGGATGATTACCTGGCTAAACTGCAAAAACAATTGTCCAGCTTCCAGCGAGTGCTGGACAGTGGTGATTTGAGTATTAAAAAAGACGTGGAAAATGAAGAGATTTCACTCATTACCAAAGCCTTGCGTGAATCCAACGTTGTCGAACCCATTGAACGCGGCGTCAGTGCCCTGCTGGCATTCCACGGCTACAATGAACCGGAACCGGTGGAAGAACTTATTGAAGAAGAAGAGGATGGGGTTCTTACCATTTTCAGCAAATTGCGCCGCGGCGTGAATGCTTTACCGCTCCTGGTCAAGGATGTCGAGCAATTTTCTCAGCCCTTGTTGCCCATCAATGAAACGCGGAATTACCTGTCGATTATTGAGCGGGTAAGCGGGGCGAAGGACAAATATTCAGGCACTGTCGCCAATGAATTAATTAAAGACTTCCAGATGGCAACAAGTTATCCCCCCGCCGAACGCGATGAAGTTTCAGCTCAGATTCTTGCGGAAATGACCCTATCGCTTGCGGATAAAATCGTCAGCGAACGCGAAAAGGCAAACAATACGGAGTCTGCAGACTAAGTGCAGCACGGCCTGCAGCGCCGCATTATTATTAAATGGTACCCATGTCGATCTAAATTTAACCACAAATCCCGTCCCTGCCCTGTTTTTTCAGGAAGTGCTTGTAACGCAATGATTTGTATGTTTTTATTTGATAAGACTCAATCAATCCATACAAGAAAGAGGGCTATAGTGAGATTTTGGCGTGTGACCTCAAAAGCCTTTTTAACCGGGCAGGCCGTATTGTTTGGTGTGCTGCTGTTATCGAGCTGCCAGCGCGGCGGAAATTACCAGCCCCTGGAGGAAGACGTCTACCGTCTTCCCAAAAAAGTAGCGGGAACATCCGATTATGCCGTGATAATGATGCAGAAGAATTTCAATAAACGCGGCGTTAAAGTCATTACTATCGGCTCCGATTATTTAGTCAGCATCCCTTCCGCTGCGCTCTTTGCTGATCAATCGCCCCGTATCCGCTGGGAATCCTACGCCTTGTTAAATCAAGTGGTGTTGTTTTTGAAACAATTCAGAAAAGTCGGCGTGAACGTAACCAGCTACAGCAGTCAATACGTGTCTTCACGACGTGAACAGGCGCTAACACTGGCAAGGGCCAGAGTGGTGGCGAATTACCTCTGGTCTCAGGGTATCGACAGTCGTTTTATATTTACGGAAGGGGCGGGGAGCGACAAACCGGTGGTCTCATTTTATCAGGGAGGAGACAAATCACCCAACTCCAGAATTGAAATTACATTCAGAGATGCAATTGTATAGAGGATAAGATGCCACAAGATGCGTTAATGGCCGTTCATGTTCGCAATGAATATTACCGTAAAGGCCACCGAAAGGTCATGGGTATTCTTTTGGTTTCGTTGGGGATTAATCTTCTGCTGGCATTCCTGTTAATCTGGATTGTCAACAACCCGCCAGCCCCACGCTACTTCCCAACCAGTTTAAACGGGCGAGTCATGCCTCTTTTTCCTTTAAATCAACCTAATCAGTCCGATGACGCGATGCTTGCCTGGGCAGGGCAGGCGGCTGTGGCGGCTTTCAGTTACAATTTCGTCAATTACCGCGAAGAATTACAGGCTTCTTCCGGATTTTTTACCGCCGATGGCTGGCGTTTGTTTTTACAGGCATTGGAAGAGTCGAATAACCTGGATGCCGTGCAGGCTAAAAAACTGATTGTTTCCGCCGCTGCGATAAGTCCGCCAACGATTTTGCGTAAAGGACTTGTAAATGATCGGTTTACCTGGCGGGTGCAGATTCCTATTCTGGTAACCTATCAAAGCGTGACTGAATATACACAACAAGCCAATATGGTGAGCATGCTGGTTACTCGCGTATCCACATTGAACTCTCCGCGAGGCATTGGTATATCCCAATTCGTGGTTAGTCCTTTAAGCAGTTAAAGAAAATAGGCGGGAATATCGGATTTCGCTTTACAGCGAGCAGGGGTGAATGATAAATGTATAGTTGCATTCCTTCGGGAAAATGAGCCATCATGTTGCTGAAAAATAAGTAAATCAATAAGTCATGGTTTAATGGGGAAAAAATGAGTCGAGAGACTTGGCTGTCAATAAAAAATTCCAAATCGTTCTACGTCTCAAGTTACAGGCGTGCCTGTACTATGGTTATTGGTTCCCTGGTAGTCAATCTGGCTTTGATTAGCGGGATTTACTACGCCTATTTTACTCAGCCCGAGCGAGAATACTATGCTTCAAACGGGGTAACACCGCCTGTCAAGTTGTCACCGCGGGATACTCCCAATGATTCATCGGTCGCATTATTGCCGCCGGATCCTGTTAACGCACCGCCCGTTAAAGTGATACCGGAATAAGACGAGGAAGATATGGCTCAACAAGAGTTAAAAGAAGTCCGCTTTCAGGAGAAGTTTGCGCGAGATGGCCAACAGAAATTGATGTTTGCCCTGCTGGTCGCTGTGGGTGTCATTTTTATTATTGGTTCCATGCTGGCTTACATTATTACGCACCCGCCTGAGCCTCAATATTTTGCAACCAGTATTAACGGCCGTATCACCCCGCTCACTGCCTTAAATGAACCGAACCAATCGGATTCCGCGGTTTTACAATGGGCAAACCAGGCAGCCATTGCGGCATTTACCTACAACTTTGTTAATTACAGGGATGAACTGGAATCGACCTCGGGCTTTTTTACAACCGATGGCTGGCAGCAGTTTCTTCAGGCCCTGCAGGATTCCAACATCCTTGATCAGGTCAAGGCAAAAAAACTGATCGTTTCCGCCGTAGCGACCCGGGCCCCCATTATTTTGCAAAAAGGGGTTTTAAGCGGCCGCTTCTCATGGCGCGTGCAAATGCCGATTTTGGTTACTTATCAGAGTGCGAGCGAATTTTTTCAGCAAAACAATGTAGTCACTATGCTCATTACGCGCATTTCAACGCTTGATTCGCCTCGTGGAATTGGTATTGCACAATTTGTTGTAGGACAAGCCAGCGGTGGAGTCACTTGATGGAAAAAACAAACGTTTTACTTCAGTGGGTCGGTCTATCCGGTCTTTTGGTAGTTAATGCCCTGACCGTTACCCCCTATGCTGCCGATCAGACTGATTCGGCTCAACAGGCTTTGCAACAATTGCGATTACTGCAACAACGCTTGTCACAGACAGATCAAGGCAATCAGGCGGGTCTGCCGGAAGGCGGACAACCTGTTCAAGGTGGGCAGGCAGTCAATCGACCGCCGACAACCACAACGGCTTCCGCTGCGGCTAATCAGGGCCAGACGCGGCCACAGCAAAACAATCCACAGGATCCAACCATCACCGCCAATGACAAAGAGTTAATCGATGCCAAGGCGTTTGAAGGGGTTACTCGTCAGCTCTTTCCGCTAACCCCTGAGCAGATTGTGCGTTTGAAGCAGATTTACGAAGCCTCGGAATTTGCGGAAGCCTCTCCGGCGGGAACCCCGCCCAAGCCGACGGCCACGTCCCAATTTGTGAATTTGTCCCCGGGTTCAACCCCGCCCGTGATTCGTTTGTCGCAGGGTTTTGTGTCATCCCTGGTTTTTTTGGATTCCACGGGGGCTCCCTGGCCTATCAGCGCTTATGACTTAGGCGATCCCACGGCCTTTAATATTCAATGGGACAAAACCAGCAACACCCTGATGATTCAGGCACAAAAACTCTATAACTATGGTAATTTGGCTGTTCGCTTAAAAGGACTCAATACCCCAGTCATGCTGACATTAATCCCGGGGCAGAAAGCCGTGGACTATCGTGTGGATTTACGCGTTCAGGGCTATGGCCCCAATGCCAATAATACGCCGATTGAGGAAGGCATACCGCCAAGCGCCAATGATGTCCTGCTGCATGTGCTGGATGGCGTTCCCCCTCAGGGCAGTCAGCGGTTAACCGTCAGCGGCGGGGATGCCAGAGCCTGGCTTTTAGGCGATAAAATGTTTGTGCGTACCAATTTGACTATTTTATCCCCCGGGTGGATCAGCAGCATGACCAGCGCCGATGGCATGCATGCCTACGAGATGCAGAAATCGCCTGTATTATTAGTGTCCTGGCATGGGAAAGTCATGCAACTCAAGGTAGAAGGGTTATAGCAATGGCAGGAAAAAAAGAAAATCTGAAAGCGCTGTTCACCAACACCCGATCCAGGGTCATTATTATATTCACTTCCCTGCTTTTGGTGATTGCCGTCGTCATTGGCCTGGTTAAATTCACCTCGTCAACCGATGTCGGGCCTCTGGGAACCTCCACAGTGACCAGTGCACCCGGAAACATTAAATCCATTCCGGGCGCGCTGGATCCCACAGCACAATACGCCAAGCTACAGCAGATACAGAACGTCACCCAGGCTGAAACTGCGCTTAAAAGTGGCGGAAGTGCAATTCCTACCATCATCCGCACTCAGGAGCTGGGGGAGGGAGTGCAATCTGTCGGTCCGCAGCAGGGCGAAGGCAGTGTCGGATTTTCTACCTTAGCCCGCGAGGAAGAGGGTGGGCCACAACAAAGCCTGTGGCTGCAGGATCTGAAAAGCAGCAACTGCAGCAAGGCCACCGTTCAGCAAGTGGTTAGCCAGGGCGCGGCCATGACTGATCTGAAGCGAGCCTGTACCTGTGCTCAGTTAAAAGACAATGGTTATCAGATTGGCGATCTTGAACCTGTTTGTTCCTGCAAAGAATTGCGGGCGGCTGGATACAATGCCCGGCAATTAAAAGACGCCGGCTACAGTGCGGCTCGCTTGCGTGCCTGCGGATTTGATGCCTGCGAATTGCGCAACGCGGGGTTCACTGCTCAGGAAATGAAAGACGCTGGTTTCAGTGACGGTGAGTTGAAAGGCGCCGGCTTTTCCGATGATGAGATTGCCCGGGCCAGCGGTTTGCCGGAAGGAATAACCGAGGCGGACGTTCGCAATGCCGGATGTCAGGTTGCCGCTTTGCAGAAACTCAGGGCAGCCGGTGTCAGTGCCGCCGCCATTCGCCGTATCAGCGGTTGCAGCGCCGCCCAACTGAAAGCCGCGGGTTACACCGCGGCGGAATTACGCAATGCCGGCTTCAGTGCGGCGGAGTTAAAAAACGCAGGCTTTACAGCCGCCGAATTAAAAGCGGCTGGTTTCAGCGCGAGGGATTTGCTCAATGCCGGCTTTACTCCTGATGATTTGGCGAAAGCGGGTTTTACCCCGGCTCAAATCATGGCGGCTGAATCGGAGTTGCCTCCCGGTATTACACCGGATGACGTCAAAAAGGTCGGCTGCGATGTGGAAGCCTTGCGCAAGGAACGGCTGGCGGGTGTCAGCGCCAAGTTAATCAGGCAATACGCGGGCTGCAGTGCAAAAGCACTGAAGGAAGCGGGTTTTACCGACAATGATTTGGCCAATGCCGGCTTTACCCCGGCTCAAATCAGTGCGGCCAACCCATTGGATGACAATGCCATTCGTGCAGCCGGTTGTGATCCGGATAAGTTAAAAGCATTATTCAATCAGGGTGTCTCCGCCAAACGCATCAAGGAACTAAGCGGTTGCAGCGCAGCCGCATTAAAGGCAGCCGGTTATGATGCCAAAGCCCTGCTGGATGCCGGTTTTACTCCCCAGGAACTGCTGGCTGCCGGATTTACACCGCAGGAAATTAAACAGGCGGCTGCCACTTCCGATGCGGCGATCCGTGCTGCGGGTTGCGATCCCGCAAAACTGCGTCAACTGTTTGAAGCGGGTGTTTCTGCCAAGCGCATTCGCGAATTAAACGGTTGCAGCGCTGCGGCTCTCAAGGCGGCGGGTTTCGATGCCAAAGCGTTGTCAGACGCTGGTTTTACTCCTCAGGAATTGCTGGCCGCCGGATTTACTCCCCAGCAACTGGCGGCGGCAGGCATTGATCCCTCCGCAATCATTGCCGCAGGGCGCACTGCCGATTGCAGCGTTGCCTCCCTGCAGGCTGCACGCGCGGCCGGAGTCTCTGCCGCGACCATTAAGCAAACACTGGGATGCAGTGCTGCCGCGATGAAGGCAGCGGGCTATACTGCGGCTGAGCTTCGTGCAGCCGGATTTACGGCCGCAGAACTTAAAAACGCCGGTTTTACAGCGGCTGAACTGAAAGCGGCGGGTTTCTCTGCGAAAGAATTACGCGCAGCCGGTTTTACCGCGCAACAATTAAAAGATGCCGGTTTCAGCGCCAGTCAATTGCGCGACGCTGGGTTCAGTGCTGCGGAATTAAAAAATGCAGGCTTTACTGCCGCTCAGTTGAAGGCGGCTGGATACAGTGCCAGGGAGCTTAAAGACGCCGGTTTCAGTCCCGAAGAATTAATGAAGGCCGGCTTTTCTGCCAAGGAATTGAAAGACGCCGGTTTTACCGCAGCGCAATTACGACGGGCCGGTTTTAGCAATGACCAATTGAAAGACGCGGGCTTTACTGCGTCTGAGTTGGGAACAGGCTCGGATACCGGGGCGCAACTTCCGGGGCTGGATGGAATAACACAGCCGGGGCTGCCGTCCACCATGGTCGGCTTGCCAGCAGGACAAGGCCGTCCCCAAACAGCTGCCTCGGTGGAAGCCGCCAATGCGCAACAGCTTCAGGCCATACTCAAGAAGCAAAACGAGCAATTAGCCGATCAACGCTACCAGCAGCAGATTCAGCAACGTACCTCGGAAATGCTGTCTGTCGCTAACCAATCGTTACAAACCTGGCAAAAAATCGGGGTGCAGGTTTATACTGGCGGCGAAGAAGAAGACAAAAAAGACGCGGCACAAGCGGGTTTGGCCGGTTTTGGCCCGAATCAGGCAGGGGCTTCCGCCATTCCGCAGGCCACCACTGCAACAGGTCCCGCGCCAAAAGCATTAATCAAGACGGGTGATATTCTGTTTGCAGTACTCGATACCTCGATTAACAGCGATGAGCCCGGGCCGATTCTTGCAACCATTGTGTCGGGGCGCTTCAAAGGGGCGAAGCTTATTGGCAGTTTTAACCTCCCCAGCAATTCGGACAAGATGGTTATCAGTTTTAATACCATGTCCGTTCCTGGCGCGGCAAAAACTACCTCCATCAGTGCCTTTGCCATTGACCCCAATACCGCACGAACGGCTTTATCAAGCCGCACCAATCACCATTACCTGATGCGTTATGGCTCCTTGTTTGCCTCCTCTTTCCTCGAGGGCTTCGGAAATGCCTTCCAATCGGCCAATACAACCGTAACCATTGGCGGTACCGGAGGCGGTGATAACATTACCATTCAGAATGGCGTAGGGCGTTCAGCGCTGGAGAATGCGGTCATTGGTCTGGCAACGCTGGGTAAGCAATGGGGACAGGTCGCACAGCAGCAATTTAACCGCCCAACTACGGTTGAGGTATTTTCTGGAACAGGGGTGGGTATATTATTTACTCAGGATTTAACCTCCCTTTAACGTGAAGAGAAGGTAAGAAATGGTTGATAATAATCAAAACAACGATGAATATCAGTTTGCTGATTTGGATGTCGTCAATCCGGATGGCGGTGATGATGATTTAGAAGCCATGCGTGCGGAAGGCGAACAACGGGCTCCTAAAAAGGACGTCCGAAAAAACGCATTGATTGTGATTGCTTTGATTGTGGTGGCCATGATTATTTACAAATTCATGGGAGCCATGTTCTCCAAAAAGCCCGAGCCTGTGACGCCGCCGCAAACGGTGACCGCGCCAGTGACACCAACGCCTGTCACACCGGTGGTTACCCAACCCACGCCGTCCACTCTGACGCCTGTTCCCACTCAGTCCCAACCGACGACGGTGGTGTCTGATGAGGTCAAGCAGAAATTGTCCGCGCTTGAATTGGCACAACAGGGTGTGCGTTCGGAAATCACGACCATCAATAATCAGTTAAATGGCCTTACCAGCAATGTGACCGATTTAAGTAATAAAATTGCGGCCTTAAGTCAATCGGTCAGTTTACTGGCGGCCAAAGTTGAGCAACAATCTCAACAAATTGCGGTATTAACGGTTCGGGCCAAACCGAAACCTGTTCCGCACATGGTGCGAAAAGTAACCCCTCGACCAGTCTATTATATTCAGGCTGTGATTCCCGGCCGGGCTTGGTTAATTGCCACAAATGGGTCTACACTTACGGTAAGAGAGGGTTCTGTTATAGCAGGGTATGGAACTGTAAAGCTGATTGATGCGACCCAGGGACGAGTGGTTATGAGTACTGGTCAGATCATTCGATTTAGCCAGCAAGACAGTTGAGACGAATATGGCTAACCAATCAATTACGAACTGGATTACAAGTCAGGCCGATATTCTAAACAATATCGCCTCCAACCTTGCTCCTGTTCAGAGACTATTAACCGGCGCGGCCTATCTGATAGGCTTGTCCTTTGCCTTTAAGGCCATATATAGTTTAAAGGTGTATGGTGAAGCCAGAACGATGATGTCTTCCAATACCAGTGTCAAGGAGCCTGTGGTTTATTTTATTGTCGCAGCGGTGTTCATTTATTTCCCGACTGCCATGGACGTGATGCTCATGACTACGTTTGGAAATACCAACATTCTGGCCTATGCCAATGCCAGCGCCAATCAAAGTACCAATGCTCTTTTTGGCAGCGGCAGTCCTGTCGCCTGGGCTTTGAGGATCATCATTCAGACCATTGGCCTGGCAGCCTTTATACGAGGCTGGGTGCTTATTGCCCGTTCGGCTTCGCAGGGACAACCGCCTGGCGGTACGGGCAAAGGATTAATGCATGTGTTTGGCGGGATTCTTGCAATTAATATTGTGGGAACGGTGAATGTCATTAATGCAACAATTTATGGTTCATAATTTTAAATGTGTTTAACAGGAGAGATAAAAGTGAATACCCCAGCGAAAAGAAACAGTTACACTCATTACGCTGTGATGGCGACCGTGTTTTTGTGCCTAGGCATAGCAGGGAATGCCATGGCAGCGGACCAGTCTATTGGCAACATGGCTTCGACCATTTATGGTTCATTCGGGCAATTGGCGAAATTAATCACGGCGGGTTCTTACCTGGCGGGTTTGGGTTTTTCGGTGGGTGCCATCATGAAGTTCAAACAGCATAAAGATAATCCAACCCAAATCCCAATCGGTACGCCGATTGCGCTGGTGTTTATCGCCGCGGCGCTTCTCTTCCTGCCCACAATTCTGGGTGTGGCTGGCGTGACCATGTTCGGTGGTTCCGGTGGTACAACAGCCGGTCCTACAGGTACTGTGTTCACCAGCAGTGGCGGCTAATCATAATCAACAGTAACATCGCGGTTAAATCAGGAAGCCCAGTGCTTCCTGATTTACAATGAAAGCAAACAGGCAAGATTGATGGTTATGAATCAGGAACAAAGCAAGCTTAAATTAGTAGCGAGTGCTGGAGCCTGGCGCTTGTATTCCGCCAGAAAAGCGGATGAGCGTTTTCGTGCGTTTGAATTAAAGGTTTTTCAGCGCGATCGCTATACCTGTCAATTTTGTGGATTTCAGGCAAGGCTGTTCCAGGAAGTGGTTAATCTGGATAATGATTACACCAACAACCGCTTATCTAACCTGGTGACCGCCTGTTGTTTTTGTGCTCAATGTTTCTTTATTGAATCCGTGGGTGTGGGCGGTTATGGCGGCGGTACTCTGATTTATCTGCCGGAATTGTCGCAGACGGAACTGAACAGTTTATGTCATGTGCTTTTCTGTGCGATTACCAATGATACCGGTTACAAGGCCAGTGCTCAGAATATCTATCGCAGTTTTAAATTCAGGTCCCAGATTGTTGAAGAGAAATTTGGGGAAGGAACCAGTGATCCGGCCATCTTCGGCCAGCTGATCATTGACTCCGGCGCTACGGCGCCAGAGACATTGGATAAACTGTTTAATAATATTCGGCTCCTGCCGTCAAGGGCTAAGTTTCGCAAGCAGATTGAACGCTGGGCTGCCAGTGCACTTGAAGAGATCACGGAGTCGAGCTGATGTTCATAGTCAATAGTAACAATGACTGGTAAAGAATAGGGAATAACCATGGGGAATTGGGCTGAATCATTTTTTGAAGGTATAGATACCTTTTTTGCCTGGTTAAGTACCTCGCTAAAACAAACCACGGAGTCTTATTGCGAACTCGAAACCGCGGACAGTCCCACGGTATTGGTTAATCATGACGGGTCGCTGATTTCCTTAATCAAAGTGGAAGGGGTGACAGCACTTGCAGGTGCTGAAGAATTCGACCAGCTGGTGGAGGGCTTATCGAATGCATTTCAGGGCGCCATGAGCCGTCCTGGCCATGCTTTTCAGGTGTATTTCAGCCATGACAAGCAGAACATCCGCAAAGTGATTGAAGACATTTATGCGCCAGCGGAAGCGACGGCCAAGCGGCTGGAGTTGACACTGGACGATTTATTCATCGAGCGTGTGGATTACCTTTCGCAGTATTGTGCGGAAGAGCGGCTTTACTTTGTGTTATTTACCAGGCCTTTTAACCTTGCGCAGGATCAATTGAAAGCGGCCAATAAAGCCAAACTGAAAATGCTGCGGGACATGAAGGCCCCTTCTTTTAAAAATACCCAGACAGTGTATGCCGCTATCCCTGAATTAAGGGATACGCATGATGCCTATGTGCGTTCGGTTTTAAATGATCTGGATGCCTTGAACATTTATGCCCGTCTGGTTGAAGTGCATGATGCGGTGCAGGCTATCCGCATGACCGCCGATCCGGATTTTACAGCGGATGACTGGCGGGCTACCTTACCGGGCGATAAAATTCTTCCCCGCGAGATTAATCGTTTTGAAGGCGATGTGTCCGATTTGCTTTGGCCTTCGCTGGCTAAACAGGTCATACCCCGCGATGCGGAAAACCTTGATCTGCGCACGGTAAAGGTGGGTACAAAAATCTATTCTTCGGTGTTTATTGATCTTTTTCCCAAGGATGTGCGTCCTTTCCTGACCCTGTTTGCACGCATACTACCGTCGCATATACCCTGGCGTATTTCATTCCTCGTTGAAAGCGAGGGCTTAAATACCATTAAATTAAAAGGCATGTTGTCAGCCATCCTTTCCTTTACATCCGCCCAAAACCGTCTCATCAGCGACTCGGTGAATCTATTAAAATACCTGCAATTGAATACCGACGACGCCATTGTGCGTTTGCGCGTGGTGGCCACCACCTGGGCACCGGAAGGCAATGTTCCCTTATTACGCCGGCGCAGTTCGGAATTGGTCAAGGCCATACAGGGGTGGGGATCCACCGATGTCTCGGAAATTTGCGGCGATCCATTTGCCGGCTTTGTATCCAGCATGTTGGCTGTGACGACACGGAGCGCAGCGGTGCCTTCCGTTGCGCCTTTGTCGGATGTGATTACCATGCTCCCCATCACCCGCCCCGCGTCCCCCTGGGAGACCGGTGCGTTATTATTTCGTACACCCGATGGTAAACCCTGGCCGTTTCAACCCGGTTCGACGCAGCAGACAACCTGGATTGATTTGGTGTACGCACGCCCTGGTTCGGGTAAATCCGTGTTATCCAACGCATTAAACTTAGCCCTTTGCCTGCAGGGAGGTTTAACGCGCCTGCCCCGCATAGCCATCATTGATATCGGCCCGTCAAGCAGCGGGTTAATTTCCCTGCTTAAAGAGGCCTTGCCTGCTGCCAAGCGCCATCTTGTCGCCTATTACCGTTTGCGCATGACGCCGGAATATTCCATTAACCCCTTTGACACCCAGTTAGGCTGCCGCTACCCCACCGCGACAGAGCGCTCCTTTTTAGTGAATTTCCTCACCTTGTTAACCACACCGCTCGGGGCGAATAAACCCTATGACGGGATGCCCGATCTGGCCGGTATGGTGGTTGACGAGTTGTATAAAAGCCTGGCTGATGAATTCAATCCGACGCCGTATGCGCCTGGTGTTGAAGAATTTATTGACAGTATTTTAGAGGAAATTGGCTTCGTCAGGGATTCGAAGTCCACCTGGTGGGAAGTGACTGATGCCTTGTATTCCGCCGGGTTTGTCCATGAAGCCATGCTCGCACAACGTTATGCCATGCCACTGCTCGCGGATGCAGCGTCTATCTGCCGTACGCCGTCGATTGAGGACTTGTATGAAAAGGTCGTGGCTCCCACCGGCGAGTCGCTGATCAGCGCGTTTTCGCGCATGATATCCGGTGCGGTTCGCGAATACTCCATTTTATCCCGGGTCACCAGTTTTGATATCGGCGATGCCCGTGTGGTGTCGCTTGACCTTGATGAAGTGGCTAAAAGCGGGGGTGATGCAGCCGATCGGCAAACGTCGGTCATGTACATGCTGGCACGCTATGTCCTCGCTCGCCATTATTATTTAACCGAAGAAAGCATGAACAACGTGCCGGATCAGTACCGGGAATACCATAAGACGCGTGTACTTGAAATCCGGGAAGATCCCAAACGCATTGTCTATGACGAATTCCATCGCACATCCAAGTCCGCTGCGGTGCGCGATCAGGTCATCATTGACATGCGGGAAGGCCGAAAATGGAAGGTACAGATTGCCCTGCTCTCTCAATCCGTTGACGACTTTGATTCCGTGATGATTGAATTCAGTACTGCCATTTACATTATGGATGCCGGTCCTTCCCAGGCCGTGGAAAAAACCACCCAGATTTTCGGTCTCTCAGAGACGGCAAAAACCGCTTTGCGCACCCGCGTCCATGGGCCGCGTCAGGGCGGGGCGACGTTCCTTGTGCAATACGCCACCAAGAGCGGGGTGAATATCCAATTGCTGACACTGACCCTGGGTCCTGTTGAGTTGTGGGCCTTCAGTACCACAGCGGAAGATGCCTCGGTTCGTAATCAACTCTACCGCCACTTGGGTCCTGCGGAAGCGCGCCGATTATTGGCTGCCTTGTTTCCTAATGGTTCCGTAGCTAAAATTATCGAGGAACGATTGGCCGCCATGAAGGCAGAAGTCGGTTTGATTGAGGACGATGTCAAGGACAGTGTCATTGAACAATTGGTCAGTGATATCCTCAATGCATACACCAAAGATCCTAACGTGAAAATGCTGCCCAAAAATTAAAGATTTGGGCAGGGCAACGCAGACTATCGGGGTTAAAATGGATTTCAGCCAATTACACCTGGACACCCCCAGAATGAAATTAGTTCCCATTAGCGAAGATCATGCAAGCGACATTGCCGAGCATTTTACCGCTGAGATTACCCGTTACATGTGGCCTTCCGCACCCAAGACCCGGCAGGAGATTGTGGACCATGTGCAATTAAAGCAACTGGCGATGCGCAAAAGCAAAGAAATTGCCTTGATTCTTATCCGTAAAGATCGCAGCGAATTCTTAGGCTATGCCAGCCTTCATGAGATTCAATCCCGTTCACCGGAGTTGGGCATTTGGCTTAAAAAAAGCGCTCAGGGGCATTACTATGGCTATGAGGCGTTGTCGGCTCTGATCGAGTGGACGGCGGCTAATCTTCACTACGATTACCTGAAATACCCCGTGGATAAAAGCAATTACCCCAGCCGAAAACTCATTGAAAAATTGGGAGGTACGCCGCAGGATGAGTATGTGAAATGCAGCGAGTCGGGGCGTGTCCTGCATGAATTGGAGTACCGCATTTACCGCGCGCCGCTTGCAAGCGAGTTGCAATGAGTTTGATGTAACCATCCAATGGAGCACCGCATGCCTGCACGGGCAGGGCATGCTGAAATTCAGGACTTCATGAATGGCTTGGCAGGGTATTATGCAGTACTCACACACCGCAAGGCTATCAGAACTTTCAGACTGCCCTATCATTTGCCGTATACACAGGGATATCAGGCTATCTCTTCATTTAAATTAAAGCCGGTTAAAATGCCAGGACTAAAGGGATTGATCTGATTTTCTGTTTTGAGCTGGTATCGCCCTGAATTGCCATTAATTTCAAACAGGATCTGCAGGCTTGCGCTGTCATTGCTGTCCACCAGCACATTGACTTTCTGGAGGATTTTAAAGAAAGCCCAAGGGCCTTTCTCTTCAAGCTCAAAATGGTTGCCTTCAATGGAGTAAATGGCCAGTTTGGCATCCGATTGAGGCCAGCTGAAAAAGGTGTAAGAGTCGCTCGTCTGGCTGTCGGTGAGTTTGGTTTCACCGATGGATAACTGTATATTGGCCACCACGGGATCCAGATTGATTTTTTGCAGAGTGAAGTCGATTTTGCTGGTTTTGGCATGCTCAGGGAAAAACATGTTACTGATGACATTGGCGCGTATTAATTCATTAATCAAATCGGTGGAAATCGGCATGACGTAACCGTTTAATTCTTTGGATTGCCATTGTGGCTTGGAAGTATCCAGGAAGGGTTTTAAATAATGATTTACGAAGGAATTCAAGGTGCCTTCCGGTGCAAAAAAGCGATCAAACTCCATCAGCGACACTTCACTGTCAGGGTTATTGGCATCCAGCGGGTAACGGTTGGCGATGGCGGATTGATAGTCCGTAAAAACTAACCGCTGCCATTGGTGATTCAAATAGGTACGGCTTTCAGTAATAAAAATAAACCAGGTGTCATCGGCAATTTGCTTCGCCCAACTGGACACAGGCTCTGGAAGCTGACGGGCGCGATTGTACAGCGCGCTTAAGGGATCGGATAAGGATTCGCCGCTGAAGCGTGAGCGCGTCAGTTCAAAAACGGTGCGTCCCTGATCATTGACCAGCGCCAGCGTAGTAATGAACTTTTCCAGTTCGCTGATGTTTAAACTCAACTCATGGGTGGCGGAATTGCTCATTAAGTTAAGGGAGGTAAACTGGCTCGCCACCTGCTGATTGAAAACAGAGGCGCTTTGATCGGGCGACGGGCTGGTCTGCTCCTGAATCAGCTCAACGAGACTCTCAATGGCATTGGTCTTCGTCAGCGTCTGAGTCAGCAGACGTGCCTGCTGATAACCCTGGTAATGCTGAGGGTGCGTGCGGCGAATGAAATTCTGCCACCAGGTCGCGTATTCAAAACAATAAGCCTGTTCGAGTTGCGAAGGCAGGTTTTGCAAATCCTGCCGGGCCAAAATCCAATTCTCGTCCTGAAGTTGTGCGCTGATTGCTGGCAGCTTTGCCATGACCTCGTTAAAGCCTTTTTTGGTGTAATAAACGGGCAATTCCTTGTTGGTCAGATCAAACCCCGGTATATCGATGGTTTTTTTGTCTTTGGGGAAACTGTCCTTCGCCAACGAGTAATACAGGTAAGCCGCAGGCAGGGCGTTGAGGTAATTGCGAACATCACTGACCAGTTGACGGTTAATGGCGATGGGTTGCAGCGGCTGCTTCAATGCTTTTTTAAGAAGCAGAATCTCCTTGTCATTCATTGCCACGGCATGGCTTGCTTCATGAGTGGTTCTGAACCAGTCAACCACCGCCGTTTCCGAAAAATGCTCCGGCTCAGCCAGCATCAGGTAAATTTTTAAAGCCTGGTAGCGCGCCAATTGGCTTTGGGACGGATTGGCAATGATCGCTTCGAGGCTGGCTATCATGTCCGGTAAGAAATTGTGGTGCAGTCTGTTCTTTGCATTGGAATGCAGCTGGCTTTTAAGTTGTTCAATGATGGTCAGCGACAACAAATTAACAGGAATGGAGTCTATTTTAGTCTCCGCCAGCGACAGATGATACAGTGCCGATGTTTTGCCATTGGGCTGACCTATCAGCGTTTCATACGCCAGTAATTCTTTACTGGCTTCATCAAGCAGTCTGGATGTCGTCCAGTGTTGATAAGACACGCCGCAGAGCGCCAGGCCGACAACCCCTGCCGCAATGCCTGCAAACAGTTTATGCCTGCCGCTCATGCCCGGCACATGACTTTTTGTGTGTTCCTGCAGGGCCTTGATGGCTCCCTCGATAAAATAGGGTCGGTAGTTGCTGGATTGTTGAAACCGGTCCTGCACAGTTAACGCATATTCATGCTGGATCTTGCGGTTCAAACGATCGATGGTTAAACCGCCCTGTTGGGCACTGGTAAAATACAGTCCCTGCAGACGAAAGAGTTGATGGTTCAACTGTTGAATCAGGGCCTGCACAGGCACCCGCAGACACGCTAATTGCAAGGGAAATTCACGGATTAATGTGCGTTTGGCGCTGGAACGTGCCGGGTGCAGTTTATTAATAATTTGCTGCCCCAGGACTTCAATCATCTGGTCAAACTGGGATTGATATTTTTCGATGAACTTGTTGCGAGTCCCCGTGTTTTCCAGTGAAAATCCCAGGGGTTTGGCGAGTTCGCTGGGGTGCTCAGACTGGAAAAATTCACAAAACCCGGCCAGTGTATCCAGTTGCGTGAACAGAAGGGCCATGTCCGTGCAATACCCGAGGGCGCTGCCGAAACGTTCAAGTAATTGCATGTGTGATTTGCAATGGTCAACGAGTTGTGCCGGTTCAGTCAGCAATAATTCGCTGCTGTTGATGCAAAGGATAAGGCCATTGATTTTGACATTGCTGTGGCAGCGGTTCAATTGCTTCAGCGTCGTGGTTAACAGACCATCACTGCTGTGAAGCCAGGTTTCGCCCAACTCCAGAATAACCCCCTGATTATTGTAAAACAGATTGGCTCCCTGCTCGTTGTCGATGGGGCAATGGATAAGATTGGCCTGCTTTAAAAGCGCCGTTTTACCCTGGCTGCTTTTACCAATCAATAACAGAAAAGACAAAGGCGTTTGTTGGGGTTTTAACTGCACGAAAATTCGTTTTAATGCTTCGCAAAGCAGGTGTAGCGATTTATCCATTAGTCATCCAGTTTGGCTATGAGATGATGTCCTGTCTGGACGGTTTTGGCTTTATTTTCCAGCAAGAGGTAACTCACGAGGTAACTGGCGATAAGCAATCCCAACGAGAGAAAGCACACCGTCAGCAGCGGTTTACGGCTCGTGGAGCTAAAGTCGGCTTTTTTCTGTTCTTTAAACAGATGATGTGATTGATTGACCCGGTGCTGCTGAATTAATTGATAAAGTTCTTCGATGAGGTTATCCAGCACACTGCGGCCATTGGCCTGCCCATGCTGTATGCCTTCAAAGCCGGCGATCAGGCAATAATAGGCCAACTCAATTAAGTCCAGGTATTGGTGGGGCCGTTCCTTGATGAAATGAACAATGTCAAAAAAGCGTTGCTCAGGACCCGTGCCATCTTGAGATGCCGGGGTGAACGCCGCAAAGACAGCGGGTTCGCTATGCAGGCGCAGGTAGCTCTTTCCCAGCAATTCATCAATGGTGGCGCAGAGTAAATAACGGGCGATGGCGATGAATTCATCGCTGTAGGATTTGCCGAGCACCCGGCTATGAAAGGCCAGTAATTCATGTTCAATGTTGCCACGAATGGTTTGTACCGGTGGTAATGAAGGACTGACACCCAATCGTTCCAGAAGTGATAAAACAGGTCCTGCTGCGGCAACGAGCGGATTGGTTGTAAAAGGAGCAACAAATAATTTGGAGCGAAAATAGCCTTGAGGCATTTGCTGAGTGCCCGGTAATGACAGTTGACTCACAAGAGAGGCCGAATAATGCTCGGCTGCCATGGCTTCACTCCCAATTAATTGTGCAGTTGTCCTCTGCGGAGGCTGATTGTTATTCTTGTTTGGCCAGTTACTCCAACACAATCCTAAGGATAATACGTTATCTCCAGGGCCTTGTCGATATGGCGAAGCGGACAATAATGAAAGACAGGATGGTCTTATTCGATGGGTTCCAATGCTTCAGAAAAATAGCGGTTAACCCATGCTTCGCCGAGGTGGTCGTAACAGTCGGTGAGAAGATCCGCCAGCTCGTGCGGCGTTAATTGATGTTCTTCGCCTGGAGGTTCTACCTCATGATGAAAATAGGTTTTAAAGAACGCCTGACAGAAATCGGTGTAGTCGCGGGTATGGAGGATAAAGGTATGCCACATGGCATCCAGAGGCAGCAGCGGACCAAAAAAATAAGTGTGCCGTTTCGTTTTTTGCCGGTAAGCATTTAACCACAGCCAAGCCAGTAAATCGCTAAAAAGCTGCTGGCTGGCCTTAAGATCAAACGCAGGATGATGGTGCGCGAAATGGCGCACCACGGTTGGATTTTGATAATGCAACACAGCATGCAGGGCGGGGACTTCCATCAGCGACAGCAGGTTCCCTGCCAGTTTTTATTGGTAATAAAGCGCACGATGCGGCAGATTTTTTCTTGTTTGCTCATGAGGCCCTCTTATTTTTATTAATTGCACAGACAGTCATTTAAGCACCCAATTGATCAGTAATCAACCCATAACAATGTGGCAATTAATAGATATTATCTATCAATGCGATAGTAATATTCAATTTTACTTATTATCCCTATCCAACTAAATTTACAGTGAAACCGCATAATTGAGGAGAATAACATGATCACAGTCGGTAATCGATTTCCAACATTTGAGTTAAAGGCAACAGTAGGCAACGATGTTCATGATGCCTTCACCGTCATCAACAATAACACCTACAAAGAAAAATGGCTGGTGGTTTTTTTCTGGCCTAAAGATTTTACCTTTGTATGCCCGACAGAAATTGCTGAATTCGGCAAACTCACCGGTGAATTTGGCGATAGAGATGCGCAAATTTTAGGCGGAAGTACCGACAGCGAATTCGTGCACCTGGCCTGGCGTAATAACCACGCAGATTTAAAAAACCTGCCATTTCCCATGCTCGCTGACATTAAACGGGAATTGACTCAGGCCTTAGGCATCCTGGATGAGCAGGAAGGGGTCGCACAACGCGCCACGTTCATCGTTGATCCGCAAGGCATTACCCGTTTTGTCATGGTCACCGATTTGAATGTCGGCCGTAATCCCCAGGAAGTGCTCCGCGTACTGGATGCCCTGCAAACGGATGAATTATGCCCTTGCAATTGGAAAAAAGGAGAAGAAACCATCCATGTTTAATGCGCTGAAGCCCATCAATAACGGAGAGAACCATGTTGCAATTCATTAAAGATCTGTTGCCGGAATTTGCCAAAGATGCCCGCGTCAATGTGGGCAAGGTCCTTGACCTTGAGCAGACAGACGGTTTAAGTCAAGAACAAATCGTCGGCTCAGCCCTGGCAGTCGCTTATCATCTCGGCAATCAGCCACTGGTGGCTGGTATTAAAGGTTTGCAGGGTGATTTCACCATTGAAGAAGCGGCAAAAAATGCCGCGAGCATCATGGCGATGAATAACCTTTATTATCGTTTTGTTCATTTAAGCGAATTACCGGAACTGGGACAAATCCCGGCGGGGCTTCGCATGCAGGGCATGATGAATCCCGGAACGGATAAAGTGACATTTGAGGTATTGAGTCTCGCTGTGTCGGTATTGAATGGTTGCGGTGCCTGCATCAGTGCCCATAGCCGGCAATTGCTGGAACATGGCTTAACGCCCGCAGCCATCGCTCGCGTGGGGCGAATCAGTGCTGTGATTCATGCCGTGCACGTCAGCAGCCAATTATAAACAAGCAACGCGCGTCGGCGCGTTGCACTCTTATCGCCAGCCAAATCCCGCTTTAAGCCGTCCCAGGCAATATTTCGCCTGTTCAAGATCGTTGTCCTGCAACGCCATCTCCAGATCATCAATGGCAAAACGCACAGCCTGGATGTTGACGCGTACCATGCCGCGAAGAAGAAAACCAATGCAGGCAAAGACCAGCATGCTGAGGTAGGGGTGGGTGCAGACAAAATGCGGCAAGGCAGTCATGAGTGTTCCTTCAGTGGCGATTCTCATTTCATCATAGGGGCAAATGCGGGCTGACGCCAGGTGAGCGAGTCAAACCACGAGGCGTTAAAAAGCCATGGATTGACTGGGCGAGCCTGTTTGACTGGCTTCTGCCTCGTTGACAATCCAATCCAGGGTGTTGGGGTGGGTATTGGATTCAGCCGCCTGCATCTTCTTGTCATTGAAAAGGTCGGATGCCGCTGCGTTTCCAGAGCCGCTTCCGAGAACGGTTAACGCCGGATCAATCAATGGCGGCGGTGGATAGGCATTGACCAGGTAGTCGGTTTCCTCCGAAGACTGATTGACTATTGTAGTTTTAAAACGGCGATTAAAATAATCCGAATGACCATGGTAGTAATCGACGTACTGGAAATCGTGGGCATGCTGTAATTTTTCTCGTAACGTCACCATCCGGTGATCCACGGGTTTTATCCCGGGCAGGAAACTGAAAAAATTTTGCAGACGAATGCGCCAGAAACCCGGCAATTGCTGATGGAGATCACGGTAAAGGGAGTTGGTCATGGTTATGTACATCTAAAAAGCACTTGTTCAATAATACCATAATAAGGGCATCATGTACTATATTTATCCAAAAACGATCCTGTCCCTTGAGACGCAGCGCCGGGCGTTCACGCTTACATCTCAGCCCGGCTGATGACTGATGGGACGATCCTGGCGTGTTCCTCGTAATCGTGAACATCATTGCCGTCTTCTCGAAGGCCGCATCCGGTGGCATTCATGCTTCTGGTTTTGTCACGTGCATCAGCAAAGGCATCCTGAACCAGCCGCGCGGTCACGCTTTCGCCGGAGGTCTTGTGCCAGGCGTCAACGCTCTTGGGATCGACAAACGAGCCGACATTTCTTTCCGCATCCTGGGCATAACGACGTAAGACATCAATATTGCCGACGCGATACGCTTCAATGGCCTGGCTTAGGATGAGGATTTTATAATCCCGCTTGGCGTCCTGATGGTACAAACGCATCTTGCATTGACGCTGCATCCTGATTTCGGCGAGATGCATTTCCATGCGTCCTAAAATGCCAGTGTCTGGGGTGAATTTTTTTAAGGCTTTGCTGTCGGAAAATTCTTTTTTCTCAGCCAAATGGTCTTCTTTCGCAAGCTTGCCCATGACTTCAAGCGGTTTTCCCGGTCGAAGCAATCCTTCTTTGGGCAGGAACGTCATGCTGCTTGATGGCAGGCAATCATTCGCTCTGACCCAACAGCCTAAATCAGAAGATAATTTTCGTTGTGCATTCTCACGGGCAACCTGCGCCATGCTGTAATCCGTGGCTGTCCGACACCCGTGTAAAAAATCAGTTCCCCAAAAGACGCGGACATTGTCATGGCTTTTGACGAATTCACGGGCTAAATGAATCGGATTATCGGGGGTAGTGGCGGCATCCGCCCTGTCGTATTGCCGTGCATGGGCAAAAAAAGCATCGGTTTTGCCGTCTTTGTCCTGGCCGATGATGGCAAGCCCCATGCACCCAATAAGGCTGTCCGTCCACACCATCTCAACCGGGTTGTTTTCGATGTCTTTCAAAACGATGCCGGGTCCGGGACCGGGTTCACTGCCATTTAAGCCGATGGTACCGGGTACGGCAGTCTCAAACCATTCGTCCTTGCCCGTATGGTCAGAGTCGCCAAAACTAATGTCTTCACCCCAATGACTTCCGCATTGAGCCAGTTGTATGCGGCGATCGGTACTCCCTGATTCTGTGCTTATCATGCACGTGCCTCCCTGATGTCGTTATTTGCAGTATAGTTCAAGGTGGTTCACTTTTTTCTGGCAAAAAAAGGTCATCAGGGTTAAAATTTGTCCTTTTTTACGAATAAGGAAGAGTGATAATGAGAAAAAAGACCTTGCTGTTTGCCCTCCTGATCCTGAGCGTTTTCGCCCAATGGGCAGGGGCCGCGGCGCTTGAAGATCGATACGCCCATGATCAGCAGCTGGTTCTCGACGAGGTGAACAAATACCGGCAGTCGAAAGGGTTAAAGCCACTGGTAATGAACAAGTTCATGTCGCATGAAGCGGCCATCCACAGCCAGGACATGGCCTCTAAACGCATGGCGTTTGGCCACATCGATTTCAACAAACGCATTAAGCGCATTTATGACAACATTCAGTTGTGCCGTGCGGGATCGGAAAACGTTGCGTATTTTAAAGTGGGTCCCCGCGAAGTGGTTCGCCGCTGGCTGACCAGTCCTGGCCATCGTCGCAACATTGAAGGCAATTTCAACATGACGGGCGTCGGTATCGCACACGATAAACGTGGCTACATTTATTACACGCAGATTTTTGTCCGTACCGATAATCCAGCGTATACCCAAATCGCCAAAAAGTAACACGACGCGGGCTGATGCTGAACAAGCCATCGGCCCGTGGTTTAATTAAGCGTACCACAGGCGATGCGGGCGCCGCCGCCGCCCAGCGGTGGGTTATCGCTGTAATTGTCGCCGCCGGCATGAATCATCACCGCGAGATCTTTCAAGTCACTGGTTTTTAATCGTGGGGCCAACAGCGGGGTATTGGCTTGCCCTTGGCTGTTCACAGCCAATACCGGTAAATCACCTAAATGCCCATTTCCATAAGGGCCAGCATGCGTATTGGTCTTAGCCGGATCATAATGCCCGCCCGCGTTCATCCCTTTGTCGCCGCAATCCGCCTGTTGATGCAGGTGGAAGCCATGCAATTGGCCTGCGGGCAGTGACTGAAGCGCCGGTTTAATCAGTAAGCCGTATTGGCTGTCCTCAAAAACCACCTGTCCTATTTTTTCGCCGGTCTCCGTGGCGTACAACTCACTGGTTAATGTCGCGGCATGCGCGGACGATAGAAGAAGGAGGCTGGCAGCAAGCAATGCGTTGGTTTTCATGATTTCCCTTGGCTGTAGTTGATTGATAAGTCTAGCATTTTCTGCCAAAGCGACGCTAGTCGTCTTTATTGAAGGACACCATGCCAATGACCCCGCCCAAAGCGACTAAGCTAAAGGCAATGAGCAACTCCCGGGTGGGAGTTGCCATCCCAAGGAGGATTAAAACCAGCATGGAGAGCATGGGATTACCATAAGACAGCAGGCTCAACAGTTTAAAATCGCCTTTTTTTATGCCGAAATCCCAGAAAAAATAAGCCAGACCCTGTGTGGTTAACCCCATCAACAGCAGAACGGCCCATTCCCTGCCCTGCGGAAGGACAGTGGTTTCGTAAGTCATATGAAGCACACCGGACGACACGGCAGCCAATCCACAACAAAGACCAATCATGTCCACGGGTGCCTCATTGAAGAAGCGGGCTGTGATGCTGTAAAGCGCCCAGACCAGTGCACCTGTAAACGCCAGAAGATAGCCTTGCAGGTAGTGACGTTCAAAGCCTGTTTCCCCCTGACACAGAAGAATGTAGACACCGGCAAAACCAAAGCAGGCGGCAAGGAGGTGCTTGTTGCTGCGTTGTTCGTTGGGTAAAAAGCCGGTCAGGACCGGGATAAGAATCGGCCAGAGGTAATTAATCAGATCCGCATGGGAGGCCGGGGCGTATTTGAATGACGCCACATACAGGATTTGATTGCCGTAAATACCGATAAAAGCCAGCAGGTACAGCGGCCAGGGTTGTTTGAGGGCTGCCCATTGCCTGCGCAGGGTGAGTTGCACGACTGAAAACAGGAAGCTCACCAAAAAAGTCAGGCTTAACGTTTCAAACAGGGGCAGGGATTTTACCGTGGCAGTGAATGGCGCGGCCAATACCCAGAAAATCAAGGCACAATAACCAATGCAGGTCGGGTATTTTTTAATGCTCATCGTGTGCCGGGCAGGTGGATTAAAAAGCATGGTAGCAAGTTAAGCTAAAAAGGCAACTGGAATTCCCCGTTGCGTCCAAAGTAATGCTGTCGTTATGCTCTTGAAAACCTTATAATCTTTTTTTTAAGTTGCCGCGATGGATAACCGTTCATGGAATTGAGAATTGACAATACCCCGTTTAAAGCCATCTTTCAGCCGCTGGATTTAGGATTTACCCACCTTAAAAATCGCATTCTGATGGGCTCTATGCACACAGGACTTGAAGAAGACAAGGAGGGGCTTGCCCGTCTCGCAGCCTTTTACCGTGAGCGCGCCTTGGGCGGAGCAGGGTTAATTGTAACCGGCGGCTTTGCCCCCAACCGTTCCGGCCGCTTAGCGCCCTTTGCCGCCAAACTCACCAACAGCAAAGAACAGCAGCGTCATGAAGTCGTTACTCACGCCGTGCACGATGCCGGCGGGAAAATTGCCCTGCAGATTCTCCATGCCGGGCGTTACGGGTATCACCCCTTTATTGTCGCGCCAAGCGGCATTAAATCACCAATCAGTCCATTCAAACCCTGGGTCATGACTAAACGCCGTATTGCCAAAACCATCCAGCACTTTGCGCGTTGTGCAAAGCTTGCCCAAGGTGCGGGTTATGACGGCGTTGAGATCATGGGCAGTGAAGGCTATTTGCTTAATCAGTTCATTGTCGCCCACACGAACCATCGCCTGGATGACTGGGGGGGCAGTTACGCCAATCGCATTCGTTTCCCGGTCGAGATTGTGCGCGAAGTGCGGCAGGCTGTGGGTGAGAAATTCATTATCATTTACCGTCTATCCATGCTGGATTTGATAAGCCAGGGCAGCAGCTGGGAAGAAATTGTTCTTCTGGCCAAAGCGATTGAAGACGCGGGAGCGACGTTAATCAATACCGGTATTGGCTGGCATGAAGCCCGTATTCCCACCATTGCCACCATGGTGCCTCCCGCGGCGTTCACGGCAGTGACCAAACAACTGAAACCGGAATTGCGTATTCCTGTCATTACCTCCAACCGCATCAACACGCCGGAATTGGCCAACCGGGTACTGTTGGAAGGCCATGCGGACATGGTGTCCATGGCCAGGCCTTTTTTGGCGGATGCGCAGTTTGTGGAAAAAGCCAAACGCGGTGAAAGCGCCGCGATTAACGTTTGCATTGCCTGCAATCAGGCATGCCTCGATCGGGTCTTTGTCAATAAAACCGCATCCTGTCTGGTGAATCCCAGGGCCTGCAATGAGACCGAGCTTGTGTATCAGGCAGTGCATCATCCCAAACGCATCGCGGTGGTTGGCGCCGGGCCCGCAGGTCTGGCTTTTGCGGCGGTAGCCGCTGAGCGTGGGCATGATGTCACCCTGTTTGAAAAAAGCGAGGTGCTGGGTGGCCAGTTTAATCTCGCCAAGCGTATCCCCGGCAAAGAGGACTTTCAGCACACCATCAATTATTTTGCCCACCAGTTGCCTAAATTCGGAGTGGATATCCGCTTCAATACGCAAGCCACGCCGGCCTTGCTGCAGGGCTTTGATGAAGTGGTGCTGGCCACGGGCATTACGCCAAGGATTCCGCAAATTGACGGCATTCATCATGAAAAAGTCATGACCTACATTGATGTAATCATGGCACGGCGAGTACCTGGCCAACGCGTGGCCATTATCGGTGCCGGCGGCATTGGCTTTGATGTGGCGGAATGGCTGACGCACGAGCACCATGGCCATGAAGCGAAGCATTTTTACAAGGAATGGGGAATTGATTTGACTGTTAGCCATCGCGGCGGACTTGACGAGGCTTCGGTGAGTCCAAGTCCGCGCGAGGTGTATTTACTGCAGCGCAAAAAAGAAAAGCACGGCAAAAACCTGGGTAAAACCACAGGCTGGATCCACCGTTTGAGCCTTAAACACAAGCAGGTCAAGATGCTGGCAGGGGTGACTTACGAGCGCATTGACGATGAAGGCCTGCATATCCGCATTGGCGAGGAAAAAACAGTCCTGCCGGTGGATTCCGTGATCATTTGTGCCGGACAGAATGAACTGCGGGATTTGTACGATCCCTTACGCGAAAGCGGTCAGTCCGTGCATTTAATCGGGGGAGCCTTCAAGGCACTGGAACTGGATGCGCGCCATGCCATTGATCAGGCCTGTCGTCTGGCGGCCCTGCTATGAAGCACATTGCGGTCATTATTAACCCGATTGCCGGCAATGGGGCTGGGAAAAAAATCTGGCAGGCTCTCGAGCCTGGACTCAAAGCCCTTTTTGAAAAAATCACGCACCGCATGTCGAATGTAAGTGATGACATCAGCGGGTTAACCCGTGATCTGTTAAGCGAGCGGCCTGATTACCTTGTTATCATTGGCGGCGACGGTACCCTGAGCCAGGCCATTAACGGCATTATCGTGGCAGATCAATTGCCTTATCCTGAGCTTAAGACCGCTTATTTTAATTGCGGGTGCGGCGGTGATTTTGGCAGGCAGTTTCCTTCCCAGCACATCACGGAGTTTCTCGAACGACTCGTTCATAATCAGACCATTAGCACCAATGTAGGCAAAATCACGTTCAGCGATAAAATCAGCTATTTCATCAATATCGCCAGTTGCGGGGTATCGGCCGATGTGGTTGTCAGTGCGTCGAAAACGCCTTGGTTGAAACGGGTCGGGGGCGGAATGTATTATTTTATCCATGGCTTTAAAACCTTATTGTCCTTAAAACCGCTGGATGTGCGCATTGCATACGACAATCATCCCGCCGAGGAGGCTAAAATGTCGATGATTGCCCTCTGCAATGGCCAGTTTTTTGGGGGCCGGATGCACGTAGCACCCATGGCAAGGCTGGATGATGACTTGCTGGATGTGGTGATGTTCCTTGATGCCACGCCCTTACGCGCGTTGTTGAAATTTCGAAAAATTTATTCCGGCCGGCATCTTCGGGAGTCCAAAGTTCATTATCGGCAGGCGAAAACCGTATTAATCGAGACGCTGGGAAAACCCGTGCCTGTGGAGGCGGATGGGGAGATGCTGGGTTATCTGCCGGCTCGCTTTGAATTAATTCCCATGCAATTGCAGTTGATTATTTAGAAAGTTGTATCATAATTAAGAGGGTCAATTTAGATTAAAAAATTGTCAGTTAGATTAATTTTTAAAATTTTTGTAAATGTATCTTCCTGTTTTTTTAGTAATATTCCACGCCAAGAATTGCACACACTAACAAATTTAGTGCATCGCTGCGCTGATTTTGCTATTATAGTGAGCAATTTTTACATTAGTTAACCCATTTTTTTCAGTTACGATTTATATTTTGGAACCAGTTATGACACAAGAATTAGCAAGCTTCGCTGCCCTCGACCTATCGGATGTTTTACTGAAAGCCCTAGAGGACATGAAGTTTCAAGCGCCATCTCCTGTTCAAGCACAGACGATACCGTATCTGCTCGAAGGAAGAGATGTGATTGCGCAGGCACAGACGGGTACGGGGAAGACGGCGGCTTTTGCTTTGCCTATTCTTAAGCGTTTATCGTTAAAATCCAGGGCAACCCAGGCGCTTATCCTGGCGCCCACACGCGAATTGGCCATTCAGGTGGCTGAACAGTTTGAAGCCTTGAGCGTTCATCAGAAAGGCACGACCGTGTCTGTTCTTTGCGGCGGGCAGGAGTACAGCCGTCAGCTGAAGCAATTGCGCGACGGTGCGCACATTGTCGTTGGAACGCCTGGACGTATCCTCGATCACATCGATCGCGGCACCCTGCAGCTTCACCAACTGAAGACCTTTGTGCTCGATGAAGCCGACGAGATGTTGCGTATGGGCTTTATTGAAGACGTGGAAACCATTCTTGCCAAGCTGCCCGATGAGAAACAGATTGCCCTGTTTTCAGCGACGATGCCTTATCGTATTCGTCAGATTGCCAACAGCTACCTTAATGATCCGGTCTCTGTGGAAATTAAAGCCGCCACGGCCACAGTCAAAGCCATTGAACAACGTTTCCTTTTCGCCTCCCCGGTTCAAAAGCCGGATGCCTTGCTTCGGGTTTTAGCGGTTGAAGAGTATCAGGGTGTTATTGTGTTTGTGCGCACCAAGAGCAGCACCGAAGAAGTGGCCGCCTTGCTGCAGCAGCAGGGATACCGTGCCATGGCGATTCACGGCGATATAACCCAGGCTTTGCGTGAGCGCATCATTGCTCAGTTTCGCCAGGGCGCCATTGACATTCTAGTGGCGACGGATGTGGCGGCACGTGGTCTGGACGTTGACAGGGTGACGCATGTTATCAATTATGACGTTCCTCATGACTGCGAAACCTACGTGCATCGCATCGGTCGTACCGGGCGTGCTGGTCGAAGCGGCGTGACGGTGTTATTCATTACGCCGAGGGAGTCGCGCATACTCAATACCATTGAGCGTCATACGCGTCAACGCATTGAGAAAATCGTGGTGCCCAATGACTACATGATTCAACAGGCCAGGCAGGAACGCTTTATGGCCAACATCAAGTCGCGTTTTGGACACGAACATGCTCCGGGCTATTACCGCATCATCGAGGAGTTCCTCAAAGCCAATCCTGAGGCTTCCGCGATGGATGTTGCAACGTCCCTGGCTTTGATGCTTAATCAGGATAAAGCCTGGCAACAGGAGTTGCCGAAGCCGTCTCGACCGGCCAAAGAAACCCGGCAGCGGGATGGCGACTTTAAAAACGAGTTTAAATCTGCCCGTCCTTACGAACAGCGTCAGGGTTCAGAGCGTAAAGGCTTTGGCAAGAAAAACATCCGCGACGATTACCCGCAGGAACTGTTCCGCATCGATGTGGGCCGTATCCATGGTGTAAAACCCGGTAATATTGTCGGTGCGATTGCCAATGAAGCCGGCTTGCAAAGCAAGTTCATTTCCGGTTTGAAAATCCATGATGATCATTCCACCGTGCGTTTACCCCAGAACATGCCCAAAGAAGTGTTCCAGGATTTGAATAAAGCCTGGGTCTGTGGCCGTCAACTGAAGTTAACATCCCTGGGCACGGTGTGATTTAAAGCCGATTAGGACCTTTAATGGCCTTAATCGGCTTTACTACCCCTACTGTCTGGGGCCGTTGGAGGGCAATAAGGCCACCACAGCCACTGCAGCCAGAGCCGTTGCGGCAAGACCATAGAATACATAAGGGTTGTTGGTCAGCGAGGGCTCTTTCATTGATTCGATTCGCTGTTTAATCACGTCCCGGACCTTATCCAGCGGCTGGTTGCAATCAATGCCCTGGGTTAATCCGGGCACCAGTTCCTTCAGGATGTGTTCATTCAGCATCTGCACCTGCTCAACCATCTGGGTGTGGTTCACAAAGTGTTCGGAAGCACGTGCCAACGCTTCAAACACCGCGGCGGAAAAATCAACCGCTGTTTCCTTATCCCAGTTTTTCAAGCCAAAGCTGGCTTGACAATTGTAGCGGCGCTCATCCTTTTCCTGTTGCGTATAACCTGCGCGCGCTGTTTTCATCTCCTGTTCATCGCTGAGAATCGCAAGCAAGGCCATAAGAAACTGACGGGTAACTCTTTTTTTAAAATCCATAGCAGACATCCTTAAAATGAAGGAAGCCTATTTTAAACAGGGATTGGTCGGGGGGCTAGCGGATAAAGTACCCGAAACGCATTTCAGGAGTTTTTTATTGCAAGAAAATCCAATATCATCCGACTAGCAACAATACCTCTTGTGGCCTACACAGTAAGGAAGACGATGATTGTAATCTTTGTCCATGGCTGGAGTGTGACCCATACCAACACGTATGGCGAACTGCCTCAATGGCTTGAGACTCAGTGCAGAGAGGGCGCACTGGCTATTCAGGTAGGGAATATTTATCTTGGGCGTTACATCAGTTTTAACGACAGCGTGACCCTCGATGACATAGCCCGCGCCTTTGAGCATGCCGTGCGCGAGGAGATGGCTGACAAGTTGCGACAGGGGGAACGTTTTGCCTGCATCACCCATTCCACCGGCGGGCCGGTTGTGCGTCTATGGATGGATTTATATTATAAAAACAATCTTGCAGCATGCCCCTTAAGCCATCTGATTATGCTTGCACCGGCTAACCACGGTTCGGCGCTGGCGCAATTGGGTAAATCCCGGTTATCTCGAATTAAATGTTTTTTTGAAGGCATTGAACCAGGGCAACCTGTGCTGGACTGGCTTGAGCTCGGAAGCGAGAAGAGTTGGCAACTCAATGAAAGCTGGCTGCATTATGATTGCACGGCGCACGGCATTTACTGCTTTGTTCTCACCGGTCAGACCATTGATCGCCAACTGTATGATGCGTTGAACTCCTACACCGGTGAAGCCGGATCGGATGGTGTTGTCCGTGTCGCGGCGGCGAATATGAATTACAGCCTGCTGCAGTTGCATCAGGAGGGGAATAACGGCGAAAACCTCGTTGTAACCCAATTGACACGAACACGGCCCATGGCCATGGGCATTTTGCCCGGGTGTGCCCATTCTGGAAAAAAGAGGGGAATCATCCGCAGCGTGACGATGGCCAATGCCGCTACTCACCCAACGGCCGTATGGGTTTTGCGATGCCTCAAGGTTAAAAACCGTGACAGTTATACTGCGCTGGCGAATGCGCTTGACAGGCTGACGGA